>JBNMNB010000276.1:0-9728 GCA_051270635.1 Verrucomicrobiales bacterium | reverse complement strand
GTCGAGTTCAAAAAAAGTTCACGCACGCGATGCGCGGTCGTTTTGTCCGCATCATTGTCAGGCAACTTCATCTTTCGATCATTGAAGTAATTGAGATACTGCGCATCCCATTCGTAGTCCTGGGTGTTCTTCCAGTAGTTCTCAAAGGCGGCTGAGTACTGGGAGTTGATGAAACGTGTGATCTCTGAGGTGCCAGCTCCGGGTGTCCGCCAGTCGACCTGAATCGTCTTGCCGGTCTTTGCCTTCATGTACTGAGTGAAGGCGGTGCCAAACTCGCGGCGGATCGTTTCATTGTGCGGCGTGATGATGATCACCTTGCCGTCGCTTTCTGTGGTCAGCGACGTGTCCTTCGGCCGTAGGATGAAGGGAGCCGCCAAAGTCAGCAGCATGCCGCCGATCAGCACCACATACTTGGTAAGCATGGAAGAAGCAACCATCAGCGACGCAGGATCAAGGTGTCTTGTGGAGTACAGGAAGCGAATAGCTCCGTATCCTGGTCCGGGGCACGGCCGGTTGGGTGCAATTCAGTGATGCGAACCTCCTGGCCTTCTGCAGCATTGAGAACCGTTTGCGCAGTGTCGCCTAGATACATGTAGTGGTGCAGCCTTCCTGCAATGGTGTTACGTGCTCCGGCGTAGTCGGCCAGGCGCATTGCCTCCGGTCTAATACAAATCGTCACGCGCTCGCCTGATTTAGGCTCCCAGGACTTCTCTGTCAGTCGCCCCCAGAACTCACCGAAATCCGTCTTCACTGACCACAACTTTTCCGTTCCGGCTTCACCATCAATGACACCACGAATCATATTCGTTTCGCCGAGAAAAGATGCCACCCGCGTGGTGAATGGAAAGCGGTAGATTTGCCGGGGAGTTCCTGCCTGAACGACTTTTCCTTCATCGAGAATCGCCAGGCGGTCAGCGATCGCCAGTGCCTCCTTTTGATCATGCGTGACGTAAACCGTTGTCAGACCAAATTCTTTGCAGATTCGGCGGATCTCGGTGCGCATGTCGAGCCGCAGCCGGGCGTCCAAGTTGGAAAGCGGCTCATCGAGCAGCAGGCACTCGGGGCGCACGACCAGCGCGCGGGCGAGGGCAACACGTTGTTGCTGGCCACCAGAGAGTTGATTGATTTTACGCCCTGCCTGCTTTCTCAGGCGCACCATATCCAACGCCTCGGCAACGCGGCGCTCGATGTTCTCGGGATCGACCTTCCTTTGTTCCAGCCCAAAAGCAACATTCTGCGCAACTGACATGTGCGGCCATAACGCGTAGCTCTGGAACATCATCGCCGTGTTCCGCTTGTGCGCCGCTACGTGAGTGACGTCCTTCGCATCGAACAGGATTTTTCCCGAATCCGGAGTGTAAAATCCAGCAATGTGCCGCAGCAGTGTAGTTTTGCCGCAGCCACTGGGGCCAAGCAGAAAGAACATTTCGCCAGGCTCGATTTTCAGATTCACGGAATCCAACGCAACGGTTTCACCGAAGCGCTTGTTTAAACTGCGAATTGAGATCGAGACCATGGGAGAAGCTGGGAGAAGTCTCCCTGAGGGCAAACTAGTTAACTGTACTGTGAGGTCAATGCAAATTAGACATTGGGCATAGACGCATCCTCAGAGGCTTGCTGCTGAGGTAAAGTCACAAGTCCCTCCAGTATCGCCAGAGTTCCACAGCCATCCTGGGCCGTGAACCATCGACATTTCCGGGTTCATTGCCTAGATGGAGAGAATGCCGCTTTCGAAACGACTAGTTCTATCGCTGTTCTGCCTCCTGGGATGCCTGCAATTTGTCCGATCTCAGGATGGCGCCAGCAACAACGATGCGGCCACGGTCAAGTTGGGCACTGTCCCGGGCCGCATGGAATTCGATCGCAGGGCATTGACTGTGGATCCTGGAGTCACAGTAACGCTGGTTCTGAGAAACACGGACAGCATGCAGCACAACTGGGTGCTATGTCTGCCTGGCAAAGAGCATCCTATGGAAGTCGCAAAGGCGGCGTGGATGTTGGGCGCGGAAGCTGTCGCCCGCAACTATGTGCCGGACTCTAACAAGGTGATCACGGCCACGGAAATTGTAAACCCAGGCGAAAGCGGAAGCGTCACTTTTGTCGCCCCCAAGGTGACCGGGGCCTACCCCTACGTCTGCACTTTACCCGGGCATGCCATGACAATGCAGGGTATTCTCTACGTCGGCATGGAAGCTCCTGCCAAAGCGGCCGATTCTGTGGAAGTGTTAGACTTTCCAGGAGATGGCTATGAGCGGGCGAAGCAACTCAAGCGTAGTTACCTTCGGTATCAGAATTCTGGGCGCGTTTTCAGCGGCACTCTTTTTCTGCCGGACACGCCGCTGCCGCCAGTGCAGAAGGGGATCGCGATTCGTGTTGGTGAGCACGGTGAAGGTGGGATCGTGTTCGATACTGACCTGATGCGCGTAGGAGCCGGATGGACCGGCCACTTTATCAAGACCACGGACCGCGAAGACGAAGCAACCGAAAATCGACACAATATCGGCAGTGCCCCAGAGTTTGTGACGACTGATGTGCCGGGCTGGGCGAATCCCGAGAATGGTGACCAAGCGGATCCGCGGCCGCGCCAACTCGGGCCATTGCCAGATAAATGGGCGCTGTATCGTGGTTATTATCTTGCGGGGAATCGCGTCGTGCTCAGCTACTCCGTTGGCGATCGAGAGATTCTTGAGTCACCGTGGATTGAAGCAATGGGGGAGCATCAGGTGTTCTCTCGAACGTTTCACGTCGGGCCATCGGACACTGCCTCACGCGCCGTGATTTGCAGTGCTCCCGATGCCTATGATTTCGTTAAGCGTGAGGTCGATGGTGTCACTATCTTCAAAGCCGGGCGGTATTCAGATGAGGGGCTGGCAGTCGCTGTGACGGCTCCGAGCGGTGGAAACAGTGAGGCTGGTTTGAGTTTTGCCGAACTCTCGCGCATCGAGCTGCAACTGCCTGCCTCTAAGGTTGCGACTACCCTGAAAGTTTCAATTGCCACACTGCATCACAGCGATTTATCCGCGTTCAGTATCCACGTAAAGGGGACGCCGATTGATGCGATCGTTGATTGGACGAAAGGTGGGGCCGCACATTGGGAGCCAGAGGTAGTGACAAAGGGCGAACTTGGAATAGCAAAGGGGAAGCCGTATGTCGTCGATACCCTGACATTGCCCTATGAGAACCCATGGAACGCCCTGATGTATGCCAGCGGACATGACTTTTTCCCCAAGGAATCCAGCGGAACTCATGGAGATGCGGCAGTTTGCATGTCACATGGAGATGTCTGGATTGTTCGCGGAATCGACGATCAATTTGGCGCGTTACGATGGAAGCGATTCGCGACAGGACTTTCCTCACCGCTGGGGCTGAAGATTGTGGACAATCAGGTCTACGTGACTTGCCATGATCAGATCACTCGGCTGCATGATCTCAACGGGGATGGTGAAGCCGATTTCTACGAGAACTTCAACAATGACTGCCAGGTCACACGCTCGCATCACCGGTTCGCTACGAACCTTGATACCGATCTTGAAGGAAATTTCTACTACACCAAATGTACCGAGGAAGGCGCTTCTGATCACGGCGGTAGCGTATTGCGGGTGGCGAAAGATGGCAGCTCTCTCGAAGTGATAGCCACGGGCCTGCGCAACCCGAATGGATTGGCTATCGGGCCGAACGGACTCATCACCTACGGCAAACAGCAGGGTGGCTGGATTCCGTCCTCGGGCATTCAGGTAGTGAAAGAAGGCGGCTTTCACGGATACCTGCCAGCCCACCATCGAAGCAAGGCGCCGACAGACTTTGAGCAACCACTCTGCTGGATTCCTCATGGAATCGACAATTCCTGCGGCGGTCAGGCGTGGGTGCCGACAAATGACCAGCGCTGGGGCCAGGGTCAATTAGGACTGGAAGGCACTTTGCTTCACTTCTCCTATGGCAAATGCAGCATGTTTCTGGTTCCCCACCAGCAGATTGATGGCGGTGCTTACCAGGGAGCCGTGATTCCATTTCCCGATGTTTCATTCCGCTCAAGCGCGATGCGGGCCCGCTTTCGACCCAGCGATGGTCAATTGTACGTCAGTGGACTACGCGGCTGGCAAACATCAGCACAATTGTCCGGTGCGCTGCATCGCGTGCGCTACACGGGCGAGCCACTCTACATGGCGACGGGTTTTCGTGTGCAACAAGAAGGACTACGCATCGACTTCAGCCAGCCAGTCGATGCTGAATTCGCCAGTCGTGCGGAGAGTTACGCGATCCAGCAGTGGAATTATCGCTGGACCAGCAGCTACGGATCCAAAGACTACTCGGTCGCCAATCCCGATCAACAGGGCAGAGATCCTGTAGCAATAAATGAGGCAACCCTCAGCAAAGATCGACGTTCTGTTCTGCTCACCATCCCCAGCTTAAAACCAGTCATGCAAATCGAAGTGAAAGCGAACCTCACCGCAGCCGATGGAAATCCGCTCCCAGTCGAACTCTACGGCACCATTCATGCGATCCCAGAAAGCAAAACCTGATGAGGAACGGCAAAGAAAGTCTGAATCGCTGATTGGAGGCGGATTTGTCGGCTCTATGGAGGGAGTCAAAATGACGAGCTGCAGGCGATTGTCTGAACTTGACTGAAGCGAGAGGCGAGAGTCCCTTTGGTGAATGCGGTACCGCTTACTGGCCATTACTTCACATTTGATTCTGTTGAGCGTTTTCAGCTCTTGCTGGTGTCATTCTCAAGATTCGGTAGAGACACTTCAGGCGTGGCCGGAATGGAAGGCCCGCTGCCTGGCATTGCCTTCTAATCAGCAGATTCTCCAGCAACGAGCTGCTGCGGGGAAATCTGCGATTTCGAGTGCTCAATTCGATCGGTTGCTCGAGAAATTTTTTGCTGCCGAGTTGACGGGGAATCTTGCGCGGGACGATCGCTGGGTGTTGGGGAAACCGCAGGGGACATTTTTTGATTTCAGGACTGCCTATTTCAAGGATCCGGAAAATGTTCCCTTCCAGCCGTTTGCGCAGAAGCTGACTCTGAATTCCGCAAGCACGGTCATTTTCAATGGTGACCTGCATGGGGACATTCGCTCGCTTGTCAGAACGTTAGGCAGTCTCCAGGAGCGTGGTGTGCTGGAGGGCTTTGAGCTCGCCGATCCTGACACTCATCTAGTGTTCCTCGGCGACTACACCGATCGCGGATCTTATGGAGTAGAAGTGATTGCGACTCTGCTGCGCCTGAAGCTGGCGAATCCCGGAAATGTCTGGTTATCGAGGGGAAATCATGAGGACTTTCAATTGGTGCATCGGTATGGATTCGTCGAGGAACTGCTGCGGAAATTCGGGGCAGGATACGATGTCAGCAGGGCAGCTCGACTTTATGATTGTCTTCCTGTTGTCATTTACGTCGGCACCGCGGAGGGCGATTATCTGCAATGCAATCACGGTGGCATGGAGTCCGGATTTGCACCGACTGAACTATTGAAAAAACTATCACCTGCGATCGCCTATCAATTGCTTGGAACATTGAACCAGGCCAGTTTCGTCAAGGCCCATCCCGAGTTGTTGGAGACGATCGGATTGCCCGAGAGAAATCAACTTCATGCGCAATTCGCGGACTTCGTGCCCTTGAGTCCCACAATTCCACGCACACTTGGGTTTATGTGGAACGATTTCACTATTTTCACTGAAGAACCTGCTCTCGACCTCACAGAGACTCGAGGCTGGGTGTTTGGGCAAAAGGGAACGGCAACCATTCTCAAGGCTCATTCATCACCTGAAGCACGTATTCGGGCCGTCTTCCGGGCGCACCAGCATACCAGGAACTTGTCTCCTATGATGCAGCGACTGCTGGTTTCGCAGGGAGTTTTTCGTCACTGGCAGACAGCCGATGCTCCTGGCTTGGCGACCGCCTCGAAACCATTGTTGAAGAGGCTATTAGATACTGAAGAAACCCGAAAAGTCGAAGCAGGAGCCGTCTACACGTTTAACGTTTCGCCCGACAGCGTTTATGGCCTCGGTTGCTACTACAATTTCGCAACACACGGAATTCTGACTATGGCGCCTTCATTCGATGAGTGGAAACTTGAAGTTGTCGCTCTGCCCGTGGCCGTTGAATAGGCCCACCAATCTCAGTTTCCGCTGTAGCCAGCCATTGCCGCGATCATTTCTTCCACTGCTGCTTTCAAGCCAACAAACAGGGCGCGTGAGACAAGGTGGTGGCCAATATTGAGCTCTACCATGTGGGGGATCGCGAAGAGTTCGCTGACATTTACAGTAGTGATGCCGTGCCCGGCATTGACTTGAAGGCCTGCTGCATGGGCGGCAGTGCCAGCGGTGATGAGACGATTCAGTTCCTGTTGGCGTGCGTCTCCTTCGGCACCAGCGAACGCGCCAGTATGCAGTTCCACTATATCTGCGCCAATGGAAGCCGATGCCTCAATCTGCGCGAGATCCGGATCGACAAACATACTCACTTGAATGCTGGCGCTCTGCAATTGTTCGAGTGTATCCGCCAGCGCATCTCGGTTTCCAGCGACGTCCAGCCCCCCTTCAGTCGTGATTTCAGCGCGATTTTCTGGCACCAGGCAGACAAAATCCGGCGCCGCTTGCAGGGCGATCGCTAGAATCTCGGGCGTGTTGCCCATTTCTAAATTCAGCTGCGTGCGGATGTGTTCCCTGACGAGAAAGACATCACTGTCGATGATGTGTCGGCGATCTTCCCGCAGATGAATCGTGATTGAGTCTGCTCCTGCATCTTCCGCTTCCATTGCTGCCAGCAGCAGGTTTGGTTCAATATTCCTTGATTCCGGCATCAACGCATAACGCGCCTGACGGAGCGTAGCCACGTGATCAATATTGACGCCTAGTTTGAGTTTGGATGCCATGGTTAGATGCCTGGTCGCGGGCGTCGCTCTGTGCTCCACCACTAGATAAGGACGGCGCGATCGGCAGATCGTCAATTTGAAAAGGATCTGATCTCGCAAGAGTAATCTAATCTGGGCAAATCAGCCCACGTGGATCGGCCTTGCGAGACGCCAATGCTTGCAGTAGGGAATCGGAACAATGTCGACGTCTTTGAATCGCATCGAATCTACGTTTAAGAATTTGAAAGCCGAGGGCAAGAAAGCCTTCGTCGCCTACGTGTGTGCGGGTGATCCGGACATGGATGGCGCGTTGGAGGTAGTGAAAGGTCTGGACGACGCAGGTGCGGACGTGATCGAGCTGGGGGTTCCTTTTTCCGATCCATTGGCCGATGGCGTAGTGAATCAGATGGCAGCACAGCGAGCACTGGAAGCAGGCACAACGACAGCGAAAGTGCTCGATTTCGTGCGTGCCATTCGGGCGATCAGCCAGACGCCGATCGTGCTGTTTACATATCTCAATCCTGTTTACGCTTATGGATTTAAGCAGTTTTACACGGATGCTGCGGAAGCTGGGGTGGATGGCATATTGCTGCTCGACCTGCCGCCCGATGAGGCAAAGCTGAACGAAGAGTTGTGCGGCCAGGGGGATGCATTGCAGCAGATTCGTCTAGTATCGCCGACGACGCCGGCATCGCGCATTCCCTCGCTGGTGGCGGAGGCCCAGGGATTCATTTACTACGTCTCCAGAGAAGGGGTCACTGGCGAGCAGACGACACTTTCGGATAGCATCGGCAGTCAGGTCGAGTTGATCAAAAAATCGACCGATGTGCCCGTCGCAGTGGGATTTGGAATCTCAACTCCTGACCAGGCGCGCACCGTGGCTACGATGGCCGACGCGGTGGTGGTAGGCAGCGCAATCGTCAGATTAATCGCGGCGACAAAGGCCAAAGAGGAATTGCGGCAGGCAGTTTGCGGATTTGTGAAGCCGCTTGTGGATGCAGTGAAGTCGGTCTAAGCAACGGGAATCCATGACCTTGAATTTTTCCAAAATGAATGGTGCGGGCAATGACTTTGTCGTGCTCGATAATCGCGATGCTGGCTTGACTCTGACGGGGGCCCAGATTGCCTGGCTGTGCGATCGACACCGTGGAATCGGCGCGGACGGATTACTTGCGGTTGAGCCCGCGCGGGAAGGCGCAGATTACCGCATGCGCTACTACAATGCAGATGGCAGCGAAGCAGAAATGTGCGGCAATGGTGCGCGATGCTTTGCACGGTTTGTCGAGCAGCTGCATCCTGGAACTCTGGAGCAGGTGTCATTCGAAACCATTGCAGGCAAAATCAATGCTTCGTTTCCAAAGAACGACGTCAGGATCAATTTGAGCGAACCTTTTGATTTGGCGCTCAATGCATCTCTCGATGTCCGAGGCGAGGAGGTCGTGGTGCATTCTGTCAACACGGGTGTGCCGCACGCCATCGTCGTGGTCGATGATCTGGAGAGCGTAGCCATCCAGGAAGATGGTGCTGCGTTGAGGTTTCATGAGCAGTTTGCGCCGAAAGGCACCAACGTCAATTTCATGCAGGTGCTAGCACCGGGCAGCCTTGCCATCCGAACCTATGAACGGGGTGTCGAAGACGAGACGCTTGCCTGCGGAACGGGCATGGTGGCGAATGCGATCATTCACCATCAGTTGACCCAGCAGACTTCGCCTATTTCAGTTCGTGTGCAAGGTGGCGATACCTTACAGGTCGGCTTTGACGCTGAATCGATCCCGGGCGGCGATACGCATTACACCAATGTCACCTTGACTGGCCCGGCGCAGCTGGTATTCAAGGGGGAAATTGTCGTTCCCGAATCAATCTGACACCGCCCTTACTTATGTTCGAAGGAGTTTATACTGCGCTTGTTACACCGTTTAAGGACGGTTCTATAGATGAACGCGCGTTTCGAAAATCGGTTGAGCGGCAATATGCTGCTGGCGTGCAGGGAATCGTTCCTGTGGGCACCACTGGTGAATCGCCAACGCTGAATAGTTCGGAGCACATCCGGGTGATCGAAATGGCTGTGGAACACGCCGCTGGACGCGGAAAAGTGATCGCCGGCACTGGCGCCAACGCGACTGGAGAAGCGATCGAATTGACGCAGGCGGCTGAAAAAGCAGGTGCCGACGCCTCATTGCAGGTCGCCCCTTACTACAACAAGCCATCAGCAGAAGGCCTGTTTCAACATTTCAAGGCAATTGCCGATTCTACCGGCCTGAAGATCGTGCTGTATAGCATTCCCGGGCGCTGTGGAATTGAGATTGATGTAGAGACCGTGGCGAGACTTGCTGAGGCTTGTCCTAACATTGTTGCTATAAAGGAAGCTGGCGGCACTCCTGAGCGCGTCAGCCAATTGGACGCCGCCTTGCCAGAGTCGTTTGAGATCCTGTCAGGAGATGATTCGCTCACCTTACCATTCTTGTCGGTGGGAGCGTGTGGCGTCATCAGTGTTGCTTCCAATTTGATCCCGGCTGAAATGGTTTCAATGGTCAGTGCTGCTCGATCAGGTGACTGGGAGCATGCGCTTCAGGTGCATCGTCGATTCTACCCATTGTTCGCAGGTTTCCTCAGGTTGGATACCAATCCAGTGCCGATCAAGACGGCCATGGGATTGGCTGGCTACATGGATAGCGCAGTGCGAAGTCCTATGGTCGGAATGACCGATGAAAAAGTCGAAGAGCTGAGAGCTCTCCTCGAACAATTGGATCTATTGTCGTGAAGCAAGGTGCAAAAGTGTTCGTCGCGGGCCATCGTGGGATGGTTGGCAAGGCCTTGGTGCGCAAGCTTGAGCAGCGAGGAAACGTTGAAATTCTCACCGCTTCACGTGATGAGCTC
>JBNMNB010000275.1:0-9780 GCA_051270635.1 Verrucomicrobiales bacterium | reverse complement strand
AAGAAACCGCTGTTCTGGAAGTTCCCATCGGCATGGCCAGCCCCGAAGAATCGCCCTGACCACTGGGTCAGCTCAGCCGTTGTCCACCAGCAGTGGAAACTTGTCGCTAACCGGGATTTGAGCCACGCAGAACTCTATCGAATTACCGACGATCCTTATGAGGCAAACGATGTCGCCCAGTCAGAACCGGAAGTTACCCGCGACTTGCTGAATAGAATCAAAGCATGGAAATCGGAACTTCCCGAAAAACCGAGCGGCAATGTATTTTCCTCTGAGCGTCTGACGTTGAGGAATGGCCGCTGATCCAGAATATATTTAATAACCACCTATTTTCCACCCGCTCCTCCGAATAATGAAGAAAATTCGGCAGGTCGGCGTTATTTTGCGAATAGGTAGATGAGATGTCAGCTTTCGACCATCCTGAACGAGCACTGAGCCAGAGCGATTTTGTGCGGCTGCTGATGCAGCATGAGCCTGCGTTGCGGGCTTTTGCGCGGTCGTTGTTGCCGGACTGGAATCTTGTTGATGAGGTGATCCAGGATGCCAGCATTGTGTTGTGGGAAAAATTTGACCAACTCCGCGATGAGCCCGGGTTCCTGCCGTGGACGAAAGTCGTGGTGCGATTCAAGTGTTTGTCGGCGATCGGGAAGCTTGGCCGCGATCGGCATGTTTTCAGTGCCGGTGTGTTGGAACTTCTAGCGGATGAAGCAGAGTCGATTGACCGCGATGGTCAGGCGGCCAGAATGCGGGCGCTACGCACTTGCCTGGATAAATTTTCGTCGGCCCATCAAGAGCTTCTCCTGGCGCCTTATGCGGGCGATGGCCGGGTCAAGGTGCTTGCGGAGCAAAGTGGTCGATCCGCCAATGCGCTCTACAAATTGCTTGGCAGATTGCGGGACAAACTTTCGGATTGCATCCGGCAGGACTTGGAACTTCAGAATTCGTAAGATGAAAACGCGCACTCTCATCCATCGTTGTCTTGCGGGCGAAGCTACTGAGGCCGAAGTGCAGGAACTGGACCGGCTACTGGCGGAGAATCCAACGTTACGGCGTGAATGGGTGGCTGAAGCAAGTAATGAAACGGGGCTTCGTCAGATTGCGATGGAACGTGTTGCGTCAAATTCAGGAGATACGTCGCAGGTGATTATTCAAACGAGAAAGCCTGTGACGGTCTGGCGATTTCCGGCGATGGCGGCGGCGATCGCATTCCTCCTGGGATTAGCGATTATGCATTTCGGTGGGAAGAATTCGAACGCAACTCAGCCCATAGCAACAATCGAAGAGGCGTCTGCGCAAGGCTTTGCTGTTGTCGCGAACTTGTTTGACGCTGAGTGGATGGACGAAAAAATCGACCGTCGTCTGGGCGACAGTCTTGGGGCAGAGGCGCTGCAGTTGCAGTCGGGCGTGGCCAAGATCCAATTCTTTTCTGGTGCGACGATGGTAATTCAAGGTCCTGCCGAAATTGAATTGCAATCAGCGTGGGAGGCAACGTGCTGGTCAGGTGTGGTCAGGATGCAAGTTCCACCTGCAGCGCGTGGATTTGTGCTGCATGGGCCGGACACCGAGATCATTGACCTGGGGACGGAATTTGGATTTGAAGTGCGTGATGGCAAAGCGCATGTGGAAGTGCTCGATGGCGAGATATCGATTCAACATCGGGATGAAAAAAATCGTATTGCGGAAAAAGGGGAGGCGTGGCAGCTGCCCGGTGACGCGGCTGCCACTGAAGTGGGGAGCGGGCTCGTGGCTTTCCCGGAAGTCAGCAACTTTAGTGCGCAGGCGGAATCGCAGCAACAGCTGGACTTTGCGCGATGGCAGTCGCATCGCGATGCCTTTGCCCGTGATCCGCGAGTCATTGCTTACTACACATTCGAATCCGATCGGTCGGCGGCGTTGATTCCCAGTGCCTCGGTGCCTCGCGATGCAGAATTCGATGGCGCAATCGTGCTGGCAGAAACAGCAGCCGGTCGTTGGCCGGAGTATAAGAAGGCATTGGAATTTCACCGCCCTGGCTCCCGAGTGCGAGTGCGTATTCCGGGTGAGTTCCAGGCACTCACGTTTGCCGCATGGGTGCGCGTTGACAGTCTCGATCGTCGCTACAACGCATTGTTCATGGGGGATGGTTATGAGACCGGTGAGCCGCACTGGCAAATTAGAGATGATGGCAAAATGATGTTGTCTGTGATGGTCGATGATTCTCGTCCGCATCCAAAATTTCCAGATGTCCGCTTCCATCATGTCTATTTTTCACCGCCGATGTGGGAGTTGTCGATGAGCGGGCAATGGCTGCACCTGGCGTCCGTCTTTGATCCGGCTGGCCGTGCGGTTTCTCACTATGTGAATGGAGAACGACTCTCTCGCGAGAAGATCGATCCAGAGTTTGGCATTGAAAGTCTTCGCATTGGCAACGGAGAGATTGGCAACTGGGGGCAGCCGTTCCGCAAGACGCCATCATTTGCCATTCGAAATCTTAACGGCCGCATTGATGAATTGGGCATTATGAATGCAGCGCTGACGGATAGCGAAATCAAGAACCTCTACGAAAACAGCCGAGCAGGCAGCAAGCGAGAATGAGACTCACAACATGTTTGATGTTTCTGCTCGTGATCATGCCAATCGCGGCGGGTGCTGAGCGTCCTAACATCAGAGCTCATGTGCGATGACCTGGGCTATGCCGGGCTATGCCGATGTCGGGTTCAATGGCGCGGAAGACATTAAAACGCCGGTGCTGGATCAGCTGGCAGCTGCCGGGACTATTTTTAATTCAGCCTATGTAGCGCACCCTTTTTGTGGCCCCAGCAGGATGGGGTTGATGACAGGGCGGTATCCGCACGAATTTGGTGGTGCCTTCAATCTACCGAACAGCGGGCATGGAATCGAGGAGTTCAATAAGGAAGGCGTTCCCGCGAGCGAGACGTTGATCAGTAAAGTTCTCCAGGATGCAGGTTACTTTACCGGGGTGAGCGGCAAGTGGCACATGGGTGAACAACGGGCATTCCATCCCAACGCACGCGGGTTCGACGATTTCTACGGATTTCTTGGCGGTGGGCACCAGTATTTTCCTGAGCAATTTCAGCTGGCCTACGAGCGTCAGGTGCGAGCTGGAAATAAGCACATTAACGACTACGTGCGCCCGCTTGAGCACAACGGAAAAGACGTGGTTGAGACCGATTACGTTACCGATGCTCTTTCACGCGAAGCAGTAAGATTCGTGGGGCAGGCGGCTGAGAAGGAGGCCCCGTTCTTTCTCTATCTGGCCTACAATGCTCCGCACTCGCCATTAGAGGCCAAGGCCGAAGATATGGCGCATTTTTCACACATTGCTGATGAGAAACGACGTGCTTATGCAGGCATGGTCTATGCGGTTGATCGTGGTGTGGCCAAGGTGGTCGAGTCCTTGAAGTCAGCGGGGGAGTATGACAATTCGTTGATCATTTTTCTCAGTGACAATGGAGGTGATGAAAAGCTGGGTGCCGACAATGGGCCATTAAGAGAAGGAAAAGGGAGCGCCTTCGAAGGAGGCTATCGAGTTCCAATGTTCTTTCATTGGCCAGCGAAAATTTCGGCTGGGAAACGCGTTGATTTCCCGGTTTCCGCACTCGATTTCTATCCGACATTTGGAGGTCTTGCGGGCGCGGAAATTCCGCCAGGGAAGCGGCTATCAGGTAAAGATATCTGGAGCGATTTCATCGCTGGACGCAATCCGCGAGAAGGTGGGATGATCTACGCATTGCGTCATCGTCAGGGATTTAGCGATGTCGGGGCACGACAGGATCAATGGAAAATCTGTCGCGCTTATAATACGAAATGGAAACTCTACAACCTTGATGACGATCTCAGTGAGGAAAACGATCTGAGCATGCGCCACCCCGAACGGCTCCGAAAAATGGTGACGACTGCAGAACGATGGAGCCGCAGCCATACCAAGCCACGATGGTTCGACAGTCGAAAAGTGACCAGCCAATGGCAGGAGGCCGACATGCCCAATTACGAATTAACTTTTAAGATTGAATCCCATTCAGATAAGGAATTGAGCAAATGATACGTCAACGAACATCGGCTATCGGTGTAGGCATCTTCATATTACTGCTGGCTTCTAGCGCGTCAGCAGTGGACTACGAGAAGGATATTAAACCGATCTTTAAAGAGCATTGTATCGACTGCCACGGGCCAGATAAACAGAAGTCGGAGCTTCGCGTGGACCTGCGAGCTCTTCTATTGCGGGGAGGTGATAGTGGCATCGCGAGTATCGTCCCGGGCAATGCCATGAAGAGTCATCTTCTGGATCTTGTCAAAGGAACCGATCCTGACGAAATCATGCCGCCAAAAGGGGAGCCTCTCTCAAGTGGACAAGTCGCACTGCTCGAACAGTGGATCGTAGAAGGGGCGGAGTGGCCGGGGCAAATGGACGCAGTTGCTGAGTTGACGACTGATCACTGGTCCTTACTGCCAGTCGTGCGTCCAGAAGTGCCGAGAAATGGAGCGAATCATCCGATCGATGCTTTTTTGAATGCTGGTTTAGAAGAAGCGAAGTTGCAAGCGAACGGGGCCGCCGATGCGCGTTCACTCGTTCGCCGTGCGTCGATCGTGCTCACCGGTTTTCCGCCGACGCCTGATCGAGTGAAGGAATTTGTCACGGCATTTTCAGCGGACGCCGATGTGGCTTATAACGCACTGGTCGATGAGCTACTCGCATCGCCTCACTTCGGTGAGCGATGGGCGCAGCATTGGCTCGATGTCATTCGCTGGGCAGAGACCAATGGTTCGGAAGCGAATCTTTATCGCAAGAACGCATGGATCTACCGCGACTATGTTATTCGCGCCTTCAACGACGACTTGCCCTACAATCAGTTTGTCAAAGAACAGCTGGCTGGTGACCAGTTGGGAGCAGGTGAGGCCACTGGATTTCTTGTCGCTGGCCCACACGTCCCGGCAGCGACCGTCGGGCGCGAGCCTACTGCTATCCGACAGGCGCGCGCAGATCGCATGGACGAGGTGATACAGACGGTTGGTGCGTCAATGTTGGGCGTAACTGTCGGTTGTGCCAGGTGTCACAATCACAAGTTCGACCCCATCTCGATCAAAGATTACTACTCGTTGACGGCAGTGTTCCAAGGTGTGGAATTTGGTGGACGCTGGCCGGAATTCTCTGACGACCATCCGCGTAGAAAACGTGCGAAGGAACTCTACGTAGAGATCTCAAAAGAGCGCAAAGCGCTGCGCGAAGGTGCTGGCCAGTGGGTCGAGAACTGGGGCGGCTGTCAAGACCTCACCTTTCCTACCACCAACACGAAAGCCTTGCGCGTCGAGTTCACCGCCCGCAATATCGGCATCGACGAACTCGATGTTTACGGGCCGACCGACTATTATAAGAACCGCGCACTCGCTTCCGTCGGCACTAAACTGGTGACGGGCGATGCGATCACAAAGAAGGGGAACTGGGTTGAGAATGCTAACGACGGCGAAGTTGGGACGATGGCCTGGCGTACAGATCTTCCGAAGGACTCAAAGCAAAAGCCCTGGATTGAAATCCACTTTGCCGCTGAGCAAGAGGTCAATCGCTTCCGCTTTTCCACCAATCGAGAATACTACTTCGAGACCGACTATCTCGAGATGAATGACCCTTATTTTTCTGGGTATAAAATTTCCGCGCTCCAGCAGGATGGCACTTGGCAGGAAGTCGGAAAGACCGGTTGGGCAATGGCATTGCTGAACAAGAATCCGCAACTGAAGAAGTCCTCGGAGCACCTGCAAATACTCATCTCTCAGCTTTCAGAGGAAGGTCCGCGCCACAGTTTCGTTGGCAAATTCACCGAACCCGCCGTGACCAAAGTCCTGCTGCGTGGCAGCCCGGAGAACCCGCGCGACGAGGTGCCGCCCGCTGGATTTGACATCATGGGGGGTGATCTGGGGCTCAACTCGAAGACGCCCGAAGCCAAGCGCCGCCTTCGCTACGCTGAGTGGCTGACGCAACCGGATCACCCGCTCACTTCACGCGTGATCGTGAACCGCATCTGGCACCATGTTTTCGGCACGGGCATCGTCCCCACCTCCAGCGACTTTGGTAAGGCGGGTGCGCTTCCCACCCATCCTGAACTACTCGATTGGCTTGCCTCCGAATTCGTTCAGCCGACTCAACGGCCAGATGGCAAGCCGTGGTCGATGAAGGGGCTGATTCGGATGCTCGTAACCTCCGATGCATTCCGCCGCTCAAGCCTTCCAGACCAGGCTGGGCTGCTGGCCGATGCTGGCTCCTCCTTGCTCTGGCGCTTCCCGCCACAGCGCGTCGAAGCCGAGGTCATTCGCGACGGAATTCTTCAATCTTCTGGAAAACTGGATACCAGCATAGGCGGTCGCAGCTTCCGGATCCACAATGTGAAAAAGACCTACGCTCAGTGGCAAGTCGTCAACAATCACGGCCCCGATACCTGGCGCCGCATGATTTACCAGGAGCGTATGCGCCGTGTCGACGACAAGATGTTCACCGCATTCGATTTTCCGGACTGTGGGCAAGTGAAGCCCAAGCGCCCGGTCTCCACGACTCCGCTGCAGGCACTCAACCTCATGAACAGCGACTTCGTGGTCGAGCAATCGAAGTTCGTCGCCGAGCGTGCAGTAATGGAAGCTGGTGCCGATCCCACTGCGCAAGTCGCGCGCGCCTTTGAATTGCTGCTGGGCCGATTGCCAGAGGCGGATGAGGTAGCGGCCTGTGAAGGCATCGAACTGCCGCTGATCTGCCGTAGCCTCATCAACTCCAACGAATTCGCGTTTCTTCCATGAGAACTCTTTTTGTAATTATCACGCTTTGCTTAACTTCCTCACTCGGAGCGGCAGAAAAGCCTAACATTCTCTTTATCGCCATCGACGACCTTCGTCCGGAGTTGGGGTGTTACGGATCATCGGCAGTCAAGTCGCCTAACATTGATGCCATTGCTGCAAGTGGGCTGCGCTTTGATCGGGCGTATTGCCAGCAAGCGATCTGCTCGCCATCACGTGCCAGTTTGCTCACCGGAACTCGGCCGGATACCAATGGGCTGACACACAATTACATAGACTTCACTGATGTCGATTCGAAACTGACCACTTTGCCGAAGCATTTTGCCGACAACGGCTACGAGACGGTGACTTGCGGAAAAATTTTCCACAAACCGACACAATCGCCCGAGTCCTGGACGCGTCAGCCTGCGCGCAAACTTTTGAAGTTGCCGAAGCCGAAAGCCTACGCGCTGCCGGAGAATCAGAAACTGCGCAATGAGAATTTCAAGGTGATGTTCGAGAAGTATGGTGAGGCTGCTAAGAAAGGTCTCGGCAGCGGCCCTGCTTACGAAAATGCTGACGTGCCCGATCACACTTATGTCGACGGTTACAACACCGAGCTTGCGATCACCACGCTCAAGCAAATGGCGGGCGACTCGCGAGAAATGCCGATCTTTATGGCTATGGGCTACAAGCTCCCGCACTTGAATTGGATCGCGCCGAAGAAGTACTGGGACATGTATGAACGCGACAAGATTGTGCTCGCCACGCAAACCGAAGGACCGAAGGACGGCGCGGCGATGGGATTGCACGCCTCCTTTGAGCTCCGCACTCGAGCCGGTATCCCAAAGTTCGGCCCGCTTGGCGATGACTTGTCCCGCACTCTGCTGCACGCCTACTATGCCAGCGTGAGTTACGTCGATGCGCAGATAGGCAAGCTGGTGGCCACATTGAAAGAGGCCGGAATTGCCGACAACACGATCATCATTGTCTGGGGCGACCACGGGTGGCACCTGGGCGAGATGGGCATATGGGGGAAGGCTACTAACTACGAGATCGCTGCCCGCGTGCCACTAGTGATTCACACGCCGAAGATGAAGGCTAAGGGCCAGGGATCAAAGGCGCTGGTGGAGTTGCTCGACATCTACCCCACGCTTTGCGATCTCGCTGGTATCTCGAAGCCTGATCACCTCGAGGGTAAAAGCTTCGCGCCTCTACTCGACGATCCGAATCTCGCTTGGAAAAAAGGTGCCGTCACCCAGTTCCCTAATCCCGCGCTGCGCGAGTGGGCTGCCTACCCATTGTCTGCGGAAATGCGCGACACATTTTTCGGCCCATTGATCGAACAGGTCGAGGAGCGCATCATCAAACAGCAGGGCGACACATGGAATCGTGAGCTGTTCGAGAACCACCTCACTGGCTACACTTTACGCACTGATCGTTACCGTTTCGTCGCCTGGCGCGATCACCGTTCCGCTGATGCCGCGCCGCTCTTTGTGGAACTTTTTGACCACGACAACGATCCAACTGAAACCGTCAACGTTGCCAAGGCAAACCCCGACGTGTTAAAGGCGCTGACCCTGCAGCTCAACGAAACGCTCAACCGATGACACCCCAACCACAACACCTCACTCCCAATGGCCGCCGTCTGCTCGACCGACGCAGCTTCATGCGCGGCACCGGGTTCGGAACGCTCGGAGCGTTAGGTCTAGCGAGCCTCCTTGCGAACGACGAAACGACAAATTTCAGCGGCAAGGCGCCAGTGCGTCCTAACATTGATCCCGATAAACCCTACGCGCCGCGTGGCGCACACTTTGCAACACAGGCGAAACAGGTGCTGGTCATCTACTGCCCTGGAGCGGTGAGTCACGTCGATACGTTCGACTACAAACCCGATCTGGCGAAGTTTCACGGCCAGAAGCCGCCGGGCATTCCAGAGGTGACCTTTGAGGGGCCGACCGGCAACATCGCCAAGCCGTTCTGGGACTTCCGACCGCGTGGCGAAAGCGGCAAGATGGTGTCCGACCTGCTGCCGAACCTGGGCGCGCACGTCGACGAGTTCTGCTTCATTCACTCGCTGCACACGCAAACCAGCGCGCACCCACAGGGTGAAAATTTCATGAACACCGGCTTCACCATGGAGGGGTTTCCATCCTTTGGGTCGTGGGTGACGTATGCTCTCGGTTCAGCTTGCGATGACTTACCAGCTTTCGTCGCGATTAATGATCCCCGTGGCCTGGCGCGTTCAGGAAAAAACAACTTCGGCAATGGCTTCCTGCCCGCTGCGTTCCAGGGCACCGACTTCAATGCGAAGAACCCGCCGTCCAACCTTGGCAGACCGAGCAACTTCACCGCTGGCGATGACAAGAAGACAATCGACCTGTTGCAGCGGCTCAACAGTAAACATCTTGAACGCTATCCGGGCGATGCCAACCTTGCTGCCAGGATCGCCAGCTATGAACTCGCTGGGCAAATGCAAATGTCGGTTCCAGATGTGATGGACTTGAAAGGCGAGCCCAAATCGATTCACAAGGAATACGGAACTAATACAGGCACCGAATTGAAGCGCGAGTATGCCAAAAACTGTATTCTTGCCCGTCGACTGGTCGAGAAAGGAGTGCGCGTGGTGCAACTGTTTAATGGCAGTGACCCTTCCGGCGGCAATGGTATTACAAACTGGGATTCGCATTCGGACATCAAGGACACGCACGCCATGCAGGCGGAGATCATGGATCAACCGACTGGTGCGCTGATCGCTGACATGAAGCGCCGGGGTCTGCTGGAGCACACGCTCATCGTCTGGGCCACTGAGTTCGGACGTATGCCATTCCTGCAGGGGAACGGCACTGGCCGTGACCACAACCCAGACGCGTTTACTTGTTTCCTCGCTGGTGCTGGTGTGAAAAAGGGATTCAGCTATGGAGAAAGTGATCGCTTTGGTTTCAAGGCTGAAGTTGATCCGGTGGATGTCTACGATTTTAATGCCACCATTCTCCACTTAATGGGACTCGACCACGAGCGTCT
>JBNMNB010000274.1:0-9816 GCA_051270635.1 Verrucomicrobiales bacterium | reverse complement strand
TGCCTACACTTACGTCGGCGAATCTGTCAAGGAGCCAATCAAGTACTACCAGAACAATACCGCTGCTCCCTTGACGATATTGCAGGCGATGCAAGAACACGGATGTCAGCAGTTCATCTTTTCCTCTACCGCGGCCACCTATGGTAATCCTGTCAGTATGCCGATGACAGAAGAACACTCTCAATCTCCCATTAATCCCTACGGATCATCGAAATTGATGCTCGAACAGATCATCCGCGACTGCGGACCAGCCTGGGGCCTGCGCGCTGTTTTCCTGCGATACTTCAATGCCAGCGGCTGTGCCCCGGACGCAGCCATCGGTGAAGATCACGATCCAGAGACGCATATCATTCCATTGATCCTGATGGCGATCAGTGGTGCGCGTGAGAACATCACCGTGTTCGGTGAAGATTATCCGACGCCAGATGGCACCTGCGTGCGCGATTACATTCACGTCGACGATCTAGCAACAGCACACGCCAAGGCACTGAATTACCTGAGCCAAGGTGGCGCAACTGTGGCGTGCAACCTTGGCACTGGTAATGGCGTCTCGATTAGAGAGATGCTGACCATCGCCGAAGAAGTCACCGGCATGAAAGTTCCCGTGGTTTACGGACAACGTCGTCCAGGTGATCCCCCAGAGTTAGTGGCAGACCCAAGCCTTGCGCGGAAAGTTCTCGGCTGGGAAGCAGAATACACGGACGTGCGCGAGATCGTTGCCACTGCCTGGAACTGGATGAATGGGCCGGCAAAAGGGCGATACGCAAACCTCAGAACTCGATCCGAGCGCTCAAAATAGAGCATCAACGCAATGCGAAGAATCAGCGAGTGCAATGCGCCGCTACAACTCCGCCCTCAGCGTGAAGTGTCAACATTGCGCTGACGATTTCTTGGACTCTCGAGGCATCAACAAGACTATTGTACTACAATCATTCCGATTGGCCCAAGTGCCGCATGAGGACTTCGCGTTGCTCGGGTTCGCGGTGCAGTGTCTGGCGCAATGTTCCGATCGCTGGCGTTTTGCCATTGGGATAAATTCCCAACTGCCGGGCGATCTCTCGCTCAAAGTGACGCACTGCCACAAGTGACGCGTCATTTTCAGCCAGGAAACCGAATGCGCGACTGAGCAAGTCGTGCAACTCCGGCGCCGGTGCTTCAGGCTCTGCGACCATTTCCAGTAGACGGGAAAAGTAGGACGCACAGAGAATCCGTCCGTAGTTCTTTTGCATTCCACGCCGGTAGTCCTGCACATCGATCTCACGCAGGGAATGCAGGTCGCCGCGCCGACTGCGCGTAAAAGTAATTTCTGCAGCAAAGAACAAATCCAGCTTCCCGGAGTAGATGCTGCCAGGTCGGCGGGCACCCCGGGCGGCAGTGCGCACCAGTCCATGCTCTTCCGTTGACCAGTGGATGATCAGGCTGGTGTCGGACAGGGGCATCCGGCGCAGGAGGATAGCGGTCGCTTTTTCCAAGAGATTCGAGGTTGAAATGCAGGTCTTTCGCCACATAAGTAACTGCTTATGGAGAAAAGCAACAAGGTCGAATCCACAGACTTGCAAGCGTGTGACACCAGTGCGCTCAAGCAGCGCCTGGGCCAGCTCCGGAGGTATCTTTGACCTGCCTACCCTGCAAAGTAGATTTGAAGAGATAGATGGGCTGATGGCCGCGCCGGATTTCTGGGATCGGAAAGAAGCCGCCCAGAAAGCGGTGGAAGAACGCTCCATGCTGAAATCCAAGCTGGATCCCTTTGCTGAGCTTGAGCGCGGAATCGAAGGCTTGGGCGAAGTCTTTGAACTGGCCAAGGAATCGGGCGACGAAGCATTTACCAAGGAAGCAATCGAGGAATTCTTGTCGTTGGATCAACGCATGTCCTCGTTCGAACTGCTCCAGCTCATGAGCGGCCCACAGGATCGCTCCGGTGCCTATGTGACGATCAATGCCGGCGCGGGCGGGACGGAAGCTTGCGACTGGGCGAACATGCTCTATCGACTCTATACCCGCTGGGCAGAGCGTCACAAGTTTGACGTCGAAGTCATGGAAGTGCAGGAACACGACGAAGCGGGCATTCGCACGGCGACGATTCGTGTTTCTGGAGAATACGCCTACGGATACCTGCAGTCGGAACGCGGCGTGCACAGGTTGGTTCGCATCTCACCATTCGATGCCGCAAACAAACGGCACACGTCGTTTGCAAGTCTGGATGTCACGCCCGACGTCGGCGATGACAACGAAATTAAAATCGAAGTCAACGATGCCGACATCGAAATTACGACCATGCGCTCAGGGGGCAAAGGCGGACAGAACGTCAACAAAGTGGAAACGGGCGTCCTCCTGCGGCACCTGCCGACCAACATTTTGATTCGCTGCACTGCAGAGCGTCACCAGCACAAGAACCGTGCGCGTGCCCTGGCTCTGCTCAAAGCAAAACTGTTCCAGATCGAAGAAGACAAAAAACGCACGGAAATGGAACGTCAATATGGGGAAAAGGGAGACATTGCCTGGGGCAACCAGATTCGCTCCTACGTCTTTCAGCCGTATCAGATGGTAAAAGATCTACGCACAGGCGAGCAGAGCAGTAACATTGCTGGCGTCATGGATGGTGAGATCGATGCCTTTGTGGAAGCCAAACTGCGTGGCAAGAAAGCCGGCGAAGCTGAGCTGGACGACGACCTCGACTAACACAACGACCTGGACGGTGCTCATCGATATCATCACGATCTTTCCGGAAATGTGCCGCGGCCCATTGAGTGAAAGCATCATGGGGCGCGCCCAGCAGAGCGGGAAATTGACGCTCCGTGTCCATGACCTGCGCGAGTACGCGAACAATAAACACCACAAGGTAGACGACGAACCTTACGGCGGCGGGCAAGGCATGGTCATGAAACCTGAGCCGTTTTTTGCGATCGTCGAGCACCTGCGCACCGATGCCAGCCGGGTCGTTCTGATGACACCACAGGGGCGGTCGCTGAATCAGCAGGAGGTGGTTAACTTTGCGACCAGCGAGCACTTGATCGTGCTGTGCGGCCACTACGAGGGCATCGATCATCGCGTGGTGGAAGCGCTAGTCGATGACGAAATCAGCATTGGCGACTACGTGCTGTCCAATGGAGCCATCGCCGCCAATGTTTTCGTCGATGCAGTGGTGCGGCAGATCCCCGGTGTCCTGGGGCATGCTCGATCGGCAGCTGAAGATTCCTTTGCTAATGGCTTGCTCGAAGCCCCCTGCTACACCCGGCCTGCAGAATTTCGCGGCATGAAAATCCCAGACGTGCTCACTTCTGGAAACCATGTGAAGGTCGAGCAGTGGAAAACCTCGCAAAGCCTGGAAAGGACGCGGCAGAATCGGCCCGATTTGCTTGAAGATTCCTGATTTCACTTTGTTCACTCGACCACAGATCAACCAACTGACAAAATCATGAACTACCCGCTCCAGCTATCATTTAAGATTATGGCCCTGGCGTCGCAGATTTACGTGCGCGACTCATCAGGCAGTGAAATCTGCTATGTGAAGCAAAAGATGTTCAAGCTGAAGGAAGCCGTCCAAGTGTTCACGAACAGCGACCGCAGCACCGAGTTATGCGAGATCAAGGCGGACAGCATCATTGATTTCTCGGCCACCTACAACTTCATCAATGCGCAGGGCAGTCCTTTCGGAGCGGTTCGGCGCAAGGGAATGCGTTCACTTTGGAAAGCCCACTACCAGATCACCCAAGACGGCGATGTCGCCTTCGAAATGAATGAAGAGAATGGATGGATCAAGGTGATCGATGGAATCATCGGCGACATCCCATTGATCGGATTCTTGTCAGGCTACTTTTTTCATCCCACCTATATTGCCACACGTGCTAGCGATGGCAGTCCAGTCATGCGCGCCAAGAAAGTCCCAGCCTTCTGGGAAGGGCGTTTTGAAATCGAGAAGCTGACAGAGATCAATGAGGCAGAAGAACTGAAGTTGCTGATGGGATTCATGATGATGCTCCTGCTCGAGCGCAGGCGCGGGTAGGCCCAGAGCACCTGACATCGAGGAATGGGGACATAGGACTGAACCCCGGTAAATACAGCACTTGGGAGCACTTGAATGACTTACGCGTATTTTCGTTTGTGATTCGATTCAGGAAACGGACTTGATACCGTTTGCCTGAATTCGCCTCACTATCCCAACGGGATTCCGTCCCAAAGCCCGGGGTTGCGCCAGTGGCGCTACCCCGGGATCCAGACACCTCATGCCCCACAACCCCAACGGGGTTGCGTCCGAGAAGGGCCGTGGGATCGTTGCTGTCGGGACACAACCCCGTTGGGGTTAGAAACCTTGACGATCATATTCCCGGGGTAGCTCGTGCCTCGCAACCCCGGGCTTTGTTACGTAGCCCCGTTGGGGCAGTTGGGGCAGTTGGGGCAGTTGGGGCAGTTGGGGTGGTATCGTGTTGAACTGAGAATTGATACAGCCTCATCTGCAAAATGGTGTCACCACCGATTCCTTCGATGTCAGGTGCTTTGAGGCCGCCGCTTTGCTTCTTGCCACGAAGTGATCTCACATTTCAAAAGAAAACCCCGAAGCGCAGGCATTGCACTCCGGGGTTTTTCGTTACTTCGGTTGAAGCTTAATTTTCACTCTTCACGGATGCGGTAATAGCGCTCTTTGATCTCAGGCGCTAACGTGGAATCCTCGTAGGTTGTGGAGTCGCCATCGGCGGCGGCTTCGTATCCGTCAGTTCCCTCGACCCATCCATTTTCCAGAAGGTCGGCAGTGTAGTCAATCGAATAGGTTTTCCCAGCTTTGGACTGCCAGGTCACTTCCGCATTCGAGCCGTCCACGCGGGTCACTCTAATGATCTGGAAAGGAAGCGATCCGCCACCTCCAGGTGTCCCGCCTTCTGCCAGTTCAAGAATTTGCTCCGCAGCAAGTGGAACCGCATAGAGCGCAAAGTCATCAATCACGGCTGCTGCCGGATTGCCGCCGTTGTTGGCACTGCCGATAGACAAGTCGATATAACTGTCGAGAGGCAGTGGATCTGCTCCTTCGGTTTCAAATGCCAGGATTCCATCGATCCAGACCTGCTTCAATTCAGTGTCTTTCACAAATGCATAGTGGTGCCATTGATCATCCAGGTAATCGAAATCCTCCAGCCCTTCCTGTTCACTTGGGACGAACTGAAGGCGCTGGCTTCCTGCCGCGCAACAACCTCCACCTGTATCAAAATAGGTGATACCATTACTCCAAGGAATATGCGCCTGGGCGGCACGATCGAATCCGTCAGCAGTAATCCAAAACGAACTCGCATTGGGCGTTCCCTCGGTCTTCTGCCAAAGTGAAACGGTCATTTGATCCACTGCACCGATTTCTTCAAGGAAAGCAACATCAGTGACCAGGACACTTCCGCCACCAGCGAAGTTCATGGCGTAGTCGCCTCCTGACCCAGTTCTGCCACCAGCATCATCTGTATATTCTGCAGTGACTTCACCAGATAGCCCGCCTACAAGATCAACGGCTTCATCCGAATTGGACGCATCGTTGAAATCCCAATAAGCGATCAAACCACCTACCGGTGGTTGAGGAACGCTGGCAGGATCCGTGGGATCCGATCCTACGTTAATTTCGCGACTATCGCTGAAGGTGTCTCCGTCTGTGTCCACTTTGTTAGGATCGGTGCCAGTGTTGGTCGCATCGACGAACGTTCCGGTATTTGTTTCAACACCGTCTAGCAAGCCATCCCCATCCGTATCAGTTTTACGTGGATTGGTTCCAGTGTCTTCAGCACTGACCCAGATTCCAGTATTGCTCTCCGCCTTGTCATTGAGCGTGTCTCCATCCGTATCGGGGTTGTTGGCCTTCAGATTGAGTTCATATTCCATCAGATTTGTCAGGCCGTCACCATCTTTGTCCTCAGCCGCGTCGTTCGCCCCATTGTTCAACTCATTCTGTGTCTCGTAGTAATCGGGCATGCCGTCTTCGTCAGAATCTGTCATGATTGCAATGGCTGGACTTTCTCCCGAAGCGAGCACGGCGACCTGATCTTCACGCAGCGCCTGCGCCCAAACTGCCATGTCATCGAGACATCCCACGAAGTTTGCCGAGCCGCCGTCTCTGCCACCCAGGATCAAGTTGCCGCTCCCATTCGGAGCACGTTGAGCAAATTCCTCGAGGTCGAGCACTCCATTCAGGTAAATACTCGCAAGATCTTCGGCACCATTGTAGACCCACACAGCGTGTACCCATTCGTCCTCAACCAGAGGAGTGTCAGCATTGCTATCCGCTCCCCAGTGCGCGGTGTGAAGAGTCCCAGACCCGCGCACTCCATTATGAACGCCCTGAGAGGTCTGGCCCCAGATGAAGCGATCACCGGCAAGCGATTCCACATCTGGCTTCAACCAGCACGCTAGAGTGTAGTCGCCATCACCAGCATCGTGGATCAATTCAAACCAGTCGAGTCCCCCTACATCAACAAATCCAGCTTCTCCGTCGAAGGAAAATTTCCCTCCTCTAGTAGGCGTTGACCCAGCTGGTGCTCCATCTCCGAGCGTGACATTTCCATTCACTTCGCCGTCGTAGCCATTGCCTGATCCATCAGTGAGAATCGAAATATCTGCATCTTCGAAATCGTAGTATGCGAGTGGCGGAGGAATGTCTGATCCAGGAACACTGTTCTCGTCATTTGGATCCGAATTCTCGGCAACCTCAAGGCCATCTCTGAATCCATCCCCGTCTGTGTCAGGCTTATTTGGATCAGAACCCGTGTCTTCAGCGCTCACGAATGTTCCAGTGCCAGTTTCCACGCCATCCAACAACTTATCATCGTCTGAATCCGTATTGAGCGGATTGGTGCCCGTATTACTGGCATCCACAAACGTGCCAGTGCCGGATTCCACATTATCATCGAGCCCGTCATCATCGGTATCCTTCTTCTCGGGAAGCGTTCCGTTCTCATACTCGTCAAGGTTTGATATCGTATCCCCATCGAGATCCAATTCGCCATCGTCTACATCTGGGTCAAGGCCGTGAGCGGTCTCATATCCGTCTGGCATTCCGTCACCGTCGCTGTCTTCCGATGCAACGAACGTGAACTCGAGAGCAACATTCCCTTCATCGTCGGTGTGCTTTTCCGTTGCATTCAACGTGCCGGGCTCACCTCCATTATCGCCATAGAGGTTAATGACGAGATTCATCCAGCGGTTGGAACAACATGCGTCTGCTCTCGGCCAGAGGCGGACAGTCGTCACATCGACCTCTTCTCCCAAATCCAGAGTATACTGTGCGTTCTCGCCCAGATTGTTGGCTGTCGACCAGACAGCCCCCGCTAATTCAAGCTCATTGTTAGGATCTTTCGCGGCTCCTCCATGTTCAAGCGCATCGGTCGTCCCAACATCCGGAAAAAGTTCTCCGTCTCCGTAGGTCACCAATTCACCATCACCAATGTCATTGGTACTGGTAATTTGTCCGTCGAACTCTGCGCCATCCTCGTTGGGAACAACGCCAACCGCAAAGGCCTCAAGCTCCGCGAGATGAAATCGCGTATCGCCATCGTCTTCTTTAACGATTTGAATAAAGCGTGTAAGCGTGGCACTCGTCCTCGGAGCACCGGAAAGCATCAGAAAACTGAGGCCCGCCGCGAATAAGAAAAAAGGGGTTCTCTTCATGGTTGTTAAAAGTGGTAATCACCAACTTGAATATGGCCTATCGATAACCTGCAGAAAGGGCAACATCAATCTCAACCGTTTCATGAACCCATCATGTAAGTGGGACTCGATCCTCCCAGCAGTGCATCCCATTCGGCGATGTTCAAGGCAGAAAGAAACGCGTTTGGACTAAAAATCCACTACCAGATCACGCAAGACGGCGATTTTACTGCGAAGTGATCTCACATTACAAAAGAAAACCCCGGAGCGCAGGCATTGCACTCCGGGGTTCTTCGTCACTTCGTTTGAAGCTTAATTTTTAATTTTCATTCTTCGCGGATGCGGTAATAGCGCTCTTTGATCTCAGGCGCTAACGTGGAATCCTCGTAGGTAGTGGAGTCGCCATCGGCGGCGGCCTCGTATCCGTCAGTTCCCTCGATCCATCCGTTTTCTAGAAGGTCGGCAGTGTAATCAATCGAATAGGTTTTCCCAGCTTTGGACTGCCAGGTCACTTCCGCATTCGAGCCGTCCACGCGGGTCACGCCAATGATCTGGAAAGGAAGCGATCCGCCACCTCCAGGTGTTCCGCCTTCTGCCAGTTCAATAATTTGCTCTTCAACAAGCGGAACCGCATAGATCGCGAAGTCATCAATCACGGATGCCGACGGATTGCCGCCGTTGCTGGCACTGCCAATTGACAAGTCGATATAACTATCGACAGGCAGTGGATCTCCTCCTTCGGTTTCGAATGCCAGAATACCGTCAATCCAGACCTGCTTCAATTCAGTGTCTTTTACGAACACATAGTGGTGCCATTGATCATCCAGGAAATCGAAGTCTTCTAATCCTTCCTGATCAGCTGGGATGAAATTGAGGCGCTGGCTTCCTGCCGCACAACAACCACCAGCCGTATCAAAATAGATCTGGCCATTACTCCAGGGAATGTGCGCCTGGGCTGCGCGATCGAATCCGTCAGCAGTAATCCAGAACGAACTCGCATTCGGTGTTCCCTCAGTCTTCTGCCAGAATGAAACAGTCATCTGATCAACAGCACCGATGTCCTCAAGGAAAGCAACCTCAGTGATCAGGACACTTCCGCCACCAGCGAAGTTCATGGCGTAGTCGCCTCCCGATCCAGTTCTGCCACCAGCATCTTCTGTATATTCTGCGGTGACTTCACCAGATAGCCCGCCTACAAGATCGACGGCTTCATCCGAGTTCGACGCATCGTTGAAATCCCAATAAGCGATCAAACCGCCTTCAGGCGCCTTGGGAAAGCTGGTTGGATCCGCAGGATCGGTACCAACGTTGAGCTCGCGATCATCGCTGAAGGTGTCTCCATCAGAGTCGACGTTGTTCGGATCGGTGCCAGTATCATCCACGCTGACGAAGGTCATGGTGTTTGTCTCGACCTTGTCACCCAGACTATCCCCATCTGTGTCCGTCTTGAGCGGGTTGGTGCCCCTGTCATCCGCACTCACCCAAATCCCAGTCCCTGTTTCAACGTTGTCTTTCAGTGTATCACCATCGGTATCATCGCTGACCGGGCTAGTTCCATTGTTGATCTCAGTCACATTCGTCAATGTGTCACTGTCTTCGTCGCCATCACCAAGCTTCGAAAGATCACCAAACACAGCGTTCTCTACGTTGTCATCCATTCCGTCTCCATCCGAATCAACAGGAGTCAGACTCGTTGGTGTCAGGAGCTCAAACTCACCAATATCGAACGCGTCGAATTCACCCTGTGCCCAGAAGACATCAAAACAGCTACCTCCTCCATTCTCCCACATCACAGCTGTGACCTCATAGTAACCTGGAATCAATGAAATCTGCCCCAAGGTAACTCCACGGCCACGATTGGCGTTAAAAAGTGCGACTCGCTCTTCTCCGACATCAATGTAACCACCATCGTCAGAACCAAAGCCAAAGGTGTAAATGCCACCCTCAGCAATGAAGATGGTAGCCTTGGCGTGAACTACGAACTGATCCAAATCGATTCCAGCTTCTTCCATATTATCGAATGGTACCGGATCTGGGAATTCACCAACACATCCGGTTCCTTCAAAATTGAGTGTGAGGTGAGCACCTTGCGTTCTATCAAGCGTGTCATCAGCAATCCACTCATCGGCAGTTTCAAAATTCGCAATGGCATCCAGACCTTCGATCGTAGCAACATCCCATAACGACTCCGGGAAGGAATCC
>JBNMNB010000273.1:0-9841 GCA_051270635.1 Verrucomicrobiales bacterium | reverse complement strand
GAACCGGCTCTTGGGATTTTCCTTTCCATGGCAACCGACGCACGATCGCTCAAGCACTGGTTTAATGTTGTCGGCGAAGCCAGCGTTCTCGGGGGGCACTGTTCTTTCACTGGAACCAATGTCAGGCTCTATATTGGCGCTTCCGGCGATCGGTGAATGAGTTTGCGACTCAAAAGGGTCAACTGCCAGCGTCATCGCCATCGCAGCCCATGCTGTGGCAGGGGCAGATATCCATTGGTCTTTTCCATGGGGAAACTGGCTGTCAAAGTGAGGTTGGAATGGCCAGGTCCGCGTTGGAACAAACCACGAGCCGTCATCGAATTGCGTCCTCAAAAGAAAAGCAAGCCCGCGCTGATAGTTCGGATGCGTTTTGGGCATTCCACCCGCGATGCTGAGTGCGATCAGTGTCTGACCCGTGGCCCAAGCGTCGCTCTGCAAGCCTGGCAGCTGTGCCCACCCACCATTTTTTCGCTGCTGCGCCATCAGAGGCTCAACAAACTCAGCCAATTCAGACGGCTCGACTCCGGACCATCCGAGCCCGAGTAAGCGAAAGACCTGCTCCTGATGGGTAGTCGCCACGCTTTCCCGCAACCATTCCCGCGCCAGAGAGATTTTTTCCGCGACGGCACCAGGATCGCCAGGAGGCGGGTAAACTTGGAGCGCGCGCATCGCCAGAACTGTCGACAATACTTCTCCTCCACCCATTGGGGGGCGCAGGGCGCGGCTGTCCCAGTGACCATCCGGTTGTTGGATCGCCGCCAGATAGTAAACCAAAGCGTCCGACACTTCATCGGCGGGGCGGTGCAGGGCTGAGTATCCCAGTAGTCCCCATCCAATCAACCGTGGTGGCACGGGCACCGGTTCGTCCATCTGATAGGCTCGATCGACACGCGACTTCATCCAGCGATCCTGGCGCTCGACGAGCAATGCAATCGACTCGTCGTTCAATGAGAATCCGCGTTCTCGAGCCCAGCCGAACGCCACCGCCGGGAGATTTTGGTGGTGGCAAGACACGCAACTCTCTCGATTCTGGAGGAACACGGTCGAACTGTTCTGGAGAAGGTTGAGACTTTTCCCAATGGCACTGAGCAGCAGCTCCTGCCGGTTTCCTGCATGCAGCTCGATATTGCGGTTGGGGATCTCCTTATCTTTCTTGCCTGCGAGTGATTCCTCGGATCCTGCCCCTAACAGAATTTTCACAAGTTCCTCATGGCCGCGTCGCTTTGCAAAAGTATAGGCAGTTTCCCCCTTTTCATTTGCCGCGTTGACATCGGCTCCTCTGGCGATCAGATCCTTGAGCACCATGTCATTGCCCGTCTCCGTGAATGCCGCTAGCACTATCGGTGGATCTTTCTCGTTGCGCGTTACGATCTCAACATCCGCTCCGTGTTTTAGCAAGAGCAGCGCAATCTCTGGCCGGTTGCTCAGCAGCGCGACGTCCAGACTGTGCCCCGAAGACCGGCCCTCGGTGGCGTTCGGATCTGCTCCGGCATCGAGCAACAGTTTTACAATTTCAATCTTTCCAAATTCAACGGCCATCGCCAGCGCCCGATTTTTGCCGTGGTCGATCCCAATCTTCAGCAGCAATTTGACGATATCAAAGTTGCCCGCAGTTGCGGCATTCTCCAGGGGCGAAAATCCCCGACGGTTGGTCTTTCGATCGGCATCAACGTTGGCCCCTGCTTGCAACAGCTGTTCAACGGAAGCGGTGGCGCCGGGTCGTCGGCACGCCGCAATGAGCGGAGTGTTCCCAAGTTCCGATCGGGCATTTGGATCTGCTCCATGTTCGAGTAAATAACGCACCTTCTCTGCGTCACCCGCCCCCCAGAGGAGCGCCGTTACTCCTGCTTTGTTCGCGCTTTTCGCATCAGCGCCGTGATCGAGAAGCCATTTCACTGAGTCAGCACTTCCGTGCAGCGCCGCCATCATCAGCGGCGTTGTTCCGTCTTCAAGCGTGCGGGTTGTTGAGTGGCCCTCACGAAGGAGGCTACGCAATAAAGTATCGTCCCCGCGCCGGATCGCCTGAAAAAGCATCGGCTCAGGCGAATCGTTCTGGGCAAACATGCTAGATACCAGACCGAAACAATTCAATGCGATCAATGCAGCCACAACGATCGGAGCGTTTTTCATTGTCGTGGAGAATTCTGCCATCCCGTCAACACTAGCACTAACGGCCAGGCATACGAAGCTCAAAACGGAGCGGCATCTCAGCTGGTGTTTAAGCCTGTACAGTCAAAATACTCAACTGAAACGCAACGCCCTGAAAATCAGTGCCAGATGACAATTGAAGCTCTTAGTCGGATCGAGCTCTTCGGCTACGGACTGCCGTGCCATGTCAAAAGCGCTCGACGACTGAAGCTTTGCGAAGAAGCCTAGCCTTCACCCGCCTCGCTCGTGCGATGCAATCGGACACCGTGCGAACTACCGAGAATCGCCCGCAAATTTTCAACTGACTCGATCACTTCGACCTCTATGCTGGCGACGGTCACTTCCATTCCGCAGCTGTGCATGATGCGCCAGCTGACGATGGCAAGAAGTATGCCGTCGGCCAACTCTACACTTTGAATCTGTGCACCCACGCCTTGACTCACCTGTGATTGGGCGACCAGGTGAATCGCAATAAGGAACACGACATGTGCGCGCTCAAAAATCTCACTGAGCTGGACTCTCGAGGCGCGCGACGCGGACAAATGGCATTCTGGGCCTGGGAAGAGAGACATTCAACGAGGCCTTGCCGTTCTCGTCAGTGGTAAAGGGGGCGCCATCTGTCCATGTCTGCAGATCAGTAGACCACTGCAGAATGTGTGCCCGTGACTGGGTGCCGATGAAGCTAAGACGAATAGCGTTATTCGAGAGCCAACGAACACTAGTGATACGGTCGATAGGCGCATCGTCGATCGCCTCGGTCGAGACCACGATGTCATCAAGGCGTAGCATCGGGCCTCCTCCAGTGTGACCGCTTGTGGAATGATAGCGCCACCGGAGTTCAACGTGCGGTTGATTGATGGCCAATGCTGGTAATTTTATGGGCGGGAATCGCATGACGCTGGGAACACTCTCAGAAAGAAAAGTCACAGGATTGCCCAGCCCATCAAGTATATCCGTGAACGTCCCGCCTCCGACCGCGATTTGAAGTCGAATCGCAAAAGGATGATCGCCCGGCGTCACGGTCGCTGCCGTCCATGCAACGGACGCGGAAGAGACGTTGCGAGTATCGAGGGCGAGAACCACCGCGCCTGGAATCCCACCCGAAGGAGAATCGAGCGATCTTCCGGTATCTTTGAATCCGACTCCGTCCGCATCGAGGCCCACAAACCGGCTGCGGTCTGTGAGATTGTAGGGCTCCGCCCACACACTATCCATCAGCGCATCCGCGCCCACTTTTGCCTTCGTACTTTGCTCAAAGCGAAAGTAGGGCGGTTGCGAACCGGCAGACGCCGTCGATTCCCACTGGTTGAAATGAAATTCAGCAATCTCGGCAAGTGGCATAGCCACTTGATCGATCTCAAAGCGGGCGCCAATCTCAGTATCGTCAGTCAGTATTGTATTCATCTCAGGATCTAGATCGTTCAGCTCGGTAGATTCCCAACCCGCGAAGAGATAACCTGGCCGTGCCGCGGCGTGAATGGTGAGAGGCATTCCCTCGAAGAATGTGCCCTGCCATGGATACACGGGGGCATCAATACCCGCCGTGTCGGTATCGAGCTTCAACCGATGCACCGTGACAACACCCGCTCCCGGAGGTGTTACACTAATCGATAGCTTTGCCGATCCGGCGAGATCGAACGCCCGCTCGAGCTGCCTCCGCACAGCCGCGGGGCGCTGTCGAGCGAAGCCCTCCATTACTCTCACGTTGCTGCTCCATGTCGATGTTGAACCACTGCTCGTTCGCCAGCGCGATAATTGTTCAGGCATCACCGGCTCGATTATACCACGCATCTCCGTCACGAGGCTACGGGTGCGACTGGCACTGAAATCTGCATTGAGATAGCACGCCATAGAGTTGATGAAGTCAGTTTTAAAATCGACATTGGTCAATAATCCGCGAAGCAGAGCGGTCGACCAAGGGGCGTTCAGTCCCGGCCTGCCGACCGGACTGATCGCTACGGCAAGCGTATTGTCGGCAGTGCCACCACTCCAAGGATGACCGTAGGCTAGATCCGTGTCGAATACCATCCATCGCCAGCGCCCGTCATGGCCAGGCGGCACATTCCCTTCCTCATCTGCGGGATCAGGCTGGAGGCTTTTCCAGTAACGGATGTTGTTGTGTGGCCAGTCGGCATTTCCAAGATAGATCTCTGCCAACTGGTATCGAAGAAAATTGTCGACATCCATCATGGTGGACGCCTCCTCGAAAGCCGCGGTCTCGCTGAGACCGCGATCCACTAGCCTCCTGAGGGCTCGATAGCTCGTTGTGGCAGACGTGTCGCCCTCCTTCACCGAACCATCGGCTTCCGCAAGTACTACTGATTCTTTCGGGATGCCATAGTGCACCGAAACCGATTCAAGATCTCCCTGTTCCCGCAAGTTGTAGAGTCCCCAGAATTCGCCATTGAGAAACACGACCACAGGGCGTGCGGTCATGACATCGAGATCCAATGTTGACACGATCCGATGACAAAGTGCGTCGCGAAACATCGTGTAGTCCCAATCGTTTCCGGAGTTGCGCAGTCTGAGCCCGGGAAATGTGGTTCGTTCACCGCCAAGTCCTCGACGTCTCAATCCAGGAAAGAACGGATATTCAAATGTGTCGGCAGATTGCAGACCACCACGCGGCTTCAATCCAAGCGATTTCTGTCGAAATGAACGCGATGACTGGCCTTGGATGTCGAGAACGACGTTTTGGTGTGTTGCGAGGCGACCGTCACTTTCGAAGAATTCGAAGGAGCCAGCACGTTCCCATGCGTCTCCACGCTGCGTGTAATTCGCCGACGTGTGCCCCGTAAGCGGTTCCACCGGGTGTGCGGCACGAAAGTCATCGAACACTTTTCCAAGCATGTAGATACCGGTTTCGTAGTCGAACAGGCCGTCCGCTGGAGTCACCAATGAGATCACTGGGATGTTCCAGAGCGCTGCGGGATCCAGGCCAACGAAGAACGTTCGGGTGCTGACGGGCCCGGGCAAATGGCGAGGCGCAATAGCGCGTGCACGCACAGTGAATGCTTTCGGCACTCTCGCGCGTGGCGGTAGCCATCCATTCGTGTGCTGGTTCGCGATCGACGTCCCTTCTATCGTTGATATCCCATTCTCTTCGGAGGATCGGTCGTAGACTTGGATTGGTGTCGAATAAAGTTCTGAAGTTAAGATCGGGATGTCCCCATTGAGCGAGTAATGGATATCTTCTTCAACGCCCCCCGTCAATGTGAGTGAGATGGACTCGGCATAGGTGCCAGCGTTGTGAGAGAATTGGACTGGAGCAGCAATGGCGTCGAATGCCTGGCTCAATAGGGCATTTTTTTCGCCGGCGCTAGGGATGTCAAAGAATCGCCACGCATCCGGTGTGTCGTCTGGTCGCCCCTGCGACACATCAGGCAGCGTCACTGGCATCAATTCCACAGCATCGCTGAGCGTTCCATCTGGTGTGGTCACTCGTAAGTACTCGCCTCCGGCACTCAGCTTAAAGTTGCAATGGTGCTCCGACGACGTCGACCGCTCAATAGCGCCCGATGCGAACACTATGAAACGGGCACCGGCTGCAAGTGTGCGGGCAGGAAAGACCCATTTGGTCGATCCGCTACGATCGTCAGAGAGTCCGTATCCATCTAATTCGAGTGCCTGCTCCGATGCATTCAACAGTTCGATCCAATCAGGCGTTCTTCCTGTGTTATCACGGAGGCCGCACTCATTCCATGTTACTGCTTCAGTCAGCAGCAACGGCCCCTCTACTTCCTGCGCAATGCAGATGCCACTATGGAGAGCGGCCGTCGCGATCCCGATCGCTACAATTCTCACTTCAATTGGCAGAAAGAAACTCATATTCACAACCCAGTATGCTTGCCCAGCCGTCGGCGTCACCTGCAAAACCAGTTAATCTGTCCGTGCTTTTCTCGTGGTGACGATTGTGTCGGAGGTATTTCCGATCCTTCCGTACCCTTGACGATTGGTTTACGAATTTGGAAATCTGCGTGAGCGCCTTAACCTCATCTGTATGAACAAAATTGATCAAGTTACTCTCCCGTCGGCGACCATTTGCAAATTGGCGCTGACGTGCGCTTTCGCGGTCGCCCCTCTCGCCAATCTTGGAGCCCAGGACGGTCCGTTCCCTCCAGAAGCATGGCCGACGTCGGCGGATGGTGACAAACTAGCGCATTTCGCGACGGTCGATTTTTCACTGGATCCACTTGGTGACGCCTGGGAGGAAACCTTAACAATACTTTCAGGTGGGGATCAGCAAACCGATGAGGTGAGTATCGGCGGGCTTCTAGGTGTCAAGGTTAACGGCAATTACCTTAACGTCGCTGATTTCGATTTCCCGGTTTGGGACGACCACGAGGTCATCGACATTCTCGTTCTCCTTTATGGCAACGAGGCAGTGCTTGCGGGTGACGGGAGCCCGCGCAACTACGATTTTCTCACCGGCACGCTGCCTGAGCTCGCCAATGCAAGTGGAGGCACACTGCCTCTTGAAGCCAGAAACAACAAATGGAACTGGGTTCTCTTTCGCATCAATAACGACGAACGCCCTAGTGGCGACGGGCGCTATGTTGGATTTGTGCCTGACGACGCACAGGGAGGGGTCAACGCTGGTGGTGTGAATGGCGGAACTATCAGGTTCCAAGGAGTGCCGCAATGGACCGTCCACGCGGTTGCCTTTGGGGAAGAGGGCGCATTTGGTGAGCCGGAGCAGGTCAACCTCTTTGCTCAGGCGGAAGAGTGCAGCCCAGAACCAGAGACAAATCACGTCTATGTGGATATCAACGCAGGCACCAGTCAGAATATGGAAGTTCTGAATAACGGTGATCAGCTCGTCACTATAGACGAAAACATCGGACCAGATGACGACAAAAGGCGCGCCGTAAAGGCAAACGGTCTCTATATGAATTTTGGGATCACGGATGATTATCTCGGCGCATCATGCAACGACCCGCGTACGGTAAAAATCTGCATCGAATACTATGATGATCCAGCGCTGGCCGGGAGATTGTTCGGGCCGGAGGCTTTCGCCACCGACGATCAGGGCGGAATCGGTATTTTTGGCGACGTCAACTGGAAGGCACCGCTTGGAACGGGTGAGTGGGTTAAACAGGCTTACGAAATTCCGGCCGTCAGTTTGTTTGGAGTCAATGCTGCTCCACTTACTGCAGGCCCGCGTCTCAAGTTTGACGATGGCGCCGAGTTTTATATCTCGCGTTTTGACCTGGCGGTGATGCGCGTCGGAGATCATGCTCTCGCCGGTATCGATCCGCTTGCCGATTGCCCCCTTGATCCTGCAGTTTGTGCGGGAGTGTATGGCACCTACGCTGAAATGGATCTCGAGAAAGGAATTTTCGACGGTCTGATGCAGGGCAACTCAGGAGGAGATCAAGAAATGGTAGAGGAAACTGCAGGGCCAGTAGATGATCGCCGCCTCGCCATTCGTGCTGCCCGCGAAGATGGCACCGAAGGATTTACGCACGAGTACGTAAACTTTGCGATCACTGATGAAGCCTTTGGCCCTAGCAGTCAGCCCAACGCTCGACTCGCCATCTGTGTCACGTATTGGGACAATCCGGACAGGGAAGGAGCTTCTTTCCGACCGCAAGTTTATCGTTCTGACATCAATGGTGTTGAGGGTTTCGCATTCCTTCCCGATAGTGCGAATGTCTTCATAGAGGGTACGGATACTTGGCGTGAAGCCTACTTTGAGATTCCAGACGTCAAGTTCAGCGGTGTGAATCAGGGGCCGCAGGCTGCGGCGCGTTTTGTCATGTCTGACAAGGTGCACTTTTCCCGTGTTCGCTATGCCGTCATCCGCGACTGCGGGCCCACTGCAGGCGTCAATCTCCTGGAGGATTGTGGCAAGCAGGCGCCACCCAGGACGCCCCAGATCACAACGCTAACCAAGGATGGCGAGAACGTCACCATTACGTGGGAATCGCGGGAGGGCGCGGTTTATACCGTCAAGAAATCAACGGACAAAAATCTCTTCGTCTTCGAAGAAGTTGATGACGGCATCGCAAGCGAAGGGGAGTCGACGGAATTTACCGATACGAACGCCACTGAGAAGGATGCCTACTACCAAGTGCTGAATGAATAGGACTATATGGCAGACGATACGGCAGTTCAATTACTTGGAGCTGACATAGACTCGTTTCCTCTCGGCACAGACTCGGCACGGAGAAGCAGTTCGACTTTCTAGTAGCCCGGAAGCTCCTCGGTGTCTCGATTGGCGATATTAATTCGGCGATCGAGTAGGCAAAGAGAAACGATCGCCTAAAGCCCCTCTACTGCTCGTTCACTCGTCCGAGGCCGAATTCGTTGCTGATTTTCGAGACCTTCTCATTGAAAAACTGCACCTCGATGAACTTGGAACTCGCGAAGGGTTTGCCGTCAGGGGCGGTCAGTGAGGCGACCTTCTTTCTGGTTTTGACGTCGAATATGTCTGGGGTGTGGGAGTAGGCGTAGGCCCCGTCAAGACTGAAGGTGATCCAGCCGTGACCGCCCATGCTCAGGTCGACGTGCCCGGCAGGCGCGGGAAGTGACTTGGTGAGATCAAACATGAAGAGCTTCTTGCCCACCTGGTCGCTGATCCAGAGTTCGGTTTCGTCGGGGGTCATTCCTGCCCCGTGGGTGCGATGCTCGATCTTTTCCCCGGTCTCGGGATCGGTCGCGAACACTCGCTCAGTAACCGCGCCGGTCTCGAGATCAACGATATCGAAGCCAACGTGTTTTCCAAGGCAGACGTAGGCGCGGGTGTTGGCGCTATTGACGGTGAATGGGAAGACGCCGGATTCACCGACGGGAGAGATGGTCTGGAGAACCTTGGCGTCGCTGGCACGGAACTGCGTCAGAGTTACATCAGTTCCCAGGTAGACGTACTTTCCGTCGAGGCTGGCAATGCTGTTGTGGGCACGTTTGTTCACGGCGATCTGCTTGATCTCTTTCCCAGTCGCAGCGTCGACGACGATGAAACCGTCTTCGTCAGAATACCCCCACCAGCCTGTCGGTGCGTAGATCAGCTTCCCGTCCATGGTGATGCAGGACCGGTCACAGCCCTTCTTGAAGTTCGACTGCCACCTCACTTTCTCAGTGGTGAGATCGAAGCAGCCTAGAGTGCCCGTTGTGGTTGAGTAATAGAGGCACTTTGTGGCGGTGCAACCGGTGAAGCCGCGGAGACCTTCGCTGAACACGGGGATGTCGATCCGGCGCACGAACTTGTGGCCGTTGTCGATATCGAATATAAGGATGCCGGGATCGGACGCCCCCTCTTTTTGAGCGCCATCTGGCGTGCTCATGTATAGGAACCGCGCGTTCGGAGCACCTTGCGGCGCTTGGGCGTGAAGGGTCTGAGTGGCAAACAGTGCGCCGCAGAGGGAACAAATGAGGAACAAGAAGTCGTTTTTCATGATTGGAGCATGCCGTGGAGTCGAGTTATGAAATTGGTATTTGTCAGTTGTCTCTTTTTTTGTGGCCTCTGACAAGACCCGGATCATTCCCAGCATCGTAGCGCCGCAATTCTGGTGGCGAATCGAATTGTCTGCAAGAATTGCCCAACGCTACCAGAGACGGCCACGAGCAACGGTGTGGAAAACTCTGATCACCTCGTCGAGTAGATCTTGGCCAGCCGGGCCAGCGCGTCGCCCCAGGGCGCGTCGCGGTAGATGAAATTTCGCAACCAGCGCACGAACTTCACGCTGCGCAC
>JBNMNB010000272.1:0-9855 GCA_051270635.1 Verrucomicrobiales bacterium | reverse complement strand
TCAGCGCGATCATCGACGAGGGATTCCAGGCGGTACTGGGCTACAATGGCTAACGCCGACAGGCGGAGGCGCTTCGGCGTGTCTCGCTCGTGTGCTGTATACTGAGAACCCGTTCCTGCACGGATTGTGAGTGGGTATACGCGCAGCATAAAGGTCGGGAGCGTCGAAACAGACGGTTCCTTGTCGAAACCAAGACTCTGGTTGTAAGAGACTTCTGCTGTGATCGAGTTTTCGGACACTACGGGTGCAAATCTGGGAACAGGCAAAGACCGCTCAATCAGGGAAATTATGAACTGCGAAGAAGAGACCACGGGTGTTCCCATACCACTGGTTTATCGTCCGCGTCGTCAGGAAGATCCAGCTTCGCTCGTCGCCGATCCATCCTTTGCTCAAAACGAATTGGGCTGGAAGGCCCGGCACACGGCTATCGAAGTTGCGATTTCAACCGCATGGAAGTGGATGAACCGCCCAATCTGTCCGGCGTTGTCGAGTGTAACAGACCCCGGTGCTTTGACTACTGGACTTGGCGAACTTCCAGGGATCACGGCTCCTCCTACTTCTCCATCGGCGAGAGCAACTCGAATGCAAGCTTCATTTGGAATCAGAGCGGAACGGCAGACTAAACATTGCCACTTTCTTTAACTTTCATATTTGATAATAATTTCAATCCTGAGTATTGTTTTTCATAAAAACAGTTGTCATTTCGGCGGCTTCACTGTATTCGATGGCAGAGGGGAACCGAGTCCGGCCCCGGCATTTGGATCCGTTGAATCAGCAAAGCATGGAAGATATATTGGCCTATTGGAAAAGCGCTGGAGTGGCACATCGGTTGGCAGGCTCCTTGGTCGCGATGATTGGTTTCATCTCACCCCTTACCGTTTCCGCGCAGGATTACGGGCTGGATACGCCGCAACCCATCGGGAGTTTCCTGAACGGAGTTCTCCCTGCGAAGGTGCCTGGATCGGGAGGAATCTGGGAGGTCGTTGACGCTTTCCCATCACTCACTTTTGCCGATCCGGTATTCCTCACACACCAACCGGGGACAGGCCGACTTTTTGTCGTAGAAGAAGCGGGTAGAATCTGGTTCTTCGACAACGATCCTGACACGAGCACAAAGACGCTGTTTCTCGACCGGCGCGCCGATACACGTTTTGCGGGAGACTCGGGCATGCTCAACATGGCGTTTCATCCGGAGTTCGGGCAACCAGGATCGGTGAATCGCGAGTATGTTTACGTTTATTACCGCTATACGCCTGACCAATCAGTAAGCAATGGAAGCGCCACGCCAGCTTATCTGCGGCTTTCGCGATTCACGGTGCCGGACGGTCAGGAAGTTGCAAATCCAGCTTCGGAAACGGTGTTAATTCAGCAATTCGACCGGCACGACTGGCACAATGGCGGAGCGATGTTTTTTGGTGCCGATGGGTTTCTTTACCTAGCGATCGGAGATGAAGGAGGTGCTAATGACGAGTTCGACAACGGACAGAAGATTGACGGTGGACTCCTCGCAGGAGTGTTGCGGATTGACGTAGACCAGGATCCATCGCGAAGCCATCCGATCCGTCGCCAGCCACAAAACCCAGGCGCACTACCGACTGGTTGGCCGAACAGTTTCTCTGCGAACTATTCTATTCCAAATGACAACCCGTGGGTCGATCCAACAGGGGACACGCTGGAGGAGTTCTGGGCGATTGGGCTGCGGAGTCCGCACACAATGTCTTATGACGCCTTCTCGGGCCAAGTATGGATCGGAGACGTCGGGCAAGGAAGCCGCGAAGAGGTCAGCTTACTGGCGAAGGGCGCCAACTTCCAGTGGCCGTACCGCGAAGGAAGCATCGCAGGCAGCAAGGCCAAGCCGGCGCCGCTCATAGGTTTTGATCAGCCGCCGGTCTGGGACTACGACCGCAGTTTCGGCGGCTGCGTCATTGGCGGCGTCGTTTACCGCGGCAGCGAACATGCCACTGAACTTGCCGGAAAGTATCTTTTTGGCGACCACAATTCGAGAAACCTCTGGGCGCTCACTTACAACGAAGGTCAACAGCCCATTGTCGAATACCTCGCGCAGGTGCCGGATAGCGGCGAGGCACACCAACTGGCGGCGTTCGGTGTCGATAAAGACGGTGAGATCTTTATGTGCAAACCTGCTGATTCGAACGGACGGATCTACAAGCTGGCCCGGACGGGAGCAATCCTCCCCGATCCTCCCCTGTGGCTTTCTCAGACCGGCGCGTTCACGAATCTGGCGGCACTGCAGGCAGCTCCGGGCATCATTTCCTACGACGTCAACACTCCGCTGTGGTCCGACGGAGCGGAGAAACGCCGGTGGATTGCGGTTCCTAACAATGGCAGCCACGACTCTGCGGCTGAGCAGATCGCATTTTCGGAAACGGGTGCGTGGCGGTTTCCAATTGGAACCGTGCTCATCAAACATTTCGAAATCGGAACCGATGAGAATAACCCCGGCTCGGTGCGGAGGCTGGAGACCCGGTTCATGGTTCACGATGAAGACGGGCAATGGTATGGTGTGACCTACCGCTGGCTTCCCGATGGAAGCGACGCTCAGCTGCTGACCACGGCTCTCGAAGAAGACATTACCTTGAGCCTTGCAGCCGGAGGAACAGAAACCTTTCGCTGGCACTACCCAAGCCGGTCCGCCTGCTTCACCTGCCACACGTCCGCCGCAGGCCATGTGTTAGGGGTCAAGACCCGGCAGCTGAACCGCGATAGCTTCTATCCGCTCACGGGACGGACTTCGAACCAGCTCAAGACATTAAACCATCTCGGAATATTTGATCCTTCCGTGAATGAAGCCGGAGTTTCAAACTTCTTCACGTCAGCTGCTGTGGGAGACGACACCCTGCCGCTGGAAAAGCAGGCGCGCTCCTACATCGACAGCAACTGCTCGCAATGTCACCGTCCCCAGGGTGGCACTCAGGCATTTTTTGATGCCGTTCTCACCACACCCTCGGATTTGCAAAATATCGTAAACGGCGATGTTCTGAACGATTTAGGAATCTCAGGCGCCAAAGTAGTCGTTCCTGGTGACGTTTCGAAATCGATCCTTTATCAGCGCGCCAATTCCCTGGGCGGTTGCTGCGCCATGCCGCCTCTTGCCAAGAACCGCCTCGATGCGACGGCCTTGGCAGTGATCGGTGATTGGATCAACAATCTCGATCCCGCAACCGCACCAACGGGTGTTGTTCCGAGTCCGAATGGAGTTGCGTTCGAGTATTTTGAAGGAAGCTGGAGCACCCTACCAGACTTTGATTCGTTAGTGCCGGTCAACACTGGAATCGCTTCGACGTTCGACATTGGATTGCGGCAGCGCGAGGATTCATTTGCATTTCGTTTTCGTGGCAGAATCCGGATCGATGTCACCGGATTTTACACATTTTACACCAATTCTGATGACGGCAGCCGTTTGCTTATCGACGACAACCTGGTGGTGGACAACGATGGAATTCACACAGTGCTCGAGGTATCCGGAGCCGTGTTCCTGCCGGAGGGCCTTCACGATTTTGAACTGACGATGTTTGATGGTACCGGTGACGAAACACTGGCGGTTTCCTATGCAGGGCCCGGACTGCCAAAACGCATTATCCCGTCGGCGAAGCTCATGGTTCCGGGCACCGCAGAGCCGGATTTGGTATCGCCCGCGTCGACTCTCGCCACGGCCACCACAGAAGTGAATGCACCTTTTTTCGTCACGGCATCCTTCTCCGAAACCGTCTCGCCAGTTGTATCAGGCGATGTTCTTATCACCAACGGAGTTGCAAGTAACTTTGGGGGATCGGGTTCTGTCTACAGTTTCCAGGTGACCCCCGGTGTTGCCGGGCCGGTGTCGGTTTCGATCTCGTCGGACTCGGTTGTCGACAGCGCCGGGAATGCCAACACGGCATCGAATCTATTGTCTGTAAACTTCGCCGGGCCGGATCCTGGGTCGCTTACTGTGACATTAGCTTCAACAAACCCTGTGGTCGGAGGAACGTTTGATGTCACTGTGTCATTTAGTGCTCCAGTGACTGGTTTGAGCGCGGGAGATTTCAACATCGTCAACGGAACGTCGATAGGGCTCAGCGGATCGGGCGCAATCTACACACTATCGCTTGCACCCCAAGTTGCCGGTGCTGTGACAGTTGCCTTGCCCGGCGATGCCGTAATCGATGGAACAGGGAATGGCAATGCAGCTTCGAACTTGGTGACCGTGACTTTTGTGCCACCGGACACGACGCCCCCATCCGTGATAATCTCAACAGTGAACAACTCGGTCAGCGGTCCCTTTTCGGTAAATGCGGTCTTTTCGGAACCAGTAAGCGGACTCGAACTCTCCGATATCGTGATCGGCAACGGTAGTCTTGCCGGCCTGAACGGAAGCGGTGCGGTCTATTCGTTCACCGTAACGCCGGAGGCTGCGGGAACTGTAACCGTGTCATTGCCTGCAGACAGCGCGGTCGATACCGCTGGAAACCGAAACCTGGCTTCCAATGTGTTGACCGTGACGAACACCGGAATCGGCTCCGAAGGGTTGGTCATGCATCTGAGATTTGACGAAGCCTCCGGGACGACCACGGCTGACTCCTCGGGCAATGGGCATGCCGGTCAATTGTTGAACGGCGTCAACCGGATTGCCGGACGCGTCGGGCAAGCGGTACTCTTTGATGGTGTGGACGATTACGTCTTTGTGCCAGGTGCCACGGATCTGAGACTCGGCGATGGCAACGCCGATTTCACCATTGCTTTCTGGATGGATCTAAAAGCGGACGCCCCAGGTGACTGGCGAGTCATTATGCAAAAGGGAGCCGATTGGAATCAGAGGACGCTTTCGTTATTCCTGCATCCCGACAGCAACCGTGCGCACTACCGTGTCAGCACGACGACACAATGGAATAACGGTGGCGACGGCGACCTTTCCTGGCCGGTGAACACATGGACGCATGTCGCCTGCACGAAAGTTGGAAATGTCCTCACGCTTTACATCGACGGAGCGGTTGATACGTCTGAAGCTCTAGCCGAACCGGTGATCGCGAATGACGGCGGATTTTACTTTGGCTCCAGCCCATGGACCACGGGGACGAACGTCGCCCTGGACGAAGTGAGAGTCTATAACAGGACGCTCAGTGCTTCGGAGATCTTGACTTTGGCAATCGAGGGCGGCGGTGGCGGCGACACAATTCCGCCCGCGGTGACCCTCACAACGTCGGCTTCGCAGGTTTCAGATGTCTTTAACGTGGATGCCGTGTTTAGTGAGTCGGTCACGGGGCTCCAGGAGTCGGATTTTACCGTGGTCAACGGAACCCACAGCAATTTGACCGGAGTCGGTGCCTCCTACACTTTCACCGTGAATCCTGGCGTGGCGGGGGATTTGCTGGTCTCTTTGCCCGCCGGCAGCGCCGCCGACGCGGCTGGGAATGGCAACACACCATCGAATGCGCTGACGGTGTCCTACGCTCCCCCCGATACCGTGCCGCCGACAGTGATCTTGACGACGCCCGTCGCGAATGTCGCGGAGGCGTTCGATGTGACCGCTGCGTTCAGTGAGAGTGTAAGTGCCCTCACCGTATCGGATTTTGTGATTGGCAATGGCGCCGGGGGAACGCTCGTCGGCTCAGGAGGCAACTACACGCTCACGGTGACCCCGCTCGCCGCCGGCAACGTGACAGTTACTCTTCCCGCAGGAAGCGCCGTCGACGCAGCTGGAAACGGCAACGCAGCTTCCAATACGGTGAGCGTCACCTATTCCCCAATCGACGTGACGCCGACGACGGTAGTTCTTTCGACTGCCAATACTGAGGTTGCGGGTAGCTTTCTTGTATCGACTGCGTTCAGCGAGACAGTCGTCGGGTTCGATCTTTCCGACGTCACAGTCGTGAACGGGGTAAGTTCCGCGCTTTCGGGTGCTGGTGCGTCTTACAGTTTCTCTGTCACACCCGGCGCCGCTGGTCAGGTTACGGTGAACGTTCCATCGAACACCGTAATCGACGTCGCCGGCAATCCCAACACGCCGTCCAATTTGCTATCCGTTACATACACGGAATCAACCGGAGGAGGCACAGCCGCTCCGGGCGTCGTGGCATGGTGGGCGTTTGAAGAGGGCGCAGGAACGACGGCTTCCGACGAGACGGGCAATGGCAATCTCGGCGTCTTGAAGAGCGGTGCACAGTGGGCTGCGGGACGGATTGGAGGAGGGATCGCGTTCGATGGCATCGATGCGGTTATGGAAGTCGCCGACTCCGCATTTCTGCGCCTGGGAGATCAAAATGACGACTACACGGTGGCTTTCTGGGTCAAGCTAACTGGCGGTGCCGAGGGTTCCTGGCGCGCCATGATACAGAAGGCGGATAACTGGAGAGACCGGACATTCTCGTTCTTCCTCCATCCCGACAGTGAACGGGTCCACTATCGGGCCAGCACGACGGCAGCCTGGAACTCAGGGGGAGACAGTGCGGGAGTGTTTACTCTCGATGACTGGGCGCATGTCGCCTGTGTCAAAGAGGGGGCGACCCTGACACTATACCTCAATGGAACCGTCGATTCGTCCGAAACGCAGGGCGCAGGAACGGTGAGTAATACGGGGACTCTTTATTTGGGATCCTCGCCTCACAATTCCGGTGCTGGCACGGCGATGATCATTGATGAACTACAGCTCTACCAGAGGTCGCTGGACGCATCGGAAGTGGTTTCCCTTGCGGCCGCCACTGCTTCGTCTTCCGATGCCGGTAACGACAATGCCTTTCAACCGACCGGTAGCGGATTCCTCACAGAGATTTTCGAAGGCACTAACCAGGAAGAACTCAGATTGACCCGCGTCGATCCCATTGTCAATTTTGACTGGGGCAATGGCTCGCCGGACGCCAGCGTGAGCAACGACGGATTTTCGATGAGTTGGCGAGGATGTATCCGGCCAGATTTCAGCGAAACGTATACACTCTATGTGACTGCGGATGACGGGGTTCGACTGTGGCTCGATGGCAACCTTGAAATAGACCGCTGGCAGGGTACCGCCGCACCGGTCACGCACACCGTTCAGTTTGCAGCGACAGCCCAACAGCCGGTTCCGTTGCGACTCGACTATTTCGACAGCAGCGGGTCAGCGAATGTCCGCCTTGAGTGGTCGAGCGTGAGCCGCTCGCGCGAGGTGATTCCAGCAACGCACATTTTGATGAATGAGACCCAGAGCCTTGAGACAATCGGGCGGACGTATCCCAAAACGTGGACGGAGTGGGTGGAATCTCCCTATGCCAGGAATCTTTCGACGTCCGCGCCGAGTGATCTCGACGGCGACGGGTATGATGACTATCTGGAGTTCGCGCTGGGAACGCCCGTGGGTGGGGGAGAGCTGATCAATCAAGGTCTTCGAGTAGAACACTCAGGCGACCAGATTGCAGTAGCCTTCCGACGGCCTTCCCGTCTCGAAGGAGTGAAGTATGTCCTGGAAGCCAGTAGTGCCATGCAAGAGTGGTTCGCTATCGACTCTGCGGATGTAGCCTACGGGGTGACGTCGGTTACCGGTTTTGAAACCGTCCGCTATTCGGGTCTGGAAAATGTTCCACTCCTGAGCAGTGAACGCGGTTTTGTTCGCCTGCGTGTTGAACCGACCGAAGGCGGATTCACGTGCCTGACGCCTGTCTGCGCGTGGTACCGAACTCCCTTGCACGCGGGCTACCAGACGATCGGTGTGAGCCTCGTGAAACCAGCGTTGTTTGCGGGAAGGTTCGGGACTGTCGATGAAAATCGGGTGACGGTGGCGGGTGGCGGATACCTTCCACTCGCGTTGGATTCGACTAAGGGCTATTACCTCGAAATCGTGTCGGGCGAGAGCGAAGGGCACCGATTCGATATCGATGTGGTCGGAACCATCGACAATAGTATCAGCCTTGATATCTCGGTGGCCCACAACACCAAGCCTTCACTTCCCACTGGCCTTCAGGGTGAGCGCTTCGTCGTGCGTGAGCATTGTGTCCTGGGCGAGGTCTTCGACAAGCACGCTATGTTTGGAACCACGGATCCCGCAGAAAGCGACAGCTTGCTGTTTTACGACGGTTCGGGCTATGACGGCTACTTCCTTCTCAATGCAGGGCCGCCGTTCCATTTGTGGGCCAGCACGGCAAATGCTAGTCTCGCCGATGTGGGCAATTTGCCAATCCCTCCGGGCACCGGTTGTTTTGTTGTAAAGGCGGGAGATCAGCCTACGGAGATCTTCGTTTCCGGCGAAGTGCGCAGCAATGCCTTCATCCAGAATCTGAAAGCCGGTTACAACCTTGTTGCGGGAGGCTATCCCCTGACGGCGAGTCCAAGGGATCGCGCGATGACATTGGAGAACGGCTTTCTCGGCGAAGTGGATCCAAGCCAGGCCGATCAAATTCAAATTTGGAACGGCGACACCGCTGTACATTTGCAGGGATTCAACGGTTACTTTCTTCTGGATGCGGGCCAAGGCACAGAATTCCGTTATTGGACGGACCTTTCCAATGCGGCGCTCGCAGATCAAAGTAATAAGAGACTGTTTCGTTACGATCGTGCGGCGTTTATCCACCTGCAGGAGAACGACCACCCTGAATTTCGCGTAATGGAGGCTATAGGCGAGTAGCAGTTGGCTAGGTGCAGCGTCGCATATTCTGACTATGCCGCTTTCGGGGAGTGGCCTTGACGGGTGTGATTAAAAGTGGTGGGCAGAAGGAGGGATATTTTGTAACCATTCACCATCCAAGAAGCATTTCTTGTGCTTTTTGGGGATGTGAGAGTGTTGCTTTGAGGATTTGCAGAACATTGATGGTCTGCTTTTTTGCTGATGAGATGATAGAGCGCAGGGTTGCGAACGCTTGCGCCTGATCAAGGCTGCGGAAGCTGCCGCTGATCTTTTGCTTGGTCTTCATCATGCGTAGATCTCGTTCGGCCGGGTTGTTGTCGAAGGGCACTCCATGGATGAGAAAGGCCATGACTTCTTCAGAGCGATCACGGAAGCGATTGAGCATGTTCAGTGGCTTGCCGCGCTTGAGTTTGCCGCGTTGTCCAGGGCGGCGCTCGGGCTCGGGGTTGAGTGTGTAGCCCGTATGGTCAAAATACTCCGCCGACCTCATATTCACGCAGCTTCTCGGTGGTATTACTGAAGCATTCCCGTAGGGGCAAATTATTCAGCCGTACCTGTATACACTGGCTTTTCGGGGCGATATGGAAGGCTCAGATCCTCGGTGCCAGCCGACCTCACGAGAGCCATCTTCCGGCCTCCCGATTTGCCTTTCTTGCGTTTTTTGGGCTCCCGAGGGTGCCAGTATCGTCCTCTTCGGAAGCGCAACTCTTTGATCCCGGACGCTCTTACGAGATTCATGCTTTTGGCTGCATAGTCGCAATCCCTGCCCGTGCGGATTCCGAATGGATATACGCGCAGCATAACGGCTGAAGCGTCAGACAGACGAGTTCTTGTGGCCTCCAACACTCTTGTTTTCAACGATTTTCGCTGTAATCGAGTTTTCGGACACTACGAGGCTACGTAGTGACGAATATCCGCTCGCGAACAGCTGGGCCGGTTCCGTTTCCAGTCTAAGGGGCGTCCGACTAGGAATAAATAGTATTGAATGACATACGAATGTCCATTTGTGTATGATATTGTGCGAGTTACGAGGATATGGTAAATTGGAGGATGACCAAATCCGCCCCCCAAGAGAACGTTATTTGCTACTACCGAGTGTCCACCCTGAGGCAAGGAGAGAGCGGTTTGGGCCTCGAAGCACAACGGGAGAGCGTTTCTAGGTTCCTTGCCTCCCGAAATGCCGTGGTAGTGGCGGAGTACACGGAAACCGAGTCCGGGCGCAAAGGAAACCGTCCCCAGCTCCAGGCCGCCTTGGAGATCTGCCGGAA
>JBNMNB010000271.1:0-9878 GCA_051270635.1 Verrucomicrobiales bacterium | reverse complement strand
AAGGCGGAAAGCTCACTGGTTACCACAAAGCACTCTGGGAAACGCCACAGCCAGTGGACTACTTCTTCGATACCCAGGCCGACCCATGGGAAGTCCATAATCTCGCCGATGATCCTGCGCATGCAGAACGCATGGCAGCCATGGCAGCAGGGCTGAAAGCCAAAATGGTCGACATCAAGGATACAGGCATTATCCCTGAGCCGATGTTCGCCGCCCTGGCGAAGGAATCCACGATTCAAGAATTCGCGCAGAGTGCAGCATTTGATTACCCAGCGACCAACGACCTCGCCTGGCTCGCCACTGACCGAAAAGCTGCGAACCTCCCAACTTTTGTTACTTTGTTAGGATCAAAGGATCCCGTGCACCGTTACTGGGGCGCGCAGGGACTACTCATTCTGGGCAAGGATGCCGCGTCTCAGATTACTGCACTTGAGAAGCTGCTGAATGACACACACGCCGCTAATAGAATCACTGCTGCGCACGCGCTCTATCTGCTGGAGAAGAAGGAAACTGCGACCAGCGCTCTTGTCGCAGAATTGGACAAGCCGCTCAACGAATACGGCATTCAACTGGTCATTAACACGCTGACAAGAATCGGGGCGACAACAGCAGTGCCAAAGACGTGGATCGAGTCGACATTGAAAAATCGCCAGTCCAGCGAGTATCTCAGACGATTTGCAACGCTGCTGAAGAAAGGCGAGTAGGCGTCGCTCACGTTTGATACAATGCCACACGCATGGGTTAGCATGGCTAAAGTCCTTGCATACCATCAGCGCGGCCCTTTATTGGGGTGCTTTTACTCTGCGCTTACAGCATTACCCGCATTGCTAAACATCATGACAATTAGAAACTTCCACAGCTTTTTCATCTGTATTCTTGCGTTTACCTGGCTAGCCCTGCCAGCAATTTCGTCCGCCGATATACTCCTGTCTGAGGACTTCTCTGGTGGAAACGGAGGGTTCACCGCCACATCGACTGGCAACTCCACCCTGCCATGGACATTTAATGCTGATAGCTCGACCTGGTCGACTGATGGGGAGCAGAACGGAACTCCAACAATGCATTTCCTGGCATCGCCGGAAGTCACCATCCCAACAGCTGGTGTGGTGCGAGTCACCATCCAGCACGGCTATAGTTTCGAAGCAGATTGGGATGGAGGCGTCGCGCAGGTATCCATTAACGGGGAATCATTTAAAACAGTGGACGGCGACTTTGCCCAGAACGGATATACCAACGATGAGCCACTTCTCGGCGAACACGACCTCACGGGAGAAGACGCCTTCACAGGCAACTCTCCGGGCGTCGCTGGCGGAACATTGATCACCAGCATTTTCGATATCGAAGACTTTGCGGCCACTGATACTATCGTGGTGCGCTTTCTGGCAGCCTTTGATCAGGGAGCCAGGGGCACAGTGATTCCAAACTGGCGAATCGACCGCGTCATCATCGAGACGCTGACCGACAACGACAACGATGGCATGTCGAACAGCTTTGAGGAACAGTATGCTTTTCTGAATCCAGAAGATCCAGCAGATGCGGAGCTGGACGAAGACTCCGATAGTCTCACCAACTTGGAAGAATTCCAGCTAGGCACCCTGCCAGACAATTCTGACACGGATGGCGACGGCTACAGTGATGGCGCGGAAACCGGAACAGGAATTTGGTTAAGCGCATCCAACACGGGTACAGATCCCCTCGTTGAAGACAGCGATCAGGACGGGTTACCGGATGGCATCGAGAACCCCGATCTACCCTACAGCGCTGGAAATGCTCAAAACCAACCCGGCAGCGATCCGAACAAAGCGAATACCGATGGCGATTTTGCAGACGATGCAATGGAAGTAGCCAACGGTTCAGACCCAACGGATCCTAAAGATACTCCGGAGATTCTGCTCTTCCGCTATGAATTTGATACCGCCACCGATGCTCCGTTAGTGGATTCATCGGGCCAAAACCAAATCGACCTGGCCACCCCATCCAATGGCCCGGAGCATCGCTTTGGCACTCCTTCCTTAGTCGGGGGCACAGGTTTTTCAATTGGTCTCGATGCTCCTGGTGAAGGGCATACAACCGGAAGTTACCTTAGAGTTTTCGACGCCATTCATCCGCAGACATTCAGCTTTTCCATTTGGATAAAGTCCGATAATGGAGGAGCTCGCAATCCGATCTTCTCTCGTGAAAATGTCTGGTCTCCATCACCAGGTGCTTTTTACAAACTTGAAGTTGATGGCAGTGGCGCATTGCAATGGGTCACCGGACAATCGGAAGCTATTCTAACAGAACCAGATGTTATCGTCGACGGTGAGATCTACCACATCGTCGTCACTTATCTCGACACCGATGGACCAGACACATTTGAGGCTGATCGCACTCGCCTTTATGTAAATGGCGTGATGTTAGGTGAGCTGGAGGCCCCTGAAGAGGTTCCATCGCTGGAGGCCATAATGGATGCTAACAATATCTATCAGACAATCTGGGTGGGCACTGCGTCTGCAGGCCCGGGGTTCAAGGGAGAGCTCGATGACTTTCAGCATTACAGCACTGAACTAACTCCGGAGCAAGTCCTGGCAATGTATGAGAATCCAGGCACAACGGCACCATTCGGCGTCGGCACTCCATTTGAGATAACCAATGTCAGCATCGACGAATTAACGCGAGACGTCTCCCTGACCTGGACATCGAAGGCCAAAAAATCGTATACGGTCGAAGCCTCAGTAATATCCGGCGGATTCGAGTGGGAAGAGATTGAGGATGGAGTCAGCAGCGAGGAAGAAAGCGAGACCACCACTTATGTGGATCAAAATGTCTCACCAGACACCACTTATAAGATCTACCGAGTGAAGCAGGAGTAGTGGAAAGATCACGCTCTCCTGAGAACAGTCGATGCTACTGAATTGGTGCCCCCTGTTCCACGATTTGATCATTCGGCGCAGTGCCTTCGAGCATTTCAAGGAAGATAGCTTCCAACTGGTCGGTTCCTGCATCTGTCCTACCGGATTGCAGCTCTTCCATCGTTCCCAGGGCAACCAGCTTGCCGTGGTTAATGATACCTATGCGATCAGCAAGCTCCTGGGCAATGTTCAGCAGATGAGTCGACATGAAAATTGTCACGCCTTCGGTTGCCCGGCGTTTCAGTTCGTTCTTAACGATCTTTGAGTGAACCGGGTCCAGCCCAATCATCGGCTCATCGATAATGATGACCCTGGGTTCGTGCACCAGTGCGGCGGCAATGGCCAATCGTTGACGAGTGCCGTGGCTAAGATTCTCGATAAGCTCGTGGCGGTAGCTTTCTAAAGCGAATTGATCAAACAACACTCCCGTGAGCTTGTTGGCCCGCTGGTAATCCAAGCTGAAAATATCTGCGATAAAACGCATGAACTCCAGCGCCGTCAATTTGTCGTAAAAGAGCGCTACATCCGGCACAAATCCGAGGACTTTCTTGGCTGCGATCGGATCTTCCTGGATATCGTACCCACAGATCCACGCTCGTCCACGCGTTGGTCGCAGCAATCCCGTCAGTAGTTTGATCGTGGTTGTCTTGCCCGCTGCATTCGGGCCCAAAAAAGCAAAAAATTCCCCCTGTTCGATCTCCAGGTTCAGCCCATTCAGGGCCTTGAGTTGCCCGTATTGCATCGAGAGATCTTCTGTTCGAATCATGGCGTTTCTTTCTGGGATTCTTTTTCAGGTACTGGGAGTCCTGGTAGTCCTATTGCTCCTTCCGGCACGGGAATCTTAACATCCTCAGTTCCCTGAGTTTTGGGATCAACTCTCAGCGTGTAGTTGACCATCCGGTAGTTAAGAAAAGAATCCATTTTGAGCAACTCTCCAGCTTCACTGAAGAAGAATTTAATTTCTCCCTCGCCGAGTGCCTTGATCAGCAGAGTGTATCCCTTCAGACGTGTTCCTTCGACATTGATCATGCCACGCCTGGCTTCCATTTTGGAACCCTCCGGATCTGCTCCTTCAGATTTTATCTGTTGCTGAAGTTTTGCAATGTCGATTCCCCATAATCGCATCAGCATCTGCGCCTGGACCTGCTGTTCAAGTGATGCGTCTGCACTGTCCGAATCGAGCATCACGGTATCCCCTCTTTTCACCAGGTAGTGGACGGTGTCGTCGTCTTTCTTCTGTGAAAACTCACACGTCACTCCCATTTCCTTCATGCCCAACTCCAGTGAGAACGAATCCACTGCTCCACTCCTGCGCATCCACAAATTTGACAGCAGATCGATTTTCCCCTGCACGCCTCCAATTTCAACATCGATGCTCCCCTTCATCGCCAGCCTGATGCGACCAGTCTCCTTGTCCTTATCCTTAAGCCGAGGAACCACGCGCAGCGCCCCGACAACTCGCTTGCCGCTAAAAATGTCCATATCCTCCGCCTCTCCTCGTGCAAGAAACGAGTCGATCACCTGCGATGGTGGGACTTCCGAGAACTGCGACCCCTCAGGAAAGTAGATCATCTGGATGAGCAATCCTGTCGTCACCAACCAGAAGGCAATGATGATACTGCTGAGGAGTTTGAAATACATGATTTGCTGGAAATGCTTTAGAAGAAACCGCTTACAGATAAAAGTCGCGAACGGTGTCACATCTTAGACCTTTTTGCCAGCTCGGGATGCGGACCAGCTACCCATTCAGATTGCCACCACGCAATACAACCCTCCAGCAGCCCGCGTGTCATTTCATCGATTTATCCACCTAAATCATTGTTTATCAACCGATAACCAGAATCACCAAAAAACCAATGCAGTCAATCTCGAGCTCGAAACTCGCCAAATCTAGCGAAAAAATGACTATTCACCTGATTTGAGACTCGGCGCGCTTCCTCAGGCATTTTTCTTGTTGCTAACGAGTCTCAATTGCTGTTTCGTTCTGGAAGATGCCGAATGTCGACGTCAGAGAACTCGAAACCGACAGCGCCTTGACCCTGAGTCAAGCGAGTGTCGGCTGCAATTTCCGTATCCAAGTGATAGCGGGCCCGCAGTGCGATCGCTTACGCGATCTAGGATTCTGTGAATCCCTTCAGGTGAAGAAGCTTGCGGATGGTCGCAACATGATTTGTTCCGTTTGCGGCACCCGCTTGGCCATCAGCCAGGAACTGGGTGAGCAGGTAAAAGTCACGCCCCTCTAGTCGGGCCATCAAGGAAGTGAGCGAACCTACGCAGCAGGCCATGGACACGGTAGCTCTGGCGGGCAATCCAAACTCTGGCAAGACTACCCTTTTCAACGCACTTACCGGAGCGGCGGCAAAGGTGGGCAACTATGCAGGCGTCACCGTTGCTCTGAAAACGGGGGAAATGTTCACTCCGCACGGCAAGAAACTGCGGATCGTCGATTTGCCCGGTTGTTATTCTCTCAGAGCAAACTCGCCCGATGAAAAAATCGCCTTCGATTTTCTAACCGGTGGCGATGAGGCAGATGCGCCAAAGCATCCCCCACCTCAACTGGTCATCTGCGTAGTCGATGCATCAAACCTTGAGCGTCACCTGAATCTGGCGCTGCAGGTGATCGAACTTGGGCTTCCTGTAGTCATCGCCCTCAATATGGTCGACCTCGCGGAAAAAGCGGGGCTGCGCCTCGATCCGCAAAAGATTTCGGAAGAGCTGGGAGTCCCTGTTGTGCCCATGCAGGCAAACATCGACAATGGAATCATCGATCTGAAGCATGCCGTTCGCTTTCCGTTCCCACCTGTTGCTGAAGCACCATGGAAGTCTGCGAGTGCTGATGCAGAATCAGCAGAAAAATCTCGGCGCGCATTTATCCAGATGCTGTGTGCCGAAGCTGCCCGCCGACCAGAGCAGGATCAACTGACTCTTTCAGATAAGATCGATGCCGAGCTACTGCACCCAGTGCGCGGCTGGATCTATCTTTCGCTGGCAATGTTCGCCGTTTTCTGGGCCATATTTTCATTCGCTTCGGTGCCGATGGGCCTGATAGAAAGCGCACAGGAATGGCTGGCAGAACAAATCGGCTCACGTATGAGCGAAGGTGATCTGCGCTCCCTGCTGACCGACGGCATCATCGGAGGCGTCGGCAGTGTCGTCATTTTCCTACCACAAATCGTGCTGCTTTTCCTGTTCATCGGACTACTGGAGAGTTCCGGATACATGGCACGGGCTGCGTTTTTGATGGATCGCGTCATGGGACGCGTTGGCTTGAGTGGCAAAGCTTTTTTACCGCTTTTCAGTTCCTACGCCTGCGCAATTCCTGGCGTCATGGCTGCACGCACTATCGATTCTGCAAAGGAACGTCTCGTGACCGTTTTCGTCGCACCGTGGATGAGCTGCTCCGCACGATTACCAGTCTACTTTCTTCTGGTGCCGATGCTGCTGAGCCGTAAAGAAGGGCATTGGGTGCAGGCGTTAGTGTTATTCGGCCTCTACTTCGTGGGCACAGCGACAGCGCTAGTGGTTGCAAAATTACTGCGCAGCAAGTTAGGGCCAGATGAGGTAGCCAGCCATTTCATGCTCGAGCTGCCACCGTATCGACTACCTCAATGGGGCTACATTTCTCGCCATGTTGCCGGTCGTGCATGGGCGTTCCTGCGAAAAGCAGGAACCATCATTCTTGGCCTGACGATTCTGCTATGGGCGCTCAGCACCTATCCTAAAACTGACAGCGATGATCCAAAGGATCAACTCGCTCACAGTGCCATGGGACGCATTGGCGCAGTAATCGAACCTGTAGTCGCCCCGCTGGGATTCGATGGCCGCATTGGCACTGCCATCCTCACTTCATTCGCAGCTAGAGAAGTTTTCAACGCCACTATGGCAGTCCTCTACCAAGTGGAAGAAACCGATGATGATGAGCAAACACGCTCCGCACTTCGCGACCGCCTCGCTGCAGAAACTCGCGCTGATGGCTCGCCAGTATTTACTCCACTCACCGTCATCAGTCTCCTGGTTTTCTATATCTATGCTCTACAATGTCTGCCAACCACTGCTGTCGTCGCCCGCGAATTAGGATCATGGCGCTGGGGAATCGGCCAATTTGTCTTTATGACAGCATTCGCCTACATCGCTTCCATGATCCTGTTTCAGGGCGGTAAATTGTTAGGCTTTCAGTAAGATGACCGACTTTGCAAACTGGCAAACACCTGCCGCCCTCGCGATCGTTCTGATGACCTTGATCGCATTCATCGTGCGCACATACCGGCGACGCTCCCGCTCCAGCGACAAAGGTGCTGGTGCTTGCGGCGGGGACTGTGGCTGCTCGATAAATTCTAAGAAATCCACCCGGCAGGCCCTGCAGGGACAAAATCACCAAAATCACCAGAATACGCCCTAATCTGTCTGTTTCTACCGCCCTTTTCGCCCAGATAAGGCAACAATGGTCAGTGTCGGTATCTTGCCTTGGAAATTGACACTGCCTACGATTCACGTTTTAACTACCACATGAACCAGAGCCTGCGTCATCTCGCCCGCCCATTCCTTTTCACTGCAGCCGGAGCCATGCTCCTGCCGCTTTGCTCATGCAGCTCAACAGAATCGGGCATCACCAAGGTAAAGTCGTTTCACTTGGTAGAAGGAGGGCAAAAGTCTGCTGCAGATCAGGCGATTCCCTTTGAATACAAGCACTACATGCACGGTGCGATCAGCTCACAAGAACGCCGCGACCGCCAGGGCAACTATTACACCGTGATGTGGAGTGTCGATAATCCAGGCTCCGTCACTATTCGCTTCGACTACCGTCAGGGCGATTCCCGCAGCCAGGTGAACAGCAAAGAAGTCACCGACAGCGGCAGGCGTGGCACAGTGAAGTTTGAAGTCAACGGAGCAGAATACCAGTCCGCAGGCAAGATCTCCGCATGGAAAGTCACCCTGCTGCAAAACGGCTCCGTCGTCGGTAGCCAGCAGTCATTCCTCTGGGAATAACCAGGAGTGCGACTCGTGCGACAGGAGCCTTGTGTCCCCCACTTTGTCGGCGCGAAGGCGCAAGCTCGCGGCCCTAATTGTACCACGACCCGCCGCGCAAACCACACGATGCAGCCGTTTTGGTTCCAGCTACCCGGAGGGAATCTTGGGTGAGAGGATCGCGCTGCGCAAGCTGCTCTGCGCGTGTTGCACGTGTCCGATCCACGCCCGAACGGATTCTGTCAGTTTTTCGACGGGCAGTTCACCGCTGTTGACGTCCCGCCGCATTCGCCTATAGCGCCCGGAGAATCGTCGCGCACTGCTAGACCTCACCCGGCGCCTGCCGTCGGCGAAAACGACGAATCCGCAGAAGTCTCAGAGCACCTGACATCGAAGGAATCGGTGGTGACACCGTTTCACCATTTTGCAGATGAGGCTGTATCATCTCTCAATTCAACACGGTACTTCTCCACCTGCCCCAACGGGGCTACGTAACGAAGCCCGGGGTTGCGAGGCACGAGCTACCCCGGGAATATGATCGTCAAGGATTCCAACCCCAACGGGGTTGTGTCCCGGCAGCAACGATCCACGGCCCCACTGACTCGGACACAACCCCGTTGGGGTTGATGGGCATGAGGTGTTTGGGTCCCGGGGTAGCGCCACTGGCGCAACCCCAGGCTTTGGGACGGAATCCCGTTGGGATAGTGAGGAATAGGAATAGGCGAATTCGGGCAAGCGGTATTAAGTCCGTTTCCTGAGTCGAATTACGCGTAAGTCACTCATGTGCTCCCCAAGTGCTGTATTTACCAGCGTTCAGCCCGATGTCCCCATTCCTCGATGTCAGGTGTTCTGAGTCTACACCTTTTGCTGTCGGTAACAGCCGGTACTTGTCCAGATGAATCTCCAATCCCAAGTCAGAGAGGCGCACCCGCACCTGCTCGCCCAATTCTCGAAGCTGGGAACGGCTATCCCCGAACAGGACGAAATGACGAAATCATCAACGTAGCGAAAGTAGCAGCGCACTCGCAGATCCTGTTTCACGAAATGGTCGAATCCGTCGAGGTAGACATTGGCCAGGAACTGGCTGGTTAGGTTGCCGATGGGGAGACCTTGCCGCTGCTCACGCACCGCGAACTGATCGTCCGCATCTGGCCACTCACGAACCACACTGTCGAAATGGCTGTCCACGATACGCTGGATCAAATCGAGAACTCTGCGGTCGCCAATAACGCGAGCGACTTGATGCATTAGTGGCTCGTGGTCGATCGACGGAAAGTACTTCCGGATGTCACACTTCAGGACATAGGGAAACTTGCGTGCGAACGCACTGGCCCGATACATGGCGGCGTGCGTTCCTTTGCCGGAGCGGCACGCAAAGCTGTCCTCGATGAATCGCTTCTCAAAGCGCGGCTCCAGCACCCGCACCACGGCGTGATGCACGACACGATCGCGAAATGGTGCAGCCGCCACGCGGCGCTTCTTAGGCTCGTAAATGTGGAAGTATCGGTACGGCGATGGCTGGTAGACTCCGGAGGCCAATCCCGTCCTCAACGCTCACAATTCCTTCTCCCAATCCCTGAAAAAGGCTGCGGCTGGTGAGCGGCTGCGCTTCTCGAGCATTGCCTTTCCGGAGGCCGCAACCAGGTTGTCCCAACAAACGACCTGCTCCCAGAGATGCTTGTGGCGCTTCATGACTCGAAACTTCAGGTGCGCCGTGTGGACTTCAGCCAACCGCCCACCATTTTCCCCCACTCGGTCAGACTCCGGCTGCTGAACTCAAACAGAGATTCACGTCACGACAACTCTCTCCGTACAATTAGCGGTAGCGGCGACATATGCGCTACGGAATACCTGGCACAATCAGACCTCAGAAGGCAGGATCCGGAAATATCCTCCCGATGGGGAATGATCCCTAATCCCTGGGCGCGAAAAAACCCACCTTCTTGTAGGAAGGTGGGTTAAAAACTGGCGACGACCTACTCTCACACGGCCTTTCGCCGCACTACCATCGGCGCTGCAGCG
>JBNMNB010000270.1:0-9913 GCA_051270635.1 Verrucomicrobiales bacterium | reverse complement strand
TGAACAGGATCAGACCACGCCAGTTAAAATTCTGGTCGTTTGACCCACGAGGGTCATCATTCCGGGACTTGTTGTCAGACATTTGGTGCTTATTTCGAGGACGGTCGTGTTTGTGCGTTAACCTGCCAAAACTATCATACGGCTCCGTCCGTTGCAATGGATGCAGGGAGCGGACGTTCGACGGTGGGGGAAGGGGTTGTCAAGTGAAACGGAATGGACTAGAGCATCCGGCAGCCGGGCGATCGCCGGTGGCACCGGGGTAGCCGGGAATTCCGCATGGATCCGACAGACGAAAAAACGACAATTCCCAGAAGTCGCTCTGAATCAACGCTTGGAGATTCTCTCTTCGGACGTAAGAGACGGAGTTTTCGGCAATTGCTAAAGGGAGGAATGGGCACACAGGCCCCGGGTACTCAATTGTTACCAGTGCTGATTCAGGTGTTCGCCGGATTTAGTAAACTGGATGGCGAGCTGATCGCGGAAGACATCGACTCAAGCCTGGGTTTTCTTCGCTACGACTATCCGGAAGCGGTACACAGTGAACTTCAACGCCTCTACCAGAAGGCGCTGCAGGAAGATCAGGATCTCAATGAAGTCGCGGCGCAACTGGCTGCGCAATTGACCGTTGAGCAAAAAGTCTTGCTCGGAATCCAGCTCTACTTGCTGATTTCCAGGGCGCGGATTCCCAAGAAGCAATTGGTGTTGTACTATCGGTTTATGACCAATCTAGGGGTCGCAACCGAGGCGATCGACATCGTTTATCAGCTCAATCCAGACGACCCGGAAGATGCTGAAAGCGAAAAGGCTCGCCCTGCGGAAAGTCGACTGGAATCCCTGCACATCGGTGGCGAGGAGCCGTCAGACGTCGTTTTTCCAGGGCTGCGATTAGATCAACGGTTCTCAGCTTTCCGCTACGGCACACTGGTTCTAGTCAAGAACACGGGCAAGGCACCGCTGATCGTGCGCGGCAGACAAATCAGTGGCGGCGAATTTTCACGCATTTTTGACGGGCAGCGCGTCGTTGCCGGAGAATTTGTCCTCACATTCAACGACTTTAACTCCTACTTTAATGCGAAAAAGGGCGTGTCATCGACGCGATTGTTCCTTGCCGTCGATGCTGGAGGATCGCCATTTGTCGAACGTGAAAGAACCCGGCTCAGCTGCCTGGAAGTGCGCTTTGGCCTGCGAGTGCATGTGCGTGCGCTCGATACTTCGCAGCTTGCGATCAGCGGGCGGCCACTCGAAAAAGGTGAGACCGCAGTCGTTTCTTTACAGGACAAGGTCGTGTTTTCCGACAAGTCGGAGGTTACCTTTGCGGAACTGCAGCGGCGCGCACGGGATCTCGGTGGTCGCTTTGACCTGCGCACGACCAAGTCGGAATACCTGGTCTCGAACAATCCTGAATTGCTGCAGGTTGGCGATATCCTGCTGTCCCCCACCACTCGTGGTGAACTGTTGCTGCGCATTCGCTGCGACTACGATTCGAAATCTGGCGAACTGGAAATTTTAAAGGCGGATCGCACGATTGTTGTCGATGGCAGCCCGGTCAAAGAACGCGCTGAGCTGCGAGACGGCGAAACCATCGTTCTGGGTGAGGGGCAATATCTTCGCTGCTACTTCGGCGAACGCATTATCGAGGAAGAGCGGAACATCATCAGCCATCTCGAGGTATCAGATGTCTCGCACTACTACGGCAAGGAAAAGGCGCTCGATTCCATCAGCATTTCTGCGCGCCGCGGCGAGATGATCTGCATCATTGGCCCCAGCGGATGTGGCAAAAGTTCGCTCATGCGCGTCATGGCCGGTCACTTGAAACCGAAAAGCGGCAAGGTGCTCATGAATGGCCTGCCGCTCTACTCAAAGGCAGCCATTCTACAGCCATTCATATCGCTGATCCCACACGAAGATGCCTATGATCCCCTCCTCACCGTCGAGGAAAACATCATGCTGGCGACGCGCATCCGGTCGCCGCATCTGCGTAAAGCGGAACGGAAAAAGCGCGTCGATTCGAAGTTAGTCGAACTTGGCCTCAGCGAACGCCGCCACCGGCTGGCGGGTAACATGGAGGACAAGACCCTCAGTGGTGGTGAACGCAAACGGCTGAACATCGCACTCGACATGATCAGTGTGTCAGACGTGTTCCTTTTCGATGAACCGACATCGGGGCTTTCATCGAAGGATTCCGAGCATGTGCTGGAAATCATTCGCTCACTGGCATTCAATAAAATCGTGCTGGTTACTATCCACCAGCCGAGCGCTCGCCTGTTCCATCTTTTTCACAAAGCATTATTGCTCGACACCGGAGGCAAGCCAGTATTCTTCGGCCGTCCTGTGGAAATGTTAGAGTATTTCCGCGAAGCCTATCGCGAGGAGATTCTCTCGGTCCAACCGAGCGCCGATGACAGCGTCCTGGATCAACCAGTCGAAACGCTGGCGCCGGATTTCATTTTCGATGTTTTAGAGACACCGCTGCGTGATCTGAGCGGCGACATCATCTACGAAGAAGACAGCCGCGGCCACTACGCGCCAGCTCGGCGATTCACTCCAAACTTCTGGCGCGATCGATTTCAAGCGCACCGGATCATTGAAGAGGTAAAGGCTACGCGCATTCAACCTGAGCACGCTACAGACGCCTCTGGCAGCCGCGCAGCAGGACGTGCACCCAAGCCTCCACGTCGCACCCTGCGCGATGAAGCGACACAGTGCATAGGGCTCTTCAAGCGCGCTTTCCTGAGCAAACTGCGCAATCACTGGAACCTGACAACCACCCTGCTGGAGGCACCTCTACTGGCAGTCCTCATCGCCTCAGTCCTGCGCTACTCAGAAGACAGCGACTATACTTACCTGTCCGCATTCCATCTGCCCACCTACCTGTTCTTGAACCTGGTGTGCGGCATGTTCTTTGGCCTGACCAACAGTAGCGATGACATTATCCGTGACCGAGTCGTCCTCCAGCGTGAGCGCAACCACAGGCCGCGGCTGACGTATTACATTTTGTCAAAATTGCTGTCGCTCGGTTTCTTTGCCGCCCTGCAGTGCGCCATCTACTTGCTCATCGGCAACTCGATTCTGGAAGTCCGCGGCACCTTTTCGGTTCACTTTGCATGGATGTTCCTTACCACCATGACTGGCGTCATCACCGGCATGGCCATTTCCAGTATTGTCCGCGATGGAAAGACGGCATTCAATTTTGTTCCTGTCGTCCTCGTGCCCCAGATTATTCTTGGCGGATCGCTCATTAAATATGACGAGATGAACCGCGATATGGATCTTGCCTACACGATGAAGCAATGGGTCAAGAAAGACGCGGACGGGAATCCGCTGCAGGATCCCAGCAAGCTCTCGGTTCCGTTCATCTGTGAATTCATGCCACTGCGATGGTCATACGAGGGCGCCATCCTTTCGCAGCAGAGGCTCAATCCATGGGCACGCAATCTAGAGCAACTGCAGCGTGATATCGATCGCTACACCGACATCAACCGCTCGGGTGATCTGACAGAAGCAGAAGGCAAGGCACTCGATGATGCAAAAATTGTCCGTGCATTGATTTACGGACTGGAAGATCGCTCTCCTATGGCGGTCGACAGACTGATGTCATCGATCATGGATGCCTACCACAGAGGCACCTTTAACAGTGATGATTTTGATATCACTTCGCGCGATGAAAATTTCACCGCAGAGGGTATCTACGAGAATAAAAAAATTCTCCTTCTGACGGATCAGGCAGAAGCGGAACGGACTGACATCACTACTCAGGACAATCCTCCGAACGTTTTCTTCGGTCATCGCAAGCGTTTCTTCGGAATCGATGTGAGCACCCTCTGGCTCGACTTTTTCGTCCTTATTGCGCTCGGAATTGGCGGCCTCACCGTGCTCTACGTGACACTTCGGCGTAAGCTTACGCGGGTGTGAGAGGTGTAAAAGGGTGCCGCCAGAGAACTACAGCAGAAACTGGACAATCTACCGTTGCTTCCGTCAGGACCTGGCGGGATTCGAAAGCCAGCACTCCATAGCCCCTGGCGGCAGTCAGCCCCTACCCCCATTTATCAGGGCGATCAACTGAAAACCCCCTAATATCAAAACGTTGGAGAACGTTCATATCTCCATTGGGGCCACAAACGCGCCCATTGTCGCCCATTGTCGCCCATTGCTGAATTTCATGCCCAAAATTCTCGAAAAATCTGTTGTATTACCGGAGAAGTCCCGCTAGAACGTGCTTTCGTCCTCAAAGTCTTAAACTCTATTAATCAAGCAATTTATAAGCGTTATGTGGAAAACTCTCTCCATCATCGCCGCACTTCTCCTCGCTGGAGCAGGCGCTGTATCACACCTAAAGAAGCAAGATATCGCTGATGCTCGAAAGGATCTGCAGCTGGCTCAGGATAATCAAGCCAACCTCGTAGAGCTCGCCGAATCGATCGATGGCGACCAGGGCACGATCGAACAGAAAAAGGCAAAACTGGAGGCGGTCAAAGAGAAGGGCGAGGCGAATAAAACTGAGCTGACAGATCTTGAAGAACGCCTGGAAGCGATGAAACTTAGCTTGGAAGAGAAGGATGTAGAGAAGCAGGAGGCGCAAGATGCACTGGCTGGAATGAAAGAGAAGATCGCTGTGATCGGTCGCATTGATGAATTAAAAGACGTCATCACTGGTTTGCAGGCAGAAAAAAATGCAGCAGAAGGCAAGGTCGCCAATTTGAAATCCCAGCTTTTCAGCGCAATCAACGAGAAGAACACCACTGATAGTGCACTGAATAGAGTGAAGACGACTGAGCTGGACAAAGCTTCAGGTCGAATGCTCGGCAGCTTCAGCACTCGAGTAGGTAACGTCGACTCGAGTTGGCGCTACATTACAATCAACGCAGGAGACCGCCAGGGCGTGGTGAAAGATGCTATTCTGGAAGTCGTTCGCGGCGGCAATGTAATAGGAAAAGTGAGGGTGAGCAATGTGGAGCCCACACGATCAGCAGCTGATGTCGTGCCTGGTAGTTTCATCGAAGGCTCGAGCGTTCGCCCAGGCGATCAGTTACGCGTGGCCCCGGAATCCAGGAGCAAGAATAAGTAATTTGCAAAATCCTCCAGAAACACTCGTTCATTTTACTCTCAAGAATTTCATCCTATGGCCAAGATTATCCTTATCCTGAGCATCCTCGCAATGGGCGGTGCCACATTCTTCGGCATCCAGGGCCGGAAGAACCTGATTGATCTGAAGAAGCAGGCAATCGACATCAACTCGAAGATTGATCGTGAGTGGATTGCTTACAAAGACTTAATTGATGCAGAAGACAAACTTGATCGCAACATTGAAGCTGAGGCGGCAGGTCAGGATGAAGTGATCGCCGGGATCAGTGCCCGTAAGCTGGAAATCACTAATATTGAACGCTCGATAGCGCAATCTGACAGTGAGATCGCTGCAACCGAAGCTGAGACGAATGGGCTTGAGAATAAGCTCAATGCGATCGGCGTCAGCCCTGACACTCTTCTTGATGACAAAGATGCAATTGAAAAAGCCATCGTTCTGGCGACCGAGGAAGCAGAAACACTGAAAGGTGAGATCGACCTGACACGCAATGTGATTGCGGGCAATCGCCAGGCGACTTCCGCTATTAGTAACCGCCTTCAAAAGCGTAAGCAATCGATCGGTGCCCGTCAGCTCACTGTCCGCGTTCGCGATGTGAATGACGAATTTGGCTTTGTTGTTCTGAATGCAGGAAAAAACAGCGGCGTCTCTGGTGACTCACAGTTTCTTGTGATGCGCGGATCTACTTTGATTGCCAAAGTTGCCACTTCTTCCGTGCAAGCTACGGTCACCGTCGCCAATGTGATCCCTGACTCACTCAGTGAGGGAGTAGTGATCATGCCTGGTGACACAGCGATCCTTGACGCTAAGTAATTTTTTCGAGAGCACTGATTTTTCTTATGACACGCGACTTCCGATACCTGTTGAGACATCCGCTCGCGGCGGCCCTTGTCGCGGTGGGGATAGCATTTCCGCTATCGGGTTGCGGATCGTTCGAAACAGCCCCGAATATTCCGCCCCCGCCGGGATCAGATGAAATCAGTAATCAGGCGTGGAGCGGTGCAGGCAGAGATGCTTCCTGGGAAGGCGGCACTCCCTTTGGAATGCCCGGCTCCCGTTGAACTATCTGCCGCAGCTGCGACTGCAGGCAGTTTAAGATTTTGACCATTGCAAAAAACTGCCGAACGCGTCACTTCGTTTGGCAGTTTTTTCGTTGGATAGGCAGCCTTCGGCTTTACTCTAAGCGACGCTCTTTCTCCTTCGCTTCCTCGCACTGACTTCGCAGCTTCCGCACTTCACGCGATAATTGCTCATCGAGTTCTGCAATTTCTGCAAAATCCCCTGCTACCTGCGCCTTAGTAAGCAGGCCACCAAGAAACACTTCTCTTTCGGCAATTTTCGATCGATACAATGTATCGATTTCTGCCAGCTTCGCTCTTTTCGAATCGGTGAGTTCTTCGCTGGGACTACTCTTTTCGAGCCGCTCCATGGCAAGTTCATAGGCTGATTTCATGCTGGAATAATGCCCCAGGCCCATCAATTCTCAACGGCAATCTCATTTTCCCATTTGCCCTTCAATCATGCAGGAATCACAAGCCCCTTCCCCACGCGTTCTCCTTTGCTTCGACTTCGACGGAACCTTCCTCGATTCCGAGGCACCGCAGCCGTTTGATCCCGAAATTCTGGAACGGCTACTCGAATTGAAGCGATGGGGTGCCGCCTGGTGCATCAATACGGGCCGAACTCTGCCACACACGGTCGAAGCCATCACACGGTTTCGAATTGTCCCCACTCCTGACTACATCATCGCCAGGGAGTCGGAAATCTACTGCTGCAATGAATTCAACCGCTGGATTGACTGGGGCGACTGGAACAAACAATGCGCGAAAGATCACAAGCGTCTCTACAAAGCGGAGCGAAAATTTTTCCGGGCATTCCGCGCTTACCTTGAAACGAATACCAATGCTGAGTGGATCAGCCATCCGCTTGAACCCGCAGGCATCCACGCCTCCTCACTTGAGGAGATGGATGCAATTTGTGAAACCATCGACGCAATGGATTCCCCGCCAGACCTCGGATACCATCGCAATTCTATTTACCTTCGCTTCAACCACATCGAATATTCGAAGGGCACTGCAATGGCCCATCTGGGAAGCTCACTTGGAATAGGGCCCGAGTTTCGCCTCGCCGTGGGAGACAATCATAACGACATGTCGATGCTGCAGCCAACTGTCGCCCACGGGATTGCCTGCCCGTCCAATGCGATTCCAGAAGTGAAGGCACACGTTTTGAAAGTAGGGGGATTCGTAGCCCAGCGGCCAATCACTCTAGGCGTGATCGATGCCCTTGAACACTACCTCTACACGGAAGAAATCTCCTGATTCAGACGAACACACTGACTCCCCTGTTCGCAAACTGACAAAAACGAAGGCATGGCTAAGGTAATTCCTTGTGCATTCCACCGCGAATAGCGCCAGCTTCAGTGGCGCCATAATTATCCTTGAACAACGGATTCAACGGACGGCTGTTCGGCACGGATAGCCACACCCTCAACAAGTGCCGTTTTCGTTCTGGCTCAGCATGATCGTCAAATTCAGAACGCCGATGCAACGTCACCCAGTTATTCAGAAACAGGAGATCACCTGGGCGCTGCATGAAGGAGAAATGAAAGCGCTGATCGTGCGCCAGTTCCTGTACGAAATCCAGCGCCTCCCTCTGTAGATCTGTCATCTCTGGGAGTTCAGGCATGGCATAGGCACGATCAATCAGCATGCGCAGCATGTTCGAAGCGAAATGCCCCTCATAAAACGAGAAGATCGGCTGCCGGCACCATGGCTTGGCATTTCCGAGATCGACATTGTGTCGCGCATAGTAAAAGGGCTCTTCAAGCACGGCCAGAAGATCCGGCCGTCGCTTCTGGATCTCCAGATAGAGAGCCATGGAACTCACCACATAGCTTTCGCCCCCCGACTTGGCCTGCTGCACGCAACAGAATCCGATCACGTCACAACGGTCCGTGTGATACGTCAATTTTTTACGAGTGTTAGGCCCTCGAGAACGTGGATCATTGTCCGCAAAACCGGCATCCCTGACACTGAACAGCATCTCGCCACTGGCACTCTGCGAGACTGGGGTTCCGATATGACTGGAGAGCCCCAGAAACAGGCGCCGCCATTCGTTTTCAGTTCTGGAATCCACTGGCAATCCGCGCAGCAATGCAACTCCCGGCCCCTGCTCCAAACTTTGCTGAACTTCCCGCAGCCGCGCCTGCAAGGTGGGCAAAGTGAAAGTCGCGGGCGTCACTTCATCGTGGCGACTCAGCGCTGACGTTGCCTCCACGGCAGCATCAATTTCTGCAATTTCCGCCGCGCTGAAGTCCAACGTCCAGGCATTCTTCACCATTAATTCCTGCCCCTTCCATGCAGCAGGATGGGATGCCAACTCTCTGTGATTCATGGCTGATCCATAGCATGTATTTCATGCATTGTCACAAGCCAGCATGGCAGCAACACTCGAAATTTTCACCACGAACAGTGTCGTATCGTCCTTACCGGCAGCACTCACCGCTTCATCCAGCAACAATTGTGCGGTATCTTCGACGCTCCTGCCCGTTGTCTGGCTTATCTCGAATTCCCGCTCAATGCGTGCCGTCCACAAACCATCCGTCACTCCATCACTGCAAAACAGAAACCACATGTTTTCCTTCAAGGCGACTTGCCCGACCTGCGGCTTTATCTTGCGAGTGCGGCGACCAATTGCCTGGTGCAGTCTGCTGCGCATCGGATGCATCCGTGCCTCTCGCTCATTGATTTCCCCCTTTCGGAAAAGATCTCCCACATGCGAATGATCATGCGTCAACTGCTCCAACACACCGCCATAGTAACGGTAGATGCGGCTGTCCCCAACATGCGCAAAGTGCATCTGCCGCCGACAGAATAAGCCGCACACTAAAGTTGCCCCCATGTCCTTCACCTCAGGGTTCGCTTCAGCCACACGCTTAATGTAGCCATTTAAATCCGCTACCGCATTTTGCAAATCACGCAGTGGCTCCGCACTGAACTCAAACCGTTCCGCCTGCGCAGGCAGAAAGCGTCGCAATTCTGTCACCGCAAGCCAACTTGCCCAACTTCCACCGCGATGTCCACCCATACCATCACTCACAGCAAAGACAACACCATCGTGGGCAATGCTGACAGCACCAGATAAATCCAGCTCCCGTGCCCAGCCTTCTTCTGAAGCGAATACTGCCAGCGCGTCTTCATTCGTTCCCGGCTTGCGTTTTCCGGTATGGCTCAACCCTGCCCACTCGACAACCAGATCCGCTGGGGAAGTCGCATCGCTCTCGTGCTCAAGAATCGTCGCCAGCTCAAAATCGATGATACAGAACCGCCCCATAGACGCATGGTAAGTGATATTTCGAGTGAATGGGTCATCGTGAGTGACGCCATATTCGTCCTGTAGTTCTTTAAAAAGCGCCTCGGCCTTGTCTTCGCTGACATGTTGCACTGGTTTGCCGCAGTTGGTTGTGGTAATCGTCAGCGTTTCGTCATCCTGCTCCAGTAATTGCGGCACGTAGTCGCAGCCACGTTCCTCTAAAACCTTCAGAACCCGGATTTCATTTGCATACCTTTTGTCTGCATCCGTCCCTCTGAATGTCTTGTAAATGCGTCCGTCATAGCCGACGCGCACCTTTGATCGTATGCCATCCTTTGCGATTGTCATACCACAACATGAACGCAAAATGCCATTCGATCAATCAAACGAAAAGCGCCACTGGGAATTCCCGGTGGCGCTTCGTTCAAAAATTCTAAGGCTCAGAACTAGACAGCCTCTTCGACAGTCTTGAGAATCCGAGCAGCGATCGCATAGGGGTCACCTTGCGAATTCGGACGG
>JBNMNB010000269.1:0-9962 GCA_051270635.1 Verrucomicrobiales bacterium | reverse complement strand
CTCCTTAAATCTTCCGACCAAGGTGAGACAGATTCCGGCGACTACTGCAATCACTCCGATTGCAGTCACCATTTCAACGAGGCTGTGCCCGCGCGATTTTGAGGTGGTAGTTTTCATGATCATGGTACCAACGTAAATATAACTACCATAACCACTATAATTCAAAGGAAAACTGCTCTATTTTGCGATTTCTTGCCAGATTTGAGACCAGTTTATGATCAGATCATCAAGATTATTCAGTCTCCTTCAAAACTGACCCATTGAGATCATCTGATTGATTGGCACTAGAAAACCCGCGAATCTCTTATTTAAGTTCAATTCAATAATGTATCAAAAGAACATCTTCTAACTGAACTGAAAGAAAGTGAGGGGAGGCACAAGACAGCGGGACACACTTGAAAAGTTTCTGCGACGAACCAGGCAGCGACTCTTTGCGCTTCCTTATGACGCTTAAAATATCCTATGCTCATGGTCAGGATGAAAACAACTACCTTGCTTATCGCGACGGCCACAGCAGTGACGCTCCAAACTGCAGCAGGACTCACTGATACCTTCGATGCTGGAAACGATGATGACTGGGAGGTATTTGATCCGCTGGGATCAGCAGGAATCGCCAGTCCTTCCATGCGCACCTTCCCCAACGGAGGCTACCGCCTGCTTAGTTCTGTGCCAGCAGTTCCAGACGGAGGTCCAGCGCGCGTTTTCTCTTTTCGCCAAGATACGGAACTCACTGATTTTTATGTCGCAGTAGATCTTGTCGATTGGGATGACACAGTGAATCAGGCGGTAGGGCTCATTGGTCGGGCAGGCAACATAGGACTGGGAGAAACGACCGCCTATGTCTGCAACTACGACCCCAATCAATCGGGCAGCAGCCCTGCTGGCCAGTTCCAGATTAACTACGTGGAAAACGAAGGTGCCCCGTCCGACAGCACGATGGCCGCAGCAAATCTGGAGCTGATAGCGGATCACTCCTACCGCATGATCTTCTTTGCTAAAGGGAGCACACTCACGGCCGCGCTATATGATTTACTCGATCTAACGCGGCCTGTGGCACTTATTCAAACCGAAGATGGTGATGCTCGTGGGGAGCTATACGATAGCGGCTTTGTTGGTCTGTTCAATTTCTCACGTGGCGACACCTTGGACCCTGACAGCATCGGCGACTCGACATTCGATAACTTCGTTCGGGAAGAATCCAATCCTCATGAAGCTACCTGGCCGATCATTTCAAGAGGCCTTCCCGGCATTCCTCATGTCACGGCAGTTGTTCCCGCCTCCGGCGCAAACTTCGCGGATCCAGCCACAGGCCTCACCTCCACCATCAGTTCCGCAGGCGACAGTCCAATTGCGCAAGAAAGCGTTTCCCTTGTCCTCGATGGCCTCGACGTCACTGGTGAATCCACCATCACAATCACCGAAGATGGCGCAGTGATCAACCACGCCGGATTGAAAGGAAACACAATTTATTCTGCGCAGTTGATGGCGACGACAGAGGCAGGGGGACAATTGACGCATCAATGGCGATTTGACACATTCAATGCTTCTCAACTCACGGCACCTGGTAATGTCGTCATCGAAGCAGAGAACTACAATTTCGATTCCGGCAGCTATTTGGCGGAAGCAGGTCCGGGAACCTATGCCGACAAGTTTGGCGAATTCGAAGTCGACTACTTCGACTTCGACACCAGCGTGCGCAGTGACCTGCGCTTTGAAGATTTCGTCGCCATGAATGCCCTTCAGGTCGATTTTCAACCGGAAGAGATCATAATCGACACCGTTCGCTCAGGGATCGAACCCGAAGAAGATTACGTGGTGCAGAGGACTGAGGGGGGCGAATGGCTGAACTACACGCGTGACTTTATCCCCGGCAGCTACCTGGTCTATCTGCGTGCTGCCTGTCGAGTTCTTCAAGAGGTAATTGTCGACCTCGTCACTGGGGCAGCGACTACAGAACAAACGTTAGAATCCGTGGGCAAATTCGCGGTGCATTCAACCGTGAGCGCACAATCGTTTGAATACTTTCCCCTGGTCGATACCGAAGGAACCCCAGTTTCAGTGTCCTTAAGCGGCGAGCAAACTCTGCGTCTGACTATTGGCGGTGAAGACAGCGCGTTTGAGACCAAGTATTCGCTGTTCATGAACTACTTCATGCTATTACCCGCCAGCGGCACCGGTCATTCATGGGCGATCCAATCCGCGAAACGTATGAGCGGCCCAGATGCTGGTTTTGAACTGTCATGGTCTTCGATTCCTGGCACCAGTTACTCCGTAGAATATGGCGCCAGCCCGGAGAATCTTCTGATAGAATTGGAAGACCTCGTTGCAGATGAAATAAGCACGATCTTCCTCGACACAGATCCAGCGCGCACAAACCTCCCGTCTGGCTACTATCGGGTGCGAGAAAGGCGCTAACGCCTCTCTCTAATGCCGCAGCATCCCGGATCCACACTAGCACTAGCAGTCAGTCGCTTCGGCAATAAACTGGCTTACCATTGCTGGATTCTTCCTGCCTGGCGAAGTTTCGACACCACTTGCGACATCGACGGCGGCCGGCTGCACGTGAAGCACGGCATCGCGCACATTGTATGGATTGAGCCCACCTGACAGAATGAATCGAAGGTCAGGATTTTCGCCCACTACCTGGGTCGCGAGTTCTTGATCAAAGCGTTTGCCGCTTCCGCCATACTCACCGGGACACCAGGCATCCAGAAGAATCCAGGGCGTATGATAGCACTCAATGTCTTCCAGAGACTCTGGATCTTTGACACCGAATGCTTTGATTACTGGGATATCCAGACGGATCAATGCCTCACAATATTCAGGCGGCTCATCGCCGTGCAGTTGCGCGCCATCTATAAGACCACTCCCTACGATTTCAGCAACTCGATCGAGCTCTTCATTGACAAAGATTCCGATTCGACTCACGTCCGATGGCAATGTCCCCAGCCACTTGGCACTCTCCTCAAAGGAAATGTAGCGCTTTGACTTTCGATAGAAATTGATTCCCAAAGCGTCTGCACCGGCCTCGCAGGCTGCCAGTGCATCTTCTAAAACGGTGAATCCACAAATTTTCACCGCTGGGCTATCGCCGGGATTCCGCATCTTGTGCAGGAAGGCTCCACCTTTTTCAGAAAAGACTCGAATACTCATGCTCCAATTTTCGTTGCGGGAATCACTCCCTCAGTAAAACTCAATAGACGCGAAATCTCAAACGGACACGAGAGCACACCTTTGACTCGGGCGTCGCGCATCAACTCATGTGGCACATTTTTTTGACCGGCCGCAGTCAGGTAAACGACGCCCGGCATCAATCGCGATTCAGGCCGCGCATGCGCGTAAGCCTTGGATATGAAATCATAGAGTTTTTCGCCTCCCAGCACTGGAAGATCGACGCCAAAGAAGAACATCCGGTAATCGCGCTGCATCGCCATTTCAAAACCAAACGCCGCATCAGGCGTTGTGTCGACCACAGCCTGGGTGAATGCTCCCATGCTTTCCCTGATAAGCCGGAGGACTGCCGTGTCAGGGAACACTGCCAGCACGCGAATCGGTTCCTGGCCCGATTCGGAGTCCCCGAAATCAACGGACAGCGGCACGCTCGCCTCAACACTGTTCCCTTCAGCGTCAGAATCAGGCGTGACGCTCTCAACAGAATCAACAGCCGACGACCCAGCGACTGGCAAAGGCTGGCTGCCTTGCTCAGTTGACGACTCATCTAGTGGATGCTGCGCGGTTTTACGTGCGGTTTTACGACGTTTTCGGGCCATTGAGGGGAATTCTTCTCAAGGTAATGGAACCGCTGGCAACAGGAAGCAAGCCCAGATTACACACTTGTGGCTCAATATTTCCCCGAAATAGTGCTTTCACAGCGCGTCGTAAGCGCCACTGTCTCAGGCTACTCCAATGCCTGCCGACACCATCAAGATCACTGGCGCCCGCCAGCACAACTTGAAAAACATCTCCGTAGAGATCCCGCGCAACCAGCTGGTCGTAGTCACGGGCATGAGCGGCTCCGGCAAGTCATCGCTGGCATTCAACACGCTCTACGCTGAGGGGCAACGCCGCTACGTCGAGAGCCTTTCTGCCTATGCGCGGCAGTTTCTAGATCAGCTGGAGAAGCCGGACGTCGACTTCATTGAGGGCCTGTCCCCGGCGATCGCCATCGAACAGCGCACCTCCAGCCCGAATCCGCGCTCGACGATCGCCACCGCCACAGAGATTTACGATTACCTGCGCATTCTCTATTCCGCCTGCGGTCAACCACACGACCCCGCGACGGGCGAGGCCATTCATCGCAAAACGGTTCCTGATATTATCAGCGAGATCGAAGCCATGCCTGAAGGAACCCGGCTCATTCTTCTGGCACCACTTCCGAAGAGTGAAACGCGCCACCCGAAGAAGCTATTCGAGCGTCTGGCAAAGCAGGGTCTGGTGCGCGTCCGGGTCAGCGGTGAAATCTACGACCTTGAGGACGACATTCCGATTGAAAAGGGTGCCACGCCGAAAATTGAGGCGGTCATTGATAGACTGGTCGTGCGCGAAGGTCTCAGCGCACGACTGATGGACAGCATTCAGACAGCGCTGCGGTGGAGCCAGAATGATGTGTGGTTCCTGGTGGAAGAACATGGCAACTGGGAACTGCACACTTACACGACAGCTTTCGCCAATCCGGAAACCGGATTTCGTATGCCGGAACTCACCCCCAGGCATTTTTCTTTTAATAGCCATCATGGCGCCTGCACACGCTGTCAGGGACTGGGATCGGAATTATTCTGTGATCCCGATCTACTTGTTCCTGATCGAACCCAGACGCTTACGGATGGCGCTGTAAAATCCTGGTGGGCACGCAATCCGAAGTTAAAAGCACTGCACGATGCCCAGCTTCAGGCATTGATCGCGCACTTCGAAATTGATCAGACGGTGGCATTTGAAAAGCTTCCTCATGAATTCGAGCGAGCTCTATTTTACGGCACAGGAACGGAAGCGATCAAATCTGGATGGAAGACCAGTGCCAAAACTAAAAGTGTCTCGAAACCGTTCGAGGGACTCTGCGTTCAGGCCTCACGGTTGTATGAAACCAGTGAAAGTGAGAGCACGCGCAAAAACCTGATGCGCTTCATGAACCCCCGACCATGTGGGGCCTGCGAGGGCAAAAGACTCAAGCCGGAAATCCTCGCAGTGACACTTCCCGGTGATGGCGGCAGGCCATTGTCTATCGATGACTTCACGAAACTGACCATCGAGAATGCAGCAGCGTGGTTGCGCTCCCTGAAACTAACAAAGCAACAAAAAGAGATCTGCTCTGAAGTCGTCAACGAGATCCGCAAGCGGGTATCGTTTCTGGTGGACGTCGGCCTCGGCTACCTCACACTCAGCCGCGAGAATGGATCATTGTCCGGCGGTGAATCTCAGCGTATCCGTCTCGCAACGCAGATTGGTTCTGGCCTTGCGGGCGTACTCTATGTCCTGGACGAACCCAGCATCGGACTGCACCAGAAGGACAATGCCCGACTGATCGAGACACTTAAGCGCCTGCGCGACCTGGGCAATTCGGTCGTCGTCGTCGAGCACGACGAAGAAACCATCCGTGCATCAGACTATGTAATCGATCTCGGCCCTGGGCCAGGTCCGCGTGGGGGTGAAATCATTGCGCTGGGCACTCCAGAAGAGATCAGCGCCAACCCAAAATCGCTCACCGGCCGCTATATGAGTGGCGCGCTTACGATCCCTGTGCCAAAGCATCGCATTCAACCGCCACCGCCCGGCGGAGCACCTGACAGCGCGAACATACTGGATACCGGATGGCTCACGGTGCATGGTGCTGCAGAGAACAATCTGCGCGAGATTGATGCCGCATTTCCTATCGGCTGCCTAACCTGTGTTACCGGCGTATCCGGCAGTGGAAAGTCAACACTGGTCGACGACATTCTCAGGCGAACCCTGTGCCGAAATCTTTATCGCTCCAAAGAAACTCCCGGCAAACACCGCTCGATCTCAGGCCAGTATCAAATCGATAAAGTTATAGTGATCGATCAATCCGCGATTGGTCGCAGTCCCCGCTCGAACCCCGCCACATATACAGGTGCATTCACCGCCATTCGCGAACTCTTCAGCCAACTGCCGACGTCAAAGTTGCGCGGATTCACGCCCGGCACATTTTCCTTCAATACCAAAGGCGGACGCTGCGAATCCTGTCAGGGAGATGGCCTCATCAAGATCGATATGCACTTCCTATCGGACGTCTACGTGCATTGTGAAGCCTGCAGCGGTCGACGCTACAATCAGGACACGCTCGATATCCATTTCAAAGGAAAGAACATTGCCGAAGTCCTCGACATGTCACTGGACGAAGCAGTTGCCTTCTTTCGTCGGGTGCCCGGAATTCATGACAAAATTAAAACGCTGTGCGATGTCGGCCTCGGCTATCTGAAGCTCGGCCAATCCGCCACGACTCTTTCTGGTGGCGAGGCCCAACGAATCAAATTGAGCGCAGAGCTGGCGAAAAAGGCGACCGGTCGCACGCTCTACATTCTTGATGAACCCACCACTGGCCTCCACTTTGCCGATATCGAAACGCTGCTGCGCGTTCTGATGCGACTGCGAGACGCAGGAAATACACTGATCGTTATCGAACACAATCTGGACGTCATCAAATGTGCCGACTGGATTCTAGACCTGGGCCCGGGCGGCGGTGCCCACGGTGGCAATCTCGTCGTCGAAGGCGCACCAGAAGTGATCGCAAATTGTTCGGAAAGCGCCACCGGTTCCTATCTCAGGAACTACCTTTAACATTCGATCTCGGAATTGAATATTGTCTCTGGAGCTCAAGCGCCAGTGCCAGCCAATGAATCACAGTTTTTTTTGAATTCGCCTTACGGCAGAGTCCACTGCATCCGGCCAGCTCGCCTCCAGTGCTGACGGATCGTGCAATTTTAACGCTTCTTCACGGATACCAGCTCCTGCCCGGGTTGCGTCGATAGCACCAGACCACGGAAGTGGTATTCTTGAGGTTGCTGATTGGAATGCAGTTGCAGGCCGATGGGTGACCATTTCAACATTTCTGGTTGATCTGTGAAGTCGAAGACTTCCACGCCATTTGCAGCGCAGCGGATTCGATCATCCTTCACCAGAAACTCGACGAGGTTCCAGTCTCCCTTTCTCTCAGCGTCGATGTGCAGCGTGGTTCTATGCCCGGCAGGTTCCACACGATTGCGCCGATGCGCATCCCAGATGCCCCAGTCATGACAAAACATCAGTAATGGCCCACGGAAGCCAAATGGATTGTCTCCGCTGTCGGTAATTTGTTCCCCCAGTGCTGCCACTGCCGAGTGCATGGTCGAATGCTTTTGCGACATCGTTTGCTTCACTTCCAGCAGAAGACGGAAACTTCGATAGGAATCTTCCGTGAAGAGGTATGTGCTCGACGGCACTGCATCTTCATTCGCCCCGCGGATCATGCCTTCTGAAACTGACCAGTAATCGTGATCGCCTTCCCACCCCGCAAGGTTGAAGCCATTGAACAATCGCTGCGGTTGCTCGGATTCTGGAAGTGCGCGAACAAGATTCTCAAAATCATCACTGCCGCGATGATTCCCGGCGATCAATGCATTGATCTTCTGTTCGATCTCTGCCGCTTTCGCCATTGCATCCTCCAGTGGCAGCCCATCTTTCACACCAGGCCTGGTATGACCAGTATATGTCAGCCAGGCACTGTGCAGCAATTGCTGTCGCTGATCTACCAGTGCTAGAAGATCAGCATTCACCATTGATCCGCCTGGCGAAAACCCCCAATTTTGCAAAATCGGTTCCGCCAGCAATGTCTGCCCGGCAGCATCCATATGAACGCCATCTTTTGACATTACATAGTCTGGATTGGTTGCTCGCTCACGGGCAAGGTGCGCATTCACAGTACCATGCCAGTCGACTACCATTTCAACTGGCTCACAAAGTTCCATGACCCATTCAGCGTACCGCGCCATCACTGCGTCGTAGTCTTCATAGATGTCCGTCCATGCAAATTTTGGCGCGTCGATCTTCGCCAGCTTGCCTTGCTTTGCCATGGGTAGCGGATCAAATGCGGGGGGCGTCATCAAGATAAGCATGGCTCCGGTGGCGTGCACTTTTTCTACCAACTCGCGCATACCCGATTGATAAGCCGCGAACCTATCTTCGCTGAAAGGGTGATAGATTCCGTCGTTGATTCCATAACAGGCAACGACCACATCCGGGTTCGCCTTCTCCAGCACGCGTTCGAGTCGCTCGTGCACGTTGGGCCGAGGAAATGGATGCCCTGGCTCGGTCAATCCAGTGCAGCCTTCGCTGGGCAATCCCAGGTTCAACAACTCTGGCAACGGATCGATCCCTTCCTGCCGCAGGCGAGTCTCAATGACTGAAATGTAACGTCCATCATTGGTAATCGAATCGCCAAGAAAAACGATGTGCTTCGCTGACTTCAAAAACTCGGTGGGATCCCCTGCCATGACGGGCAAACACATCACGCAGGCAAGTGAGACAAAAAGAAATAGGCGGGGCAATCGGAATACGTTCACTGATGGAACGTGACTGAACAAAGACGCGATGCCAACACCCGAGTCACAAAATCGCGGAATACGATTCTATTTCTGCCGCATAATGTATAGCAGGACACAAAGCGCTGATCCGATCAAATACATTAACAGAGTTCCAGAAACGAAATAGGGATACACCATCAAAAGAATGCCGATGCCGATGGGAACAAAGGCGGAAGTGCTCTTGCCATAGACGAAAGCGCCCATTCCAACAGACCCGAAAAGGATCATGGCAAAGAGGCTTGCAGGTTCTGGCATCCTCTAAGATACCGCAGCACTGCAAACGAGCGAACGAATATTTTTCTCACTCCTGTATCTCAATAACGACTCTCTGCGAGACTGCACCGCCGCCAGATCCAGTCTTTAGATGAAACTCGCGTTGTCCTAACGCAGTAATCGAAGAAGCGGTGATCTGAAACTCACGCTCGCTTTGATCATCCAGCAGCATCAGTCCATTCAATCCAATATTATCGACAAAGACGCCATGCGGTAAGTTCCGGCCCGAATCATCCTTTCCAAACTCAACAATTCCCTTGTGGTCGCCACGCTCGATTTGCACGCGGGCATTGATTGTTTCGCCACGATGAATCGTCAGGCGAGGATTTCCTTCTCCCTCTGCTGACAGAATCCGCACACGTATCCGCGCAGGATCAGTCAGCTGGAGCTTGCCAAAATCCCCCAAATTTTTCACAATTTCTTCCCCATTGATCGTCGCGGTCGCTGTAATGGTCACTGCCCTGGCAGCCGCCTCGCCAGGCGCAGCAGCATTCGGACTGGCCAGCAGTACCCCTAATGCCTGCACTTGATCAGCTTGAATCGTCAATGGGGTGCTCGCACTCCAGCCTTCAGGCAATCCTGCAACGTCAACCCTAACAGGCCCACTAAATCCTTCGCTGCGCTGAATTTCCACGGAGAACTCACTGCTTCCACCTTTGGAAACACCAGGATCGCGGCCGCCGACAGTTGCAATGAAATCCGGCCTTTGACCTCGCACCGTCATGGCATAATGAAACCCCTCTGGTTCGCCGAATCCCCTGCGGTCAGAGACTCTCACAAGATACTCTCCATCAGCTGGAACCTCGAACATGAGCAGGGAATCGCTGCCATAGCGCCGTTGTGGATCGTCATCATTTTCGTAGTTCAAGCGGACGACAGGCAACCCATTAGGCGCGGGCTGCGATCCCGCAGGAAGCGCGACTACTGTATAGCACGGTTGCCCGAGCGGATGCGCCAGGGCGGACGTAGAGAAGTAGGTTTGGCGATTGCCAGAGCCCGGATACACGCGAAACCCGGAATCTGGACCACGCGGATAGTGCCACAATTTGATCACCTCACCATTGCAATAGAGGAATTCATTGAGCTCCATTTCGCGCCAGTTGTGTATACGAAAAT
>JBNMNB010000268.1:0-9964 GCA_051270635.1 Verrucomicrobiales bacterium | reverse complement strand
AGGGATCGCGATGCCACTGACAGTCCCGACGTATTTTCCCTTTAAAAACTCGAGCGACTCCCGCTCTCGCGTCAGCATGTTCTCCAGATAAAGCGGACGGTGGCGGCATTCGATGATTTCTGCCGTCCGATTGTAAAGTCGGATGCGTTCGATGAGCGCATCATTGGGCTGACCATCACACTTGGTGATGAAGATGTAGCTGGCCCGGCGCAGGTTCGCTGGCGGCTCGCGCAAGGTGCCTCGCGGTAGCATGTACTCGTTCCCAAATGGCGCGAAGCGGTCGATCAGGACAATATCCAGCCGATGGCGCAACTTGAGGTACTGCAGGCCATCGTCGAGCAAAAGCGTGTCCGCACCGAACTCACGGATGGCGTGGCGGCCTGCTTTGACGCGATCTTTGTCGACAACAACAGCGACATCGCGGAGATTGGAGGCAAGCATAAACGGCTCATCACCCGCCGTCTTTGAGTCGAGCAAGAGCTCGCGCCCGTCGCTGACGACACGCGGTGGGGCTTGAAATTTGATCCCTGTCAGCCGTGACCGCAGCCGTTGCTTCACTGGCGGCTTCACACTCTTGTAGCCCCTGCTCAAAATGGCGACGCGACGCCCCCCCTTCTGCAGTGCTTTAGCAAAAAGTTCGACGACCGGCGTCTTTCCGGTTCCACCGACTGTCAGATTGCCTATGCTGATGACCATACATCCGAGGTTGTGCTCGCGCAGAATGCGGGTGCGGTAAAGGAACAGCCGCAAATTAATCACTTGTCGATAGATACCGGACAGCCCAAAAAGGGCGCACCGCAAGACAGCTGCGCGCGGGCCTTTACGACGGTCAAGAATGACGTCGATGGCAAATTGCTCAAGACTCTCAAGGGATTCTTTCAACAGCGGTGCAGGAAATGGGGCTGAAGTCGCCGCCAGAGGCCTAACGTGCCACTACTTCGCCAGGAACCAACCTGAAAAAGCATCTAGACTGAAGACAAACCAGCGACTCCAGTTTCCCAAAGCCGCTGGCCTACTCTCGTCTCTTGGATGGCTGACACCAACTGTCCTCGCGAAACATCGTGTGCAGCCGCGGCGTGAGGAGGCCCGGCATCGAGGGTTTCGTCGCAGCGGCAGAAGACTGATCGAGCGACTGTAAAAATTGCGATTAACCGCTTCACCGCATTTGGACCGATGCTGGTCTCAGGTTGAAGTTCACTGTTATTTTTCGGCAAGTTGGGTGTCTAACGGGTTCTTCCGCGGAAGTACATCTTGTCTGCACCCGGTGCAATTCGATACGGGCTCTCTGGCGGCGGATCAACGTCTTCCCAGATAAGCATGGCACTGCTCCATTGTAGAATCCCGGTAAAGTCTATCTCGACCAGAGCGTCAACGAACTCAATGCTGTGGATCTTCGGATCGAACCCAGATGAGATCCTTCCGCTTTGAATCAAGTCGTCGTGAAATCCATTGCCGCCGATCTCATACTTGCTTTCCCCTGGACCTAGAACCAGTAATGAAGACGTCGTGGGAGTCAGCGGCTTTGCAAGAACGAGAGTAATATCTACGCCGTCGTCGTGGACGTTGCCCTCGAGAGTGATCTCGATAGAACTGCCAATATCAAAGGAGGCCTCCAGGTCCGTATGATCATGTGACGTCCAGGGAATCTCCAAAAACGTGAATTGTCCCACGCCATTCTCGAAGTCGCCGACATCATAGTTCCACGAAAATGTGCCTTTCATTGGTGTATTGCCAACCAGAGTGACGTTTTCCAATGTGTAGAACACTGTAGCTGCGCGCGCATCAGGCGATGCGACGAAGAAAGTACAGGCGAGGAGTGCGAGCGTCTGCTTCATATTCTGGTGGGCTTAACGAGCCTCCGGCGACTTGGTTAACTTGGGAGTGACCCACGATATTCGCTACGCAGATTCTGCTCTCGCTCACGCAATACCTGGATACCACGTGCATCGTGCCAAGCCACTGATCAGCAAATGCAAGAGATTCGATCCACCGGTTCATGGCACTCAGGGCGGGTGCTCCAAAATTTTGCCGCCTATGCCTTGGTTCGGGCTGCCCTTTAACCTATTGGCGAAGATCTGTTTCAGAAAATCACTGTTGGTCAGCATGTCATGCCAAGATGGAACAACTTGTGGTGCCATCTTCACCCCCATTCCCGCAGCATCGTGTCCTCCCCACGGGGTAGATATCGTCACGAATTTCTCAACTATTCTATTCGCTCGCGCATCGCTGGTGACTGTGCTTTCCTACTCAGTGTTCGTTCACGGTGGGAGAAAAAATGAAATTTCCTGACAATCGATACTGCGATCCACTCGTTCCTGAGCTATCACAAACTTCCATCTCACTCTTCAAACTGACAGAGGAGGAGCAGATCAGCTTGAAAGGGATCATTGCTGAAGTAACTCGAAAAGTTCGAGAATTCGAGCAGGCCAATGCTTCCACCATCACCGACGATGACGGTAAGACAGTGATCCATATCGCCCCCTATGATTCGGGTGGCAGTTCTGTTCCATGGCAATTTCACAAAGAGATGCAAATTGAAATGGCCAGTGTCATCGGCGAAGATCGCACTCAATTTGTAAGCGAATCTCTTACCGGTTCTACCTACCATCGGCGCGCCAATGAGGCAGTAGAGCTATCCTTTGAACAGAGAGAGGGATCGACTTACATGGTTCACAAGACGCTCGCTGACGGAAATGGTGGGAGCACGCTAACGATTCCAGTAGATCATCCGTCAGAGGAAATAGTTGCCCGCTATGGATACCTGCTGGGAATCGACTCAGCGGAAGAACTCGGTCAGGCAATCAGTAGCGCACTTTCCAACACTCCTGAATCGTAAACTCGAATCCATGCGCATCCTGCTAATCATCGCCATTCTAGCAGAAGCTGCATTCGTGCTTACGCGACTGTGGGATGCTGCACTCAGAGATAAAAGGAACGCGGAATCAGGCAGGCAGACAATCCCAGCAATTGCCATTGATTCGGACATTCGTTCCATGTCGGTGAACTCGTTGGAAAAAGGAAACCAACGATTGCGAGACAAATGGAAGAGCATTCAGTCCTCGGCAATGGGAGCATCAGTTGCAGTTAAGACAAGCCCCTCAACAAGAGTCCCTTTCTCGGCGGCTTTGAAAGTCGCGACCCTTGTGACACCCCATGCTGTATTCCGAGGCGATGTCCCCGATGTTCTGGCAGATGCGCTAAGCCTGACCGATGAGGAGCGCACAGAAATGAATACTCTGTGGAATTCCTCCATGGCCCGTGTCAAGACTCTTGAGCTACGCCATTCGGCTAGCCTTAATAATGAAATCGCGGCAAAGAGCGCCGCCGATCTTGCATTAAGAATTCCACAGGTGCGCGAAAAATTCGAAAAAGAAGGGCACTCGCCGCTGGAGATTGAGGAGATTGAGGAGATTGAGGCCAAGATGCAAGATTTCATTGACCTGATGACCTACAAGAATATGGGGATGGTCAAAGTCCACATCAACAACGCAGAAGTGACCAAAAACGCATCGACCATGCTTGATCAGCTTCACTCCGATGTCGAGTCATTGCTCGGTAGTCTTGACAAGGCATCCTTGGCAACTGAGGCGTTTGCAAAATTGCTTCTCGGCGGCCGTAGTTCCACCGAAACCACGTACGAGTTCCACTTCGGATCCGACAACGATGTTCACGTCGATTTTGACGTTGGCAATTTGGTTGGCCATGAGATCACTCCTGAGGGCCAGCCCAGACCTATCTTAAGCTCAATGCAGACATCGATGACCATGAACTCTGAAGATGCGACCAACCGCTTTGATCACTTGATCGATGTCAGCCGCCATCGGCTTCGAGGCGAAGTCCCGTTGTCTCATTGATCCGAGCGCTCATTGTTCGGCTACGAAGGTCAGGGCAGAGGCATTGACGCTGTAACGTTTGCCCGCTGGCGGTGGCCCATCATCGAAAACATGCCCAAGGTGGGCATCGCAGACACTACACATCACTGTAACGCGGGCGCGGAATGCGCTGGCATCATCCTTTGTCCAGACTAACTCTGGCGAGATCGGCTGCGTGAATGCGGGCCAGCCCGTCCCGCTATCGTATCTGTCAGTCGAGGAGAACAACACTTCCTCGCAACAAAAGCACTGGTATTGCCCGGACTCGTTTGTGCGATACAACTTTCCGGTGAATCGCGGTTCGGTCTCTCCCAGGCGCGTTACACGAAACACCAGATCCGGCAAGAGGTTTCCCCATTCGCCCACTGTCTTCACAACGCGTCTGCCCTGCTTCCGTGGGGGCTCAGTCACGACAATTGCAGCTTCTGAACTTCCTGCTGGCACGACAGAAAATCCGGGATCCGCAGGAATCTGTTCCGTCCTCACGTTCTTAGAATCAGCGGATCGATCGCAGGCCGTGAACCACACCGAAAGCACGGCGAGCAGACATTGAAAGAGAATCGAACGTGAGAATGCCACAGCTTAGGGGAGGTCGGGAATTAACTGATCAAAGATGCGCAGTATTTTTGATCAGCAGCGAGGCGGGATTTGCGATAATAGCGGGCTATTTGAGCTAATTTCAACGAAGCTGTTGGGTGAAAATACAAGTAGACTGATCATTTTATTTCCGATCTCCCCCTACACCCCGTTCATTGAGGATCATCGCCACCGCGGCGGAAAATATCCTGCAAAGTATTATTCAGCAGTTGTTTCCCTTTTTCCTTCAGGCTGTCTTTGATTCCTTTCAATGGATTATCGATCTTGATGTCTGGTTTTCCAAGGGCTCCCTTGGATCGAAAATTCAGCGATATTTGATTCTCTTCGACGATCGGATCGACCAGTTTTCGCGCCACATCGGCAACATTGTCGCCCACCCGCTCTCTCACATAAACTTCGACCCCATCCAGTGCCTTGGTAGTGAGTTCTCTTGAAATCAGCATATTTCCCCGGAACTCATGCTGACTGTCTGCTGTCTCCAACCAGCTCTGCTTCTGCAGTGTCAGCTGATAATTATCGAATGGCAGTACCAACTCTGACAGTAGCCTAATCCGTTTATCGCGATAGCCAACTCGTGCATTTTGATCCGCCTGCAGCACTTCCTTTTGCCCAAGTTCCTCAAGCCTCAAGCCAATATCCTTCAATTCATCCATCGAATTCCCAAGTTTCTCCATTAACGGCACCGACTGCACGTAGCTGCCCTGACGGAAGACAACGTCATACTTCATATCGGGATTCAAATAGCCACTGGCAGCTTCAAAAGGAGTAATGCCACCATTGATTCCTACATGCATTTCTGTGAAGCGCAGATTCTTCTGTGGATCATCAATGGCAACGGTACAGTCCAAGTCCATCACCGCTGCGTTTCCCGCATCGAGATCATATGGATTCACATCGATATCACTGAAGGCCAATCTGTGGATTTTCACTTCGATCAGCGCACCGCTTTTTTCCACCAGCATCTTTAAGACGCCGCCATTTAAATGCGCAAGTTGAAGTGTTGATTGCAACGGCAGCTCACTGACGTGAAAACGCTTTTTCTCCAGCGGCTCAGTTGGTTCATCGTTGATCTGTGAATTGGGATCGCCCTGCGCGGGATCATTGACGTTTCCGTTCCCATTTTTCGCGTCCCCGTTGCCGCTATCGTTTTTCTTCTTCTTAAGGGATGCAAACAACGGTTTCAGTGAGTTTCCGCCGCCACGAAGCAGCGAAAACCGCACTTCGGGCTCACGCAATTCCAGTTCGTTCACTTGCAATTTGCGCACAAGCAGATCCCACAGTCTCACTTTGAGAACCACCTCGGGGCAAATGATTGCCGTACTTCCGGTCTCGATCGCTGGACGCTGGCCCAAGGGAATTGCGTCTTCTGCAAAGCTATCACGCGGGGCAAATGTGACATTCTTCATGATCACATGCGCTGGCTGATGCAATATCGAGACATCACAGTCGCCGATGTCTACACGGCAATTCTTCTCCGCTTCGATCAAGGCCACCAATACATCAGGCTTCAGGCGGCTTTCGATATAGAAATTCAGCCCGAAGAAGACGACGCCAAGCACCAGCAAGGGAATCAATATGAGCCAGATAAAAAGTTGTCGGAGTTTTTTCAAAATCGGTTCGCCCGGTTCAGTGTTAGAGTGATTGATTGCGACAGAAAGAATTAGCGACGAGAGACTCGCCTGAATAGCCACACCCCGAGGCCAATGAACAATACATTGGGCAGCCACATCAAGAGATGCGGATACGCGCCAGGGTCATCTTTGAACATGTCCGCTAGAATGATAAACATGAAATAGACCAATGCAATCAACAGGCTGAGCGCAAAGCCGATCGAAGTTTCACGCCGCTGCGCTGACACACCGAGTGGAATTCCGATTAATGCAAATGTAAAGCAGGCCAGGGAGAAACTGATACGCCGATGAAGTTCCGTGCGATGTGAAGACTCATCGCCTTCGTCTTCGATCCCATCAGCCAGCGCATCACTAATCTCGCTGTTACTCATCGTTCGCACGTTACGATCATCTGCTTTTTCATAGAGGCTGGCGAGCGAGATCATTGGCTCTGACATTCCTGTCTGAATGCCCATCTGCACTTTGTTGGGATCTTTTGCATCATCCTGATGGCGGTTGGCAACGAATGCTTTGAACAGATTGAGATCGATTGCCTTTTCCTTTTTATTCCAGTCGAGGATCACATGCTCTGCAGAAACGTAGCGCGACGGGCCGGAACGTTCATCCAGCATGACCATTTGAAAATCACGCAGCTCATTGCCTTCGCGCTCGCCGATGTACATCACATAACCATCCAACTCGTTGGTGACTTTTCCGGCTTGAAGCAGTGCCAGTGGATCTGCTAGGACGCGATCGATAAAGATCTGCTTGATCGCCGCTTCAGACTTCGGTGCAACGTTCACATTGACAAACAAACAGGCCCCTGACAGACCGAGCGCCAACACGAATACTGGCACACAGATCCGAAACAAGCTCATTCCGGCCATGCGCAGTGACACCAATTCGTTGTCAGCGGACAATCGTCCGAACGTCAGTAGAACCGCCGTCAGAAATCCCCATGGAATGGTGAAGGGAAACGAAAACGGCAGGAGATACATGACGAATTGCCCCGCAACCGACAGCGGCAAGTCCTGTTCCACCATTAAATCCAGCAACCGCTTCCAGATATTTCCCAGCACGAGGACAATCGTCAGTACCAGAACACCGAACAAGGTTCCGATGATGACCTGTTTGCCTACGTAGCGGTCAATTATCCGGATCATAACAATTTTATTAATGCCATGCTAAGGTTCCCTATTGCCGAACGCAACCCGGGAAATGGCCTTGAAAATGACAGTGTTGACATGTTCGAGACAAAAAAAGAAGCCCCGCCGGTCTGGCAGGGCTTCTTCAAAAATTCAGCTACGACTGAGGCTGCACTAGTTCCAGCCGTGGGCGTCACGGACTTTGATCATCGCATCGAGAATCGTATTCCATGTGTCCTGCGTTTCCAGCATTGCATTCGGGAACATGCAACCATCCCAGCAGATGTGCTTGATTCCACGATCGGCGGCATCTTTCAGCCAGTAGCCAGCACAACGAGTGATGTCGAGCTTACCATTTGGATCATCCGCCGGGCAATGTTTGCCCGTCTTATCGTGGTCACCAGCACCGTGCACTGTTCCATCATTCTGGGCGACGTGGAAGTCAATCGTCCACGGACGCAATTTGTCCGTCATCTGCTCATAGGCGGCGTAGAACTCGTCTTCAGTATACCCTTCCTTCAACAACGCATGCTCAGCGGCATTGTAGCCCATCAGGTAAAGGTAGGTGTGTGCCAGGTCAGCCTGAAATCCAAGCGCCTCGGGCATTCCGACTTCCTCGAGAAGGTCAAGCATGTCCTTCCAGCTGTGCATTCCTGCCCAGCATATCTCGCCTTCGGCAGCAAGTCGCTCACCATGATCGGCAGCAATCTTCGCAGCCTCACGGAAGGTGTTCGCGATCACCTTTGTGTTGCCGGGCGCATCTTCGCGCCATTTTTCGACGCCAAATTCAGCGGAGTCGATGCGAATGACACCATACTTGCGCACGCCGTGGTCGTTAAAAACCTTGGCAATACGACAGCCTACTCTCACAGCATCGAGAAATTTTCCACGCGATTCCGCATCGCCCATGGCTGAATCTCCCACAGTGCCTGGCCAGACGGGTGCCACCAGTGAGCCAACAGAAAATCCATGTCCGGCGATTTCATCCGCTATGCCGCGGAGTTGCTCATCCGTCGCATCTGGATCGGTATGAGGATGAAACAAGAAGTAATCGATCCCGTCGAACTTCGTTCCGTTCACTTCCGCTTTGGCGGATAATTCCAGCATACGTGACAAGCTGATCGGTGGCTCCTGACCTTCGTCAGTGCCTTTGCCGACCAATCCTGGCCACATGGCGTTGTGAAGTTTGGGTGCTGCGTTACTCATGGCGTCTTTTGTATTCGGGTTTTGCTTCGTTGTAGGTTTCTAGCCATTGGCTTTGAATTTTTCGGCAGCGCCTATGCATTCTGGCACAGCGCCGCATTTAAAATTAGTCATCGTTTACGCGGCGAATGTCGCCATGGTGCGAAAGATGATCGCTACCGAACAGGCGCCAGCATCAGGATGGCCAATGGATGACTCGCCCAGAGTCTTGGCGCGTCCCATCGTCGCTATCATAGCTTTAGATGCTTCGCGGCCGGCTTCTGCTGCTGCAGCGGTAGCGGCAAGTGCCTCGGCAAGGGTTGCACCAACGCTGGCTTCCGCTGCCACGCGTGCGGGATCCAGAGCGTCGACCATCGTCTTGTCGCCTGGTTTTGCTCCACCACGGGACATCACGCCGTCCGTTCCTTCTTTGAGAAAGTCCGCCAGCCCAGCAGCGTCGAAAGTTGTATTTCCTTTCAACGCTTTGCCACCATTGCGAAAGAGTGTGCCGAACACCGCACCGGAGGCTCCGCCCATCGAACTCATCATCGCCATGCCCATCGCCATGAACACTTTATCGACCGACTCAAATCCGCCTTCGCTCAGCTTTTCCTTCACTGCATTCATGCCTCGCGCCATGCCTAGTCCGTGATCACCATCGCCAAGATTGCGATCGGCTTCCGACAGTTCGGGTTCCGCAGTGATAATGGCGTCGGCCACTTGCTGCAGCATCGCCACTGACTCTTCTACACTCAATTGTTCTTTAGCCATATCGTTTCAAAAAATGCGTTCGTTAGCTCTGTGGCCCATCCATTTTGGAGTAGCAGGCAGACTGGCACGGCATGTCCCAGTATTTCTTAAGCTCATCATCAAGCTTGGTCAGACTGAACGAGATGCCAGCCATTTCCTGACATCCGACCAACGGCCCAACGATTGTCTGATGCACGGTGATTCCGCGTTCTGCCAGAATCTCTCGTGCCTTGCGGTTACAAATCAACAACTCCATGTGAGTGGTCGCTCCCAGGCTGTTCACAAACAGAATCACTTCGTCCCCACTGGCGAATTCGAGATCATCCGCAAACACTAAATCGAACATCTTCGCGGTGAGCTCATCCGCCTTGCACATTGGAATTTCGCCCACTCCGCGCTCACCGTGAATGCCCATGCCCAGCCCTAACTTGTCCTCAGGAAGCTCGAAAGTCGGCTTACCCGTAGCGGGAATCGATCCCGGCGCCAGCGCGCAACCGATGGAACGTGTATTATCACGCACTTTCAGTGTCACGCGTTCCAACTCGTCCAGAGTTTCGACGACCTGCGAAGCAGCACCTGCAATTTTCACGATCGGCACCAAGCCAGCGATTCCCCGGCGGTCGCTCTTTTTCTCAGGCGGCGCGGACGCAATGTCATCCCAGATCAGTACCGAGCGGACTTCGATGTCTTCGTCCTCAGCGAGTTCAGCTCCCATGTCAAAATTCATCACGTCACCAGCGTAGTTGCCGTAGAGGAAAAGCACGCCATTGCCGCGGTTGACCGCTTTCGTGGCATCCAGCACAATGTC
>JBNMNB010000267.1:0-9966 GCA_051270635.1 Verrucomicrobiales bacterium | reverse complement strand
CCTCAGCCCGATCCAACCCTAGAAAGCGAAGTCGGTCGAGGTGCTGGGGCTATTTCTCCTCCAGCATGCGGATTTTGAGATCTTTGAACTGGAGCGTCATGGTGTGTCCGCCGTGCATCTGCAGGCCGATAACGCCGTCCTTACAAGCCTTGGGGCTTTTGTCGATCATCTCGGTGGTGACCTGGCCGTTGATGCGGTAGGTGATGTGGTTGCCGTCGGCGATCACGACAGCGTCGTTCCATTCGCCAACCGGCTTGATCACCGCTTTGATCTCGGCGTCGGTCTTATCGAGTTTCGTGCTGCTGCGCTTGTTGTCGGCGTCCCACGTGGTCTTTTCGCCACGTTTGCTCATGATGCCGCGGCCACCGGCGATCCCACCCTCGTCATAGATAATACCGGTGTAACCGTTGCCCGCGTCGATGTCGGCCTGGTAACCGCCGACGTGAAACATCTTGGGCCGGTCGATCTTGCCGCGGATCTGAACGCCCGAGTTACCGCCGGAGGTGACCCATTTGAAGCTGTAGCGGAGTTCGAAGTTGGCGAACTTCTCGGGGTGGTCTTTCGAGCAGAGCAGAATCAGGTTCGTCTGCTTGGAGTTCTCCTTGGTCTCAGTGCACTGGATCGCGCCGTCGGTGACGCTCCAGTATCCTTCGAGTCCCTCCCAGCCGGTAAGGTCTTTGCCATTGAAGAGCGAGATCCAGCCGTTCGTGTCGGCGGCGGGGATTTCGGCCTTGGGTTTGTCTTGGGCAAAGGCGGCAGTGGAAAGAACGCCGAGTGTTAGCAGCGCACACCATTTTGGGATTATGTTCATAAGATAGGTATTACAGGGTAAAATTCGCCTTTTCTGCAAGGCATTTCCGTTTGGATCCATGGGCGGCTGTACTGGCAACGCGGGACGTTCCTTGGCGAGAGCGGAGGATCGAGGGGGGTTACTTCTTGTTCCGGTAAGCTCCCGGGGTGATCTTGTAGCGCTCGCGGTAGGATGTTTGCAAGTAGTGTGCGTGGGTGAAGCCAGTAAGTTCAGAAATGGTTTCGATCGTCAGGTCGGTGTTTCGGAGGAGTCGATTTACCTCTCTGAACTGAACCCTAAGGATTTCTTGTTTGGTTCCCCGTTGCAACGAGCTCTTCATTCTTCTTTCTAGGGTGCTTCGGGATACGCCGAGCACTTTCACTATTTCCGCTACCGAAATACCCTCGAATGCGTGTTTCCGAATAAGCTTCACACAGCGGAGCACCACGGGATCCTCGATTACATATTCGTCCGAGGATGCTCTCACCTCGATTCCTTTCGGCGGGATAAGAACCGGATCCGGAGCAACGCTCTCGCCCTGCATGAGCCGATCCAATAAATCTGCGGCGGTGTAGCCGACCGTCTCACCGTCGAATTTGACGCTTGTCAGGGCTGGCGAGGCAAAATCGCACAGCGTGGTTTCATTCTCACACCCGACGACAGCCAAGCCGGCACCACTCAACAAGTAATTTTTGGTGTTCTCGCGGTTCAGCTGGTTATAAAATTCGATTCCCGTCTCAGCACTTTCCAGGCGGACGAATTTTTGCGACCGTTTTGCGGCTTCATCTCCATTCGGCGACAGGCGGCGCATCTCCAGCCCTGGCGACACCGCCTGCCACTCGTTCGAAATTGATTCATTCGCAGTGCTTTCTGGTAGCAGCTTCAAGTCATCTTCACAGGACACACAAAACACGCTGATGAAGACAGCGGTTAGAACAGTGCGATAAAAAGAGGCAGGCATCAGCACCATTGAACGCGTTCTGCCATCGTGAACCAAGCACGAAAACCTGTTAAGCCAGACGGTATTTCTCGCAGAGCGCGTAGATGGCCTCGGCAATTTTCGCATTTGAGGCATAGACGATTCCGTCGTGGTTCATGAACGTGTTCCCATTTCGATTGAGATTCAGCGGCATTCCCGCGATATCAGTGGCCACCGCTCCCAGTTCTCCGAACAAGCATGCGGAGGCGGCGAAATCCCAGAGAGATCCGCCGCCGTCCTTTCGCTTTGGCAGCTTGAAATAAACTGCCGGCGCGTGCTCGATCACCCAACAGGCATTCATTGCCGCCCCACCTTGATGGATCGTCTTCACTTCCGCCAGCCCCTGCTCAGCCGCCAGAATGCGAATGTGTTCCAGCCAATGGCCGTAGTTTTCCTGTTGCTGAAAACTCCGGCCCATCACCAGCGTAAGCGCAGTGGAAGACTGCGGAGCAATTCGCCACGCCATCTTGTTTCGAAAGGCACCGCCACCGCGAGTTGCAAAGTAAAGCGTTTGCGAAACCGGGTCGAGAATCACTCCAATCACCGGGGTCCCAGACCGCGCAACGAGAGCGATCGAAACCGAGTAGCCCGCGACGTCCTCAATGAACGGAAGCGTGCCATCCAGTGGATCGATGCACCAGAAGTAGTCGTGTTCGTGGCGACTGGAATCGTCCTGACTTTCCTCTGTCAGCAGGCCCAGTTCAAATTCTGCGATCGTTGGCCCCAGCGAATCCAGAATCAGACGCTGGCTTTCCAGGTCAACTTCGGTAACGACTTGCGAAGCGTGACTGCTGCCGCCTTGCTTCAGCATTACTTGCCGGTGCTTGCCGCGTTCTGACCGCATATGGGAGGCAGCGCGCTCGGCAGCTGCAATCGCCAGCCTCAGCAATTCATTGATGTCGGCAGCAGAAAGGATCACGTTAAATTTGGTTTCAATGCGGCGATAACGTCGCGGCTGACTCGCTCGCTGTAGCTGTTGATTTTCCAATGCCCCGGGCTCCAACCTTTCAAGAAGCGATGGAAGTCTGTCCACGCTACAGGATAGAGTTCCCGCCATTCAGATTCAATCGCCGCGATCTCATCTGCGCTGAATTTGCTCTGGCGTTTCAGGGCGTCCCGCAACTCCGAGAAGTAGTATTCGAGCACCGCGGACTCACTGCGCGCACATCCCTTCTCATCCAGACAGCTGCCAACGAAATAGGCGACATCCTTCATGCCACAACCGCCACCGACATACTGAAAATCCACCGCAGCGACGCGATGACCGTCATCGGAGAAACAAAAATTTGCCAGCTTTGCATCACCATGCACCAGCGTTCGAAACTTTGCGCTGTTCAACCGGGAATCGATCGTGCGCGCAGCAGCTTTCAGCTCAATGTCATCCAACACCTTGAGTTCCTCGGCACGGGTATCGAGGTGCCAGTAGGTGCCGGTTTCCCACAGGCCGTCAGGCTTTGCTCCCATCCAGCAGGCGTGAAAATTCGCCAGCCAGCGCAGGCAGACTTCGATGTGCCGCCAATCGACTCGCCCCAACCGGGACGGATATCCAGCGGCGTCCAAATCTTCGAGAACGATGAGCACTTCATCCCAGCTACGCTCGAAAGCGAGCGATCTTGGGATGCGACACTGGTCAACATGAAAATGGGCGCCACATCGGCTACTCCAGTCTCGATACCAGATGCTTTCGACCTCGTAGGACTTCAACTTTCGCGCATGCGAGGCACTTGAGTTCCAGCCGCGCGGGTGATTTCGCTCACTTGGGATTCGCACATGCTTGACGACTACCGTGTCGACATTGCCGCCATCCAGCGACACCCGAAGAATTTTCCCGTAGCCACTCCACAATTCCTGGATGACATCATTGATGTGCAGTCCAGATGCGTGTGTAGCGGATAGGATCGCTGATTCGAATTCCTGACCAAGGCGGTACATGGTGCCCGAACTAAAACGACTTTACCATCGAGACGCAAGTCGCAAGGGCGCTTCTGCACTTATTTATTCACGGAGGATTCATCGCCGTAGTTGCATTCTCTGCAACTATCTGGTCAGGCTGATTTCTGTTGAATCGGAATGTTCCCTGTTTTCTATTCGCTCGTTACTCAATCATTTTCTAAAATGCATAATCGCTTCAATTCCTATCTGGCACACGTGCTGAGTCGCCGTGTTTCTACCTTCGTCATCCTCGGGGCACTCGCAGTTTCACTGGGCATGCTCTCAGGCTGTAGCAAATCCGAATCTACACTGGTGATTGTCGATACAGATATCATCGGACGCTGGCGGTTCGAAGATGCTGCCAAGTTGGTCGATTTAAAAATTTCAGCAGATCATACGTATACGATCAAATTCAGGAAGAACGAAACTGAGGGGAACGATCAGATCATTCATCAGAATATGATGATGGTGGTTCTTTTGCACAGCGAAGATGGAACATGGGATATCAACGGTTCCGACATTTTCAGCTTCACTTCGAAGGAACAAGTGAAGCTCCATTTCATCGTTGATGAAATCTCCAAGGATCGACTGAAATGCCGACTTGGTAAAAGCCATACATTAGAGCTGATCCGTCGGAGCGATTAGAAGCAGTGTCGCAGTATTGACACTTCCTAACACTACTCCCGCTTCACGCGATAGTAGAGTTCCGTGGCTGATGCAGGAGATTGATCGACATACATGGTTGTTTCTCCTTCTGCAATCACGCCATCTTCAGCCTCGTCCCAAACAACCGCATCCGTAGAGGTTTCTATGGCATAGCTGGCATCAGCGACCGAATTCCAAGTGAGCGTTACCGAGCCGTCATCGCCACGCGCAATCAATGTGATCGAGAATTCGCCTCCCCCGACTGGCAGTGATGTCTCAACGACCATCAGGCCGAGGTAGGTGAACTCATTGCCATTCAAGTTGTTCTCCGTAGGCCCAATGCTGATGGTAATCTCGCCGTTTGCGTCGGGAACAACCGGCCCAATCACCAGGGTTCCAAGCTCATTATTCGCGGGCTCAAGCGCGCCAAAAATTTCGCTTTCGCCTTTCACAGTGAACCCCGTCTCACGGGTATCGCCCACGTTGAGGCGAGAAGCATACAGAGTGAGGGTGTAGGCGAGCCCGGCGTCTAGATTCGCTAACTTGAAGCTTGGCAGGACATCAGTAAGCCCGTTGAACGCAGCTGTGTTGCCATAGAGTGAATCTCCTGTGGCACTCGCCGGGAAGTCAGGATGTTCGCGATAGCCGTTGGTGTTGGTTCCATTAAATCGACTGATCATTGCCAGCGTCATGTCATCGGCACCGCCAACTGAATCGACAATGTCGAATAACTCGCCGAATTCGTCAGCAGCAATTGCCGTGGTAACACTATTCCACGAACGCGTTGGGTCGTCATCGGCGGTGGTTCCTCCTCCACCAAAATCAAAGTAGAATGTTGGCCGCCCAGCTATAGGGGCTTTTGCCATGAGCGTGGTGTCGGTGGCAATCGTATTCCCCACCCGATCAGTGACTCCGTTCACTGCCACCGTGAAGTCCCCTTCGATCGGCGTGCCCAGTGTGAGCCTCAACGTAACACCATTCGGATCGAGAACCGCAGCAGCCACACTGGAACCAGTGACGGTGTAATTTGTCGCAGTCTCCGCAGACGCTTTATCCAGAATTTCACCAAAAATCAGTGTCACGATGGTTCCATTCGAGCTACCACCAGAGAGCGTCGGCCCTGCCTGGTCCGGGATGATCGTGAGCGTCGCAGGATCACTGGTGACCGATCCCGAGGCATTGGTAATGGTCGCTGTGAAGGTGCTCCCCGTCAGTGCTGCCGTCGGATTATCGATCATGTAGACAAACTCTGTCGCACCTTCGATCGCTGACCCATTGCGCGACCACTGCACCGTAAACGGTGGCTCGCCTTCGATGGCAACCGAGAATGATGCGGCATCCAATTCGTCCACCGTGACGTTCGCAGGTTGCGTGGTAATAGTCAGACCAGCCACTGGCTCACCGACATCGATCCGCACCACACCAAGGTAAGTGAAATGATTTCCGTTGTCATTGTTCTCAGTTGGCCCGACTTCGATTGTGACCTCCCCGTCCGCAGTTGGCACGATCGCATCAGCGACCGCGTTCTCTTCGATATTGTTCGCCACATTGAGCGCAGCAAACCCAGCGTTGGCACCGGTCAAAGTGTATCCTGTCTCGCGATTGTCTCCAACGCCTGGTCGTGAAGCGAAGAACGTAAACGTGTACACTTTCAGAGGATCAAGGCCGGTGAACTTGAACGCAGGAAAGACATTCGAAAGACCACCAAATTCCTCGGTGTTGGCGTAATACGAATCAACAGTCGCTTCTTCAGGAAAATTGGGATTATCGCGTGTGCCAGCGTTATTCACGCCATTGAAGCGTCGAATCATCACTAATGAGACATCCGTCGAGTCTCCCTTGCCGTCAAAAACATCGAACAATTCACCATCATCGGTGTTGGCGACACCAGTGGTCACATTGTTCCAGAAGTTGCCATTTTCATCTTCTTCAATGAATTCGCCGCCACCGAAATCGAACAGGAAAAACTCTGCGTCAGGGTCGGCAGCCACGCCATTGATTGAACTATTCGCAACAATCGTATTTCCCGAGACATCCGTGACACCCGTCACGGTGAGAGTGAATGGCCCAATCAAGGCATCAACCAATTCAATTAGAACAGTCACGCCATCGGGCTCGACCTCAGCACCATCGAGCTGCACTGGAGTGCCATCGGCAGTCACTGAATAATTGGCGATCGTCTCGGCACTGGTGACATCGACTGGCTCGTCAAAGACGACTGTGATGAGCGTTCCCGATGCCTTTACAGACTTTAGCTCAGGTGCTGTTGTGTCCGGTGCTCCTGCGCCCGCATAGGCGACCTTCATGATGCCAAAGTAAGTGAAGTGATTGGTATTGTCATTGTTCTCACCGGCAGTGACCGCGATAGTGATTTCGCCAGCGGCAGTTGGCAGAATGCCTGTTACATTCGCTACTTCCGCCTCATTGTTGGCAGCATCAATTGCCGCCGTTCCGCTATTCGCACCCATGGCAGTGAATCGCGTTTCTCGATTGTCCCCCACATTCGCGCGCGAGCCAAAAAAGGTGAAAACATGCGGTTGCGATGGATCAAGTCCGGTCAGCGTAAAACTGGGCATCAGGTTTTCCTGCCCACCGAAAGCTTCCGTATTCGCATAGAAAGAATCGCTGGCAGCATTAACAGGGAAAATCTCACTGGTCGTCGTTCCTGTCGTATTTGCCCCACCGAATCGGCTGACCATGGTTAGCCCAATTCCAGTCGACTGACCGGAACTAGTGACAATGTCTGCCAGCACTCCGTCGCTGGTATTGCCAATTTCCGGCGTCAGATTATTCCAGCTTTTCCCGGACTCGTCATCCCCCTCCTCCATCTGACCACCCGCTGCACCCAGATCAAACAAGAGCTCCGTCGTCGGCAACGCAGGACCATCGATCTGCATGACGCCGAGATAAGTAAAGTGATTGCCGTTGGTGTTGTTTTGCCCTGGAGAAATGGCAACCGTGATCGTCCCATCGGCAGCGGGCCCAATGCCTTCGAGCGTCGCGGTATTATCCACATTGTTTGCCGCATCAAAGTTGGCTACCTCTTCGTCTGTTCCGGTCACCGTGAACTTGGTCTCCCGGTTGTCCCCGACGCCACCTCTGGAAGCATAAAAAGTGAGCGAATACACAATGGCCGGATTCAATCCAGTCACTTTAAAGCTGGGAAAGACATCGCTCAGACCACCGAATGCTTCGGTATTTCCGTAAAGAGAATCGCTAGTGGCATCCCCTGGATAGGCTGAACTCACTGCCGATCCCGATGTATTCGCACCATTGAAGCGGCTGATCATTTCGATTCCAACATCCGTGGCGGCACCGGTCGATGTCAGCAATCCTGCGACGACACCATCATCGGTTCCACCTGCGGCTGGTGTCACATTGTTCCAGGTGATCAGTTCATCGTCCCCTTCATCCATGGTGCTGGCTTCAGCGCCGAAATCGATCAACATGACCTGCCCGGCCTCCAACTGCGCAATACGTGGCCCGACGATACCCCATGCCACAGTCTCCAGGGCAGCGGCATCTTCCGTGAGCTGCAAATTCAACGCTTGCACCTGCGATGACATCGATAGTCCCTGCGGGCTTTCGCCGTAAATTTTTGCGTAGAAAACAGCAGCAGCCAGGTAGTAGCCGTTATCATTGCCATGATAGTCGTCGCCGCTACTGTGTAGACTTCTATAGCCCTCTGCGTTAGACGCTAACAAGCCGCCAGCGCTTTCCCATGCCGAACCGACAGGAGCCACCTGGACAAGAGGCAGCCCGGGATGCCCAGCCGTCAATGCATCTGCCAACGCCCGGTACTGGGTGCGAATTTCTTCCTGAAATTCAGCTGTACTGGCAAAACTGTTAGGGCCAGAGGTTCCAGTGATCAATGCATGCACCTCTGCGCGTGCGAACGTTTCGTAGAGCACGACTTCTGTAGCAGGATTATTTGCTAAGACCTGCTCGTAGAGTTTTGTTCCAAACGAAAAATGATCGTCTACACTGCCGCTGGAGAGATGCGTGGGCTCCGTGCTATGATTTTGCAATATAACGTGCGTCCACTGATCTGAAGAAATGGCATTCTGCGTCGCTGCGTTGCCGACATGGTATTCAAAATCAACACCGCCCGTCGTCTGCATCTGTGTCACCGGATCGGCGTGGCCACCCGCAATTGCAAGGGCATCAAAAATTCCCGGGACTCCACCGGCTGCCTGTGCGCGTCCGTCGCCCGATCCATAGGTAAAGCTATTACCGATAAAGAGCACGCGATTCTGTGCACTGGCGGCCGCGACTGCACACAACAGCAACAGGGCCGTCATCCACATTGTAAATCGACAATCAATCCGTCTTCTCATTTTGGCAGGGTTTAGTTAAAAAATGGTCTTACTGACGCTAACTCTCCCACATGGCAGCGGCCATGTGCAACCACTTTTCCTCTTTGAAAATAGGTTACGGTCGTGGATTTCCACGCAGCTGATCTACCATCGCCTCCGCTTCTCTGCGCAGTTGCTCAGATTCTTCTATACGGTTCTGTTTTTCCAAATTATCAGCCAGCCAATACTGCGCACGAGCGATATCGATGTGATTCCCATCGATTTTTGTCAATCGCTCACGGAGAGCTTGCCGATGCAACGCCTCCGCCTCTTCCAGCCGCCCCTGCGCCTCGATCGCCTGAGCCATGCTGTGCATTGTCATCGCCACCTTCGAATCGCCTGGTTCGAGAAATTGCAGTCGCACTGCCAATGCCTCACGGAATGCCTTCTCTGCTTCCACCAGCTGATCTCCCACGCGTAGCGCAGTCGCTAGATTGTGCATGGCCGCAGCGGTTCGTGGATGGGCTCCCAGCACCTCCCTGGCGCTGGCGACACATTCGCGATGAAGAGCAATGGCAGCCTCCACATCTTCCTGCTTTAAAAGAATATTCGCCAGTGTGCTTTTCGCATCGAGCAAGTTCTCCTCATCACCGGGCACGAAGTGTTCTTCCTGCACCTGCAATGCTGTCCGGGCCGCACGTTCTGCCTGATCGGCATCTCCATTTGCCATATAGATTTTACTCAATGCGGTGGATACTTGCGCCATTCTCTTAGCCTCACCAATGCTACTTTCTATCACCATCACTTCCTCAAGCAGACGCGTCGCTTCATTCATTTCTCCCAGAGAATAGCGCAGAAAGGCGACGTTAAAAAGGTCATCCGCAATCTGCTTGCTCGCCGGATCTTCCACTACTTGACGACGCAGCTCCAGCCCGCGCACCGCATGATCCAGCGCTTCTTCATCCTGTCCCATGCTCTGGTAACAACTTGCAATAATGCCACGCAACTCAGCCTCCACTTCGGGATCGTCGGCAATTTTCTCCCACATGCGACCACGCGAAAAATCGTCGAGCATCTGCCGCACCGTGTAGCCCGCCGCTGATTGATTGTTCACATCAGCAGAATCGAACATAACCTTCACCATCTGCACCAGTCGGCGCGCCTTTTCAGCTTCCACTTGCGCAGCCGCTTCACCAGCAATCGCACGTTCTGCATTGCGTGTTGCTCGCCATGCCTGCCATCCACTAAAGGCGGCGCCCAGAACAAGGAACAATAGAAACGCTGCACCAGAAACGACTGCCGCACGATGTCTGCGATAGAATTTC
>JBNMNB010000266.1:0-10023 GCA_051270635.1 Verrucomicrobiales bacterium | reverse complement strand
GCCTACCAGCGACCAGAGTGATCCTAAGCCCATCAGTCTTGCTGAAGCCCAACGCCTATGGAACTTGCAGAAGCAGAACGCGCCGCTGTCGAAGGAGGACAAAGAATTGCTAAAGCAGGCAGCCGAATGGCATATGTGGACGAGCCACGGGATCCGGTTGCAATTGAATTGAATTGAATTGAATTGAATTGATAGGAACTTTGAAAACCAGAGGTGGGTTCATGGGGCGGGCGGAGCTGGGGATGGAGGGGGTTGATGAGTTTTGCCGCCCCCCACAAACCTTTGCGAAGCTGGATGGCGAACAGGTCGCCTGATTCTGGAAATGTTTTGATCACGAGAGGATAAAAAAGCGTGAAAGGCCCTTCCGCATTTTATCTTCCTGCCTTTCCCTTATGGAATCAAATTAACCCCCTGCAAACCAAAAAGAGGGGCCGCAGTCAGGAGATGTTTGTCATTCGAAAAAATCTCCCGAAATCCATTTTCTGCAGCGGAAGCGAGATGAATGGCATCCGCTGCCCGCAGATATGTGTGGGCTGGCGCGCTTCGGTAAATGCTTTCCACTCGGTTAATAATTGGCTCTCCGATAGCAATCCATCGAAGCCCGCCGGCAGCAGTGTCGTTGTGTAATTGCGCGAGAAGTAGAGAAAGGTCAGCTGCAGTTGCCGTTTTTTCGCGAATTTTTCGGTGGGCGGCAGAAATGAATTCCGCTTTGCCATGAAGTGAGCAATACAGTCGATCAACAGTTCGAGCATGGGCCTGAACCTCAGTGCTACCGTGCTCTTTGCATTGCAGTTTGAAGAGATAATTCGTGTCGTAGTAGGCTGAAATCATCTCTCTTCCCGTTCTTCACTGATTAGATTGGTCGAATCTGTGCCGCTTCCAAAGGCACCAGCTTGAATGGATTTTTCAAATTCAGGTAACAGTTTCCGGTTTGCCCAGTATGATTTCACCCCCTCTTGTTCTTGATTTGAGAGGGCTTTCTCCAAAAGGCATATCGCTTCTTTTGTGATAGAACGCCGATGTTCCGCTGCCACATTTTTCAGCTTTTCATGAAGTTCTTCAGGGAAAGTCTTGATCACGAGAGTTGCCATAGCAAAAAGGAAGCATTTCACTTCCCTTTTGTCAACATATTCAAAAGGGTTCCAATAAATCAGCGAACTCATCCGCCTCCATCCCAATAGCTTCCTGTGCCTTGCGATTGGCATCGCGCCCGAGAATCCGCTTTCAAGCGCTCGGGGCTATCCGGCCCGTTCGGATCGCGATTGAACAGCGCAAGCGCGTCTGCGCTGGGTAACCAAGCGACAGGCGCGTGTGTCTACAAATTACAAATTGTGCCCCGATTGAATTATTGATAGGAACTTTGAAAACCAGAGGTGGGTTCATGGGGCGGGCGGAGCTGGGGATGGAGGGGGTTGAAGTTTCCTGTGCCAGGCTAGCAGGGTCTGGGGCGTCACCAGATTTGCGATCTCTTTTAATTTCCCAAATTTGATGCGTTTGGCCTTCCGCGCCAAACGTGCCCTCTGGTCATCCGTAAATCTCGGTCGCTTGCTCTCCTGCTGTTCCTTCAAGACTCTGACTTCCTCTTGAAGGTAATCGATGACATCCTGTTGCTGCTGGTTCATCCAGCCCGCCAGCAACACCAAAGTCAGATTGATCAGATTCATGGCCAAATCCTTGCGGTTTCGAGGGGCGAATGCACTTCCAAATCCCCTCAGCAGAGCACCTCCAAGTGATTAAACGACAGCAGCTCCTGTTGTAATCGAGTTTCCGGACACTACGGGATGAACGCACTATGATCTCCATACGGGTGCTTCAAATCTCTGAGGTGTACCCCGAGTTCTTGAAGAAGTTTGGGATTAAGTCGCCCGAGGAGCTGAAAATCCGCTTGGAGCACTGAAAGGGTGGTGCTACATAGGCGGAGATGATCGACGATGCGTTTGAAGTGATGACGCTCCTGAATGAAATCAAGGAGGAGTTGCCCCTGGAGGCGTATCCTTCGAGGGATTTGGTGCGTGGAGAGCCGGGCTTGAGGAAATTGAAGAATAGCGACAGAATCAGAATTGTTGATGCGATTGATGGAGGTGATGCAGCTGGAATCCTATGTGTGATCGAGTCGGAGAAGATTGTAGAAACGGAAGCGCATTGTGTTTCGATTACGCATTTGAGAATCCCACCGGTCACTCCCTTGGCCAAGGCCATCAATAGGTATCAAAGCAAGAGAATCAAGCGCTTGAAGCGCATGAATAAACGTAGATAGATCTCAATCGCTGGAAATTGAGTCCCCGTACTGTCCGGAAACTCGAATCGCCCACTTTTCATCCTGCCTCCCGGTAGTAGTAGCGGAGTAATCCACCAAGTCTCTCCCGACATTCGATCTCTCCCTCGCTCGGCATCGAAAACTCCGGCTCGATGATCTAGTTTTCCAACCCCTGGTGATTTCTCCCCAAGTGATAGTGTTTGCAGAACTGATCCACAGCACGACAAAGACTCTCCTCGCCGTTTTGTAATCGATCTTTCGGGCACTACGGCATCAGAGTCTCCAGCCTGAAGTGCCTCGTTTGCGTCCTTGTAGCCTTTCAGCTCAACCAACCCGACCCGTTCAATGCCTATCCGCTTGGCCAGTTCTCCCGCACCCTGCCGTCCCGTATCGTCGTTGTCGAACAGGCGCATCCATTCTCACCGAGAGAAAACTCCGAACAAGTAACGAATCTCTTCTTCGATGGCCTCTTCGTTTTCTTCGTCAAGCGTCTGCGCGATTTCCTCTCTCAGAATTCGACGGTAGCGTTTGCGTAATCGATGCAGAGCCACTCGGCGGGCACCTTCGCTGATGCCGAGATCGGCAGCCGTCCCCTCGTAGTCGGTGTCGCCGCGCCCTAGTCCCAACTGATCTTTGAGTGCTGCGAATACCTCTCCCTTGCCTTCGCCAACGTAGACGGCTTCCAGCCTCTCCATGGTGCGCCGCAACAGGTTGATGCCCCAGTTCCGCTCAAAAATCTTCTCAGGAGTTTCGCTGTCTGACGGTTCGAGCGAGCACAGCTTCTCCGCGTGCTGGTAATCGAGAGACAGCACTGTTACCTCTCCACCGCGCTTCTGACGACCTGCTTTCCTCCAGTGGCTACGCGCATGGTTTCTGGTGGCGGCCATCAGGAAGGCTCGCAGCTTGCCTCTGTCTGCGTCGACACGATCGAACGACTGCTTCTGCAGTAGATCAGCGAAAAGACTCTGGGTCAGATCTTCGGCATCCGCAGGACTGAGGCGTAATCCCCGGGCGTAGGCGTAGATCGGCGGCCAGTATGTCTTGCAAATGCGCTCCAGTGCCCGATGTCGCAACTCGCTATCAGGTGCCTGTGCGTCGAGCACTACGCTCCAGCGCGTGTTGGGAAACTCATGGTCTGCCTGCTTCATTTTGCTTGATGCCGTTAACCCTTACAGAAATTCCCTCCGCCTCGCCAGCTGGGAGACGGAGGGAAACGATTTACTCACTATCCGATCGTTGAGGTTTATTGGACACTGACAGGGATTAAGATTAATCCTTTCCTATGACCTCCGGTGCTCTGCCAGTCATTTGCAAGGGAGTTTCCGCAAATGTGGCCGTGTCCATTTAGACCCACATCGTTGGGACGACTGATCCCCCATAGGTCATGGAATGATTCTCCCCATTCTACCAAATCTCCCGCAGAAACACTCAGCTTAAATCTTGTGCCCAAGTCACTGTCGGAACGATAGATTTCCAGATTGGTGTCCGAGTTAACAGAAGTGAGACGTGTTGACATTAGAACTTCTGGAATTTCACTTTCGTCTTCTAGTGCAGCAGAGGCAGCGACGATTTTCATAGCCAGATCTTGAGTTTGTAATTCGCCTATTTGCTGCAATCCCACATCCGGTGTCCAGCGGGCGGGATAGCCTTCCCCTTCTCTTTTTCTTGATGGTTCTCTGGTGAAATTAAAAGTATAGACAGATCCATCGTCGGCAATCTCATGTTGGTAGGTGTTTAACCGCACCGGCGAAGAAATTGTATCGTTGTCACCGGCAGCCAAATCAAGCCTGTGAACGTCAGATTCTGATCGATAGGCAATTTGCAAGTTTTTCGTATTCAATTGCGGAAATGACGAAAAAGTCTCACTAAGAAACGGTGTCAGATAGACTGGGGGATCTTTATAATCAAGATTCCCACTGGAGCCCTTCGTCGCCGTAACAAGCCAATGATCGTAAGACAGATGGTAAGGTGATTTTCTTCCTGTCGAAACGCTTGGGACAGTAATCAGATCTCCATTCTCATTGAGATCACTAATTAGCGAATATCCCGCTTTGCTAAGAGGTCCTTGCACAATTCTTAAAGAGTTGCCTCTGCCTTCGTTGATGTTTCCTACCGCAACCCAATGCTCGTTGGCGGTCGAGCGTTTCAACCTGCAAGCGATCCAACCATCAGCGTTGATTTCGTAAGCATTGCGAATACTAAATCCAGCAAGATCTTCTCTCGCTAGAGATTCCCCGAATACCGTTTCGAGTTGCTGAAGCCCTCCTGTGGCTGTCGCCATGATTGCATACTGTGTTCCCAGATCGCGCGCATAAACTATCCCAACAGCCACACCATCGCGATTGATGTCGTAAAAGTCGATGCCCACATTCGTTTCACTTCCCCAAGGCACGACAGGATCAGCCCAATCCGCAGGATCCGCTGCATCAATGATTCTTGCTTGGTAGTGAATCGGTGTGGGCGAAACTGGTGGCACCTGAGCTGGTGGTGGTGGTTCTTCGCCATCTCCGCCGTCGCCTCCGGGCGGACCTTTCACTCCGCCCTTTCCGGCGAAAGCGCTCATACTGAGACTGGTCAGAAGGATCAGGGCTAAACCCTCGCTCAATGCAGAGTGCGTTTTGCGTAACATATTGGTTTTCATTAATCTATTCGAATATTGAGTGTTTACTGGGCGGCGATTGTGCGCAGCCTTCAACTATCCAATGCCCAAAACCGAGAGTTTGTTACAGGGGCAGCGAAGTTTTTTGCGAATTACTTGGCTTCTGATTCCGATTGGCTGTCTTCAACCGAAACAAGGCTGATTTCTCCGATGCGTAGATCTGAACTGGGTGCCTCAGTGTTATGGAGAGAGATAGCAAGGACGTGCTCTCCGATCGGTAATGTCAGATCTTCCAACTCATAGAGAAATACAGTAGTTTCGTCTGAATCAGAGATTGTCCAATTCGCAGGTAGGAGGTAGGCCTCATCACCTGCCTGCATGTTGTCCCGCGCTATCTCAACTCCATCAAGATAGACAATAATACCATCATCACGTTGACAACGAAACTCGAGATTATTAAATTCTTGATCCGTCGTGAATCGATGGCGGAAATAGGCCGTCTTACTCAGACCTTTTCTTGGAGGTGTTCCAATGTCGACTCCATTGAAGTTTGCTTCACCGTAGCCAAATCCCCCTTCAACACCGCTACTATCTTTACCCTTGTTCCATTTTGAGTCATCAAAACTGGGTTGATAGAAAGCGCTGTGAAATTTTGGATCTTCTGTAGCCGGATCATTTCCATTTGCTGAGTGTAACCACTTCCATTCGGACGTAGAAGGCACGATGGAAGCAACAATGGCAGGAGATTCAGAGTTAAGCGCGGTAGGAGAGTATGGAAATACTTCCAAAGCCTCATCATCGCGCCCCAGTTCTTTTAGATATTTCCCCAATGTTCCTCGGACATTGAATTCATTAGAATTCTTAGGAAGTCGATCCAGTAAGATGTTGTATAATTCGACACCTTTTTCAAGATCGCCATTTGCACCGTAGCTAGCGGCCAAATTGTTTAGTGTTAACAACGAAAGTGATTCGTTTTCACCTAAGATTTCTTCACACTTTCTAAGTCCGTCTTCCAATATCCCAATAGCTGAATCAAAGTCACTCATTTCTGAATAAAAAAAACCTAAATTGTTCATTTCAAGAAGAGTCTGGCGATGTGTTGGACCCGCCATTTTCTTCCGATGTGAGACAAGTTGCTCTTGTAATTCGAGTGCATCTTGATGACGACCAAGTTTTCTGTAAGCATCCCCTAGGAAACTCATTGTATTTAGAGTTGTCGGATGCTCAGCTCCCAGAATATCCGATCTTAGCGTATAAACGCGTTCAAACATCGAATGAGCATCATCAAATCGATTTCCTTCATAGTAGCAAAAAGCAAGAAGATGCATAGACATCATGGTTTCCGGATGCCCCTCTCCTTGCACCTTAATCCTGATCGCCATTGCATCTTCCCTCATCTTAAACCCATTATCCCATTCGCCACTCTCATTTAAGCTATCTGCCAATGTTTCCATAGCACTCAATGTATGCGGGTGTTCATCACCAAATAGTCTTTTGCTCATAGCCAAGGTTTTCTCTCTCAATTCTCTTGATTCTTTAGTCCTATCACTTTTTTGATATGACTGGGCTAGATCCATCATTGCTGCGAATTTCACCGCTTCATCGATGCCTTTTCTTTGTACGTGGGTAAGAACTTGTTCACGCAATGCTTGTGCCTCTTCCCTTCGTCCTGTTTGGAAGTAGATAGTTGCTAGATTTCTCATGTTTGAGTAATACTCGCTACCTTTTTTCCTCTGCCGAATTGATAGCACTCTCTCATACAGTTCTTCCGCTTCCTCCCAACGATAGTGGTGAACGTAAGATCCAGCCAAATTCGCGATTGCTTCCGATGTTTGTAAATGATCAGGGCCGAATGCTTCTTCAAACATTGGAACTGTCTTCTCGAGTAGTTCAAGCGCCTCTTGGTATAGTCCGAGACTCTGGTAGACTACTCCAATTGTCCTTAGCAAAACGGCGCGCCTTTCAATTGAGAGATCCTTACTTTCCTCCAACTTCTGTTCTGCAAGTTTAAGCGATTCCGCGACAGTTATCGTTCGTCCTCCCTTTTTTTTGCCGGGTTTCGTCGATTCAAACATGCTCTTCAAAAAAGTCGAAATAACCTCCGCTTCTTCGCGCCGCTCTTCAGCCAATTGTTCCGCTTCAACGGCTCGCTCTTTTTCCTTCGTTGCCTCGATCGCTTTCCACGTGCTCACCGCTGTTCCTGCAATCAATAGTAGAACAATCGTGGTTGCCACCAGAATGGTCGCCTTATTGCGATGAAAGTATTTCGCGGTGCGATACGCTGCGGTTGGAGGGCCCGCATTCACCGGTTCATGGTGAAGGTGGCGATTGATGTCTTCTGCCAACGCGTTCGCCGTCTCGTAGCGGCGGCGGCGATCTTTCTCGATTGCCTTCATGACGATCCAATCGAGATCGCCACGCAACGCTTTTCCGAGTGCCGGAACTTCCGTGCCACGTTCGCTGGCGATCGAGGTGCGCCGCTCTGCGTCTATACTTGAAAGACGGGCACTGGGCCGAGGCGCTTCTTCCTCCCGCAGAATACGCCGCACTTCGTCAAAGGCAGCATGTTGCAGGGTAGAGGCTTCAAACGGAGTTGAGCCAGAAAGAAGCTCGTAGAGCAACACTCCAAGCGCATAGATGTCTGTTTTGGTATCAATATCCGTCACTTCCGCATCGCTGCCAGCCTGCTCTGGGCTCATGTAAGCTGGAGTGCCGATCATCTGCTCAAAGCGCGTGAACAGCGTCTTGTCGGTCAGGGGCGATTCCAGTGCCTTTGCGACCCCGAAGTCGATCACTTTCGGCATCGGCTCAGTGCCTTCATGCACGGTGACCAACACGTTGGCAGGTTTCAGATCGCGGTGGATGATGCCCTTTTGATGCGCGTGTTGCACCGCACGGCAGACTTTCAGGAACAACTGCAGTCTGGCTTCCGTATCCAACTGTTCGCGGTTACAGTAAGCGGTGATCGGCGTGCCGCGCACCAGTTCCATGACAAAGAACGGGCGTCCCTGCGCGGTCTCACCACCATCATGCACTTTTGCAATATTGGGATGATCCATCATCGCCAACGCCTGCCGCTCTGCTTCAAACCGCGCTACAACCTGACGGGTGTCCATGCCTGCCTTGAGAACTTTGATCGCCACTTTCCGCCGAACGGGTTCAGTCTGCTCCACCATGTAAACCGTGCCGAATCCACCTTCGCCAATGCGTTGTAGAATCCGGTAACGACCATCCTGACCTATGGTAGTGCCCTCCAACGGATCAGGCTTTGAGATTTTCGGGGACTCGGGATCTGAACTCGGCATGCCCGTATCCACGCCTGATACATCGTCGACTGACTCCATCGCTTCTCCCATCAGGCAGGAATAGCACACTTTCCCTAACCCATTCACGGGCAGTGGATTACCGCAGCGCCTACAGGCGCTGGCTTCAGAGGGATTGGAACTCATGGGAGTGCTGACTAGTCGTTTCTACCCACCAATTGCCAAATTTGCCAGTTTGTTACAGGTCGGGGAAAGAAATGTGAAATGTCACATGCGATTGCGAGGCACGGCAACGTTTTAAGGTGTGGCGGCCCGGAGAAATGGAATCAGTTCTTTTTGGGCAACCGATACTTCTTGCGAACGCGATCCATCTCTTCTCGATCACCCTCATCGATGCCTGTTTTTTCCATTGGCCCGCTCCCTACGATTACGTGCGCTAGATAGTAGCCTTCACCTATTATCTGAATCCTCCGTTTATTCCATTTGATCCAGGCGTTCTCTGATTTTGTGGTAACAGCTCAGCCCGCGCTGTCCGAAACTTGAATCGTCACAAATTCACGCTGCGTCCCAGTAGAAGTAGCGAAGCAATCCTCCAAGCCGCTTGCGACATTGAATCTCTCCTTCACTCGCCGGTGAGAACTCAGGGGCAATAATCTTGTTCCCCACTCCTGGTGATTTCTCTCCAAGTGATAGTGCTCACAGAATTGATCCACAGCACGACGAAAACTCCCCTCTCCTATCAAGATCATCCGACCCAGGCACTCCTCTTTGATCGAGCGGAACAATCGTTTAGCGAAAGCGTTAAAGTTGGAAATCGTGCAGGCAAGCGCTTTGACTTCAGAGTAAACAACAGCAGCTCGCGTTGTAATCGAGATTTCGGGCACTACGGGTTCCTTAAGCCTGATGTCAGGCAAAGATGAAACGCTCCTCGCGGAGATGTCTGGGAGCGTAGAGATTGAGTCGATCGGCGATCCCAATGGCGACGGCCTTTCCGAGATCCTTAGGATCTCCTCCTGCAGGTCCTCGATGCGAACTAAGATGATATCGGGCCGACCTGCCTAGTGGCGTATGCCCTCTCAGATCTGGTATGGTTCGCCAAACGTAAGCTCGAACCGCGATCATCTCATAGTTTAAGAACGCGGCGGCTTCGGTTAGGCATAGTGGGCAAACCGCCTACTGATGGATCTGGAAACGGTGAAAACCCTGAAGACAAGAACTTACACCGTTGCTTATTTGGTTAGGATACGGAGTTGAAATTCGAGATTGTCATTGACGACATGGCCCGCGAGTCGCTTAAAGAATTTGCCGGAACCGTATAGGATGTTCCAACGGGTGCGGTCGATGGTGAAGGCTGCTTGGGCGGCCGGTTTTCCATCATCCGTGAATCCTGCGGAGGCGGTGAAATCGATCGGATGGGTCTGACCGCGTAGGGTGAGGTCGCCTGTGATATTCAAGTTTCCGGAGCCGGGGGAGTCGCCTTCCGGAATGATCTGAGTGAAGACAAACGTCGCCTTCGGGAAATTCTCTACATCGAAGAAATCGTCGCTATGTAAGTGGGCAATGAGCGCATCGTGCGAATCTGTCCTGGCGAGATCCGTGCATTCAAGCCTTGTTAGGTCGATAACGAATTCGCCGCCCGTGAGCTGATCGTTCTTAAAGTTGAGCAATCCTGATTCGAGAGGCGCGGTGCCCCAATGCTTGTTATTGAATTGATAGGAACTTTGAAAACCAGAGGTGGGTTCATGGGGCGGGCGGAGCTGGGGATGGAGGGGGTTGAACGAAAACGCTGCCGCCACATAGTCTATTTCGCTATTCTTCTGGAACTGTTCCGGATGAAGAGGCGCTGCAGAACGTCTTGCAGGCCGCGATCGCAGAGGCGGAGGCCGATGGTTGGCAGTTCGTTG
>JBNMNB010000265.1:0-10053 GCA_051270635.1 Verrucomicrobiales bacterium | reverse complement strand
CCCCGCATCGCTGGCCAGCACCAGTCGCTCACAGGCCATCGCTTCCAGAACGCTATTGGGCATTCCATCCCAGACCGACGGTTGCAACACCAGATCGCAAAGGCGCAAGTGCCGGGCTACCTCGAGCGATTCTTCAAGGTGTCCGGTGCTGAGGATGCGCCCGGCGGTCTCGGGATTTTCGGCGGCAAATGCCGATAGGGTCGACTGCTCGCGGGCTCGAATCTCCCCGATCACCAAAAGGCAGGCGGGTCTGGTCCGCCGCACTTCAGCAAGCGCCCCTGGAAGGAAGGCGAGTCCCTTCTTGTGACGGAGTTCCCCGCTGAATCCGAGGATTGTTTCCTCGGAACCCACTTCAAGCTGCTCTCTCAAGCCGGAGTCCGGCGGACCAGGCGAAAAGACCACGGTGTCCACCGCATTGGGAATGACCTCGACGGCAAAGCCATCACCCATGATGAGACGGATCTTGGTAGCCAGCTCCTCGGAAACGCTGGTTACCCGTGTCGCTTGTTCCAGAGTCCATTTCAATCGCGCAAAATCACCGGGGGGAAACATCAACTGGTCAACATCGTTGCCTCGCGCACTGACGATGGATTTCAACTTCTCCTTTCGCGCGAACATCACCGCCAGGAATCCGGCAATCTGCAGGTAGTGCCCCCAAGTCACGTCAAATCCGTGCCGCTCGTGCAGCCATTCCAGGACGTTCAGGGAATGCTGCAAGGTAAGATCCCAGTTAGAGAACCTCCCCATTCGGTGCAGGACGATCCCATCCGTATCCTTCGTCTCCAAGAAACCTGGAGGCAGGCGCCGACTCCACGCCAAGACATGCACCGAACATCCCATCTTCCTCAGCGATGAGGCGATTCGTCCCCCGCTCCTCGCCAAGCCACCCACCTCTGGCGGGAACCGTTCACAGATCATCAAAATCGTCATCAGAGAATACACTACTCATACGACAATGGGGAGCTCCATAAAAAAATAACTTGTCAGTCCCATTCCCTGGGGTCGACTGTCTAGCGATGCCACTCCCCCGCCAACGCTGGAGAATCTACGCTCTTGGCGGCGGCTTGGGACACTTTCACCGATCGCTGGCGCTGGGTCGGATTGCAGCCGCTCGCGGCCATAAGGTTCACATCCTCGCCAACACACGCTTTGCTCCCCATATCCCGTGGCAGAACGAGCTGGGTCCGGGGGGATCCGTCACCATCATTCCTCATTCGGCATCGCGCGACATTACCGCGGCTGCCACCGCCAAGTGGCTTGCTGCGGACGATTACGATCGACTCGTGGTGGACACCTTCCCGCGTGGACTCGCCGGCGAACTCCCGGAACTTCTTCCCTCGATCCGAATCCCGAAGATTCTCGTCCACCGCGACCTAAATTCCGAATACGTGACGAGCCATCAACTGGCCGAGACTGTCAAACGGTTCGACCTGCTGCTCCTGCCGGGGGAAGACGGCCCCTTCGCCAAGGAGCCAACCGCTCTCCGGACTGCACCGTGGCTGATCCGGGACGCCGCGGAGTTGTTACCTGCGCCGTTGGCTCGCCGGAGGATTTGTCTGGACGCGACTGACTCCCGACCGGTCCTGGTGGTATGCAGCACCGGACAGAAAGAAGAGGAAACCTTCTACCGGGAAGTGGCTCAAGCCCTCAGGGCTCAGGCCACTTCCTGGTGCGTCCGTCTCGCCTCCCCCTTGCCCCGAAAGGGAGCGTTCTCCTGCTGGCCCTTGCTCCCCCTTCTCCCCGGAGTCACCGCCTTGATTGGAGCCGGGGGCTACAATCTCGTCCACGAAGCGAGGTCAACGGGAACTCCCCTGCTGGCCTTTGCCCAGTCTCGCCGATACGATCGCCAGGCAGTCCGTCTTCTTGACGACGAGTTGGTGGACAACTTATCCATGATCATGGAGCGGTTACCTGAGCTTCAAGGATCTCAAGAAATTCCTTCTTATCCCAACGGGGCGCATCTTGCTGCCGACACTATCGAACGCTGCGTAGTAAAGCCCTGATGGCCGACGGTGTCCGGTAGCTCGCACTCAGTCAAACCATTTCGCGTAGATCCGCGCATAGGTTCCATCTTCCTTCAATTCAAGGAGAGCCTGGTTGATCATCTCCAAGTGCGGACTATCTTCGGGTAGCGCGATCCCGTATTCCTGCTCCTCGAAGAATCGCCCGCCCATCCGGACACGCTGATCTCGTTGAGCGATTCTCATCAGGGCAGGGGCGTCAAAAACCACCGCATCGGCGTCTCCTGCCAGAAGAGCCTGATAGGCCTCATCTATGTTGTCGCAAGCCAGGACGTTAACGTCCACGAGATCGTTTAAATACTGCTCTGAAGTCGAACCGCTCTTGGTCGCCGCCGTCTTTCCGGTGAAGTCCCGGACATCGGTAATCCGGGCATCCACCACCAGAGAAGAAAACGCACTCGTCATTGACGAAATGAACAAACCGAACCACGCAATGCCGACGATGATCACCACTCCCGCCAGGGCTCGTCCTCTCCCCAACTTAGGAACAATATCCCCATATCCCACGGTGCTGGACGTCACCAGGGTCCACCAGATCCCCTGACCAACTCCCCTGAAATAGCCTCGTGAAAAATGTTCTTCATGCTCGTTGTTACGTTCGACCAGCCATATCAGGTGACCAAAAACGAGGAGAATGCACAAGAGAACGCCCATCGCGTTTCGAAATGTCGGCCACGCCTCTCGTAAATTTCGCATACTGACTATTCCGCTCTCCGCCGGCACGAGAACTTGAATTCCGGATTGAAAATAGGCATGTGAGAAGTCGTTCTGTTTTTCGCGGGCGCTAGTTATCGAGATTCCGGATATTGCCAAGTGCGCCTCTCCATCCTGAACAGCCTGAAGACACTCTTGCACGTTGTCCTTCCAAATCACGTCCAATTCCCAGCCTTGTTTGTTCGCGATCGCTGAGATGAGATCCAAATCGAATCCTCCGGCCTTGGAGCTCATGGGAGGAAAGTCATCCATCGCCACCCCAAGAACCGGAGGTTCTTGGGCTGGCAGGCAGGATCCGGTGAGCCCGGCCATCATGGTCAATATGATTCTCTTCAGCATATCTCGTTCGTAGTCCGGTGAATTATTGCTAGGAAATTTGATTTCGGGGGTCGGGTAGATGGGGCGTGCGGAGCGGGATAGAGGGGTTCGGTAAGAGGTGGGTTCAGACTCCCGGGTCAACTCTTCACTTCGTCTTCAACAACGCCGCCATAAGGGCAGCGGCTTGCCCCTGATCGAGCTGGGGCAGAGCGAAGGGCACGGCGGCGGCGGACGGCATGGCATCATCAGTGTAGAGGCGCACCTCCCCCTTGGCATCGCGAATAGATAGGCGCCCCCCATCAGTCTTGACCTTCGCCAATTCGTTTTCAGAGGCATCCTCAATCTTCCAACCGTAATCGCGCTTCAGAACCTTGCAGAGCAAAGCCTCCGCCCCGTCTTCCAGTTTCCAATCTCCACCGTCCTGACGTCGAAACTCGAAGAGGACCTGCTCCTGAGTGGCGTCTTTGATTCGATACTTCGGCACACCACCGGTCACATAGCCGAGGACCTTGTCGGTGGGATCCTTGAACTTATGTTTGCCGGATTCATCCCGAGTCACCCGGACGAGCTCCTCTTCGCGGTCGTTCACGAGTTTGAGCCCGTCATCCTTCAGTTTGATCGAAAAGGCGGTCCCTCCACCAGGCTGCTTGAACTTGATCTTTCCGGAGTTCATCGAAGGATTACTGCCGGTTCCACCCTCGGTCGCGTGGGCATCGGCTTCATCGCCGGACTGCCTCTCTCCACATCCGGAAACAAGCAACAGACTCAGGACAAGCGTGACGATCCCGATCCAGCGCGAACTGATCGGTATCCCATCTGACATTGCGGGGACATTGAGCGTAGGCATGGTTCTCTTTTCTTATGGTTTCAGCAATCCAAAGAAGCGCGATTTCTTCAGCGGGTAAACGGTCTTTTCCTTTCGCTCCAGTTGCATTGAGCGAAGCTCCTTTCTACGAAATGGGTTCTCTTGGAATCCCTTTCCGGCATGCTCACGAAACTTTGCAAGGGTAAGCGGTTTTACACCGAAAACTTCCGGAATCGATGGCCAGTAGGGAAGGGGCGCGTATTCTTGCTGGGCCGGATCGAAGACCCACCCATTCAAGATGTGCTCCTGTTCGGAATCCGAGGCCATCATCCTCTCTACTTCTTCGAAATCTCCACCAAAGTTCCGCCAAAACAGAGACTTCCGCTTCCTTGCGATTCTCATCTCCGGATCGGCATCGTCGGACCGACCCTTCGGGCCGTTGAACGTCCTCTCATAGCACATTGGATCCTGCCAGCGATTGATGGTGGGATGTTGCACAATCGCTCCTTCCGTCTCCCATTGCCCCCGAACAATTTGAGCCGGTATCAGGCGATCGAAGAATTCGGTTTCCACGAAGGTGAACGGGAGATCATACTGGCTCAGCAGGAACTCCAGTACGAAGTCATCGGGAAGCTCCGCGTGCTTGCGGGCGTGTCGGCACCAGACGTCCACCAACGGCAGATGCGAGCGATCCAGCAAGAGCACCCCGGTGCTGATCGGCCGGCTCTTCCCCATCGGAAAGGTGGAGGTCAGGGGGGCAATCCAGTCATCTGGAATTGGAGCGAGCAAGCGGCACTCCACGTCCAGCCAAAGCACTGTTCCAAGACGCCGGATGGACTCACCGATGAACTCTACCTTGCGGTTCCATGTTTCGGTGAGCGAGCCTGGATCAGCCACTTCCTCGATACGGCAAGGGTAACCAAATCGCTCACAATCCGCCCTCAGATCGCACGCGAAGTGTGCGAAGTCCGGCGTGAAGAATGAGATGACGGTGAATTGATTCAACTTCCCTCCATGTCGGTCTCAAAGTCCTCACCGGCCTCCACCTCCATCGCCGCTCCATCGGCTTCCGTGAAATCGTCGGCATCATGTCCGAGAGCGCCGCCTCCACCGCCGCTCTCGTCGTGATGCGACGACGTGTAATGATAATAACCCCACCCGGAATAGTAGTTGCTCCCGTAGAAGTAGGGATCGTAATCGTTATCGCGGCTTGAAGTGTTCCGTGAAGCTTTTCTGCAGTTCACGCACATCGTGACTCCACCGACGTCAGCCGCATGCTGATCGCAAATCTGCTTACCACATTTCTGACACTGCAATGAGCCTAGCTGACCGCAGGAATGCTTGAACAGAAAACCGGCCCGCTCGGCGCAACGCGAATGAGTGATCATGACTGGGTTTTCTCTGGAATTGACGCGTTGAGGAGTTGGTAGAGACTCAAGAACATCATCGCGGAAAAATGGCTCAACATGATACTCGTCGCGGTCTCATCCACCGCCATGCTCTTCCATGCTCCGGCGATATCCTTGGTCTCCTTGCGTTTGTCCTTAAATTTCTGAACGGCGGTGAGCGCGGTCATTCCCACATGGGACTCCGTTGCAAGAATTTTCTTCGCTCGGGCTCCGGGCGGTAGCTGGATAAATGACGTGGCGCGCGACTGGAGTTCCGGATCGACTGCATACCGTTTCGCCTTGAACTTCAGGCTGAGGGTTCCAATCCAGCGGATCCGTTTTCGGGCCCTGAGCTTGGTCTTTGTCTTGCCGCTGATGGAGCGGTAGGGGTAGTGCTCTCCATAGGCATTGACGTCCTCGACCAAGGTGAACTTGAACTTGGTGCCGTCCCGCAGCGAGCCCCGGAGAACCAGAAAGGGTTCCTGCTTCTCCTCCTGTTTCCACGTGACCTTCCCCCTCCTGGTGTAGGTGTTGGGTTTTCGTCCACCCGACTTTTTCGGAGTCCCGGCCTGCTCCTGCAGGTTCAAGCTCACGTCCAGGATGGCGTCGCTGGCGGTATCCGCTTCAAGGAGAGTCACCAGGCCCAGACAGGAGAGGTAGCGGTAGTCCGGGAATTCGTCCTTCCTCAACATGGCAATTTTCCGGGTTGCAACCACGGCAACCGTGCCCCCGGACACAAGCAACAGAAACAGGGGAACATAGAGCCAGCCCAAGCCCTCTGCGTGTTCCGTAAGTGTTAGCAGCACTGTGCCAATGATTCCAACGGTGAGTCCCGTGACCGCTCCAGAACGGATTCTCTTTCTCTGCTTGATCTCACGCTCGGATTTTTTGTCGAGAGCGCCGAGAGCCTGGAGATCCGCTTTCAAGTTCGCCGCAATTTTTCTCGACTTGTAGACCCCATTGACGTGCAGTTTCCTCTGGGCAGATTGGGCAGACGAGTTCATTAGCCATGATTAACTAACCCATTCCCCGGACCATGTGAAGAGATTTCGCCCCATCTCTCCTCTTTTCTTGATTCGAATCGCTTGCCCGCGCAGCACCGGTGCTGATACTCGTGAGCCTGACCTTACATAACAACTGCTGATCACCCATGTTGGAAACGACCATCGTCTACACATCTTTCGACAGATTCCCCGCTCCCAAAGGAGCTTCTACCCACATCGCCGCATTCGCTGGGGCGCTGGGTGCAGAGTATGGTAGGGTGGATCTCGTTACCCTTTCCGGGCAGGAAGGATTTGATCTCCCCGACCTGCAGGGCGTTAGGCACCACGCCCTTTCTGCCATCGGCGAAAACGTCGTCACGCGGGCTCTCGGATTTCGCGCTGAATTCGCTCGTTGGTGGAATGGTCGCCGCGCATCGGTGATCCATATACGCTCCATTTTTGAAGGCTATCCCCTGGCCCTGCGCAAATCAGGACTCTGCGATGCCCTGGTCTACGAGGTCAACGGGTTCCCTTCCATCGAGTTGAAGTATCACTACCCGGAGGTGGCCGAGGACGACGAACTGCTACGAAAGCTGCGCCACCAGGAGCAAGTCTGCCTCGATGCCGCCGACTTGGTGATCACCGTCAGCGAAGTAAATGCGGAACACATCCGGTCACGGGGCGTGCCCCCTGGGAAGATCCGGGTGATTCCCAATGGGGTGAACGTGGACTTGTTCTCCTGGAGGGAACCGCAAGCACTCGGGGAGAGGCCGCTTCGCGTGGCCTACACGGGGACGATGAATCGCTGGCAGGGCGTTCACCTAGCGATAGAGGCGGTGCAGTTGTTCCGCCGGGACTTCCCTGCTGAACTGATCCTCGCCGGGCCATGCCGCCCTCATGAACGAAAGTCCCTTTATCGCATCATCGATCAGTTCGGGATGGCCCCCCACGTGAGGCTCCTGCCCCCGGTTAGCCAAGCCGGATTGGTGGACTTGCTTCACGGGTGTGATGCTGCCCTTGCTCCACTTCCTCCCAATGACCGCAATTTGGAGCAAGGGTGCTGCCCACTCAAGGTCCTCGAAGCCATGGCCGTGGGCACTCCACTCATCGCCAGCGATCTGCCCGTTGTGCGCGCCCTGACCGAAGCCGAAGTCGAGGCACTGCTGGTGCGCCCCGGCTCGGCCAAGGCGATCAAGGACGGTCTGCTTCGCCTTCAGAGTGAACCCGACCTGGCCGCCAGACTGAGCCGATCCGGACGAGCCCGGGTTGAGCGTGACTTCACCTGGGAGCGCGCCACCAAGGCCCTGCTTGCGTCCTACCGCGAATTGGTTCCCAACCTTCAGTGCAAGCGCTGAAGCAGCTCCTGCAAAGCCCGCTCCTCATTCGAGCCGGTGAATCGTTCCAGAATGGTCTGACGGGCGGAGGTCTGCAGAGAGCGGCGATCATCCTCCGGAAGATCAAAATACTCGGCCCGACCCGTAGTGTCCGGAAACTCGAATCGTCGATATTTCATGCGGCATCCCGGTAATAGTAGCGCAGCAGTCCACCCAACCTTTGCCGACATTGCACCTCACCCTCACCGCCCGAACCGAACTCCGGCTCGATGATTTTGTTCTCCAGACCCGGGTGGTTCCTCTCGCAGTGGTAGTGCTCGCAGAACTGAGCGGTCGCTCTTCCAACACTCTGGCCTCCTCCTGCAGGTATTCGATCACGTGCTGCTGCTGGCGGTTCATCCAGCCCGCGAGCGACACCAGGATAAGTTTGAATGCGTCCATCTGTGCATTCTTGCAGCTTCACGCAGGCGGAACACGCTCCCAAATGCGGTTTTTGGCGTGCCCTCAACCGCTTGAACTTCAGCAGGTTCTCTTGTAATCGAGTTTCCGGACACTACGGGCGCCAACGCCGGACGGACTCACGATGCTCGGTCGATGGCACGGGCCGGGGTCAGTGAAAGGTTGGGCTTTGGTAGAGGCCTCGGATCCCAAAGCGGTCTACGAGCACGTCGCTCAATGGGCTGCTTTTCTTGACTTTGAAGTCACTCCCGTTCTCGAAGACGCTGATGCAGCTGAGGCTCTCTCGAAAGTATACGGAGAATAGAAATGGCGAACAAGGCGTGGCTACCAACAGTAGCTGCCCGCGTCGAGTCGGAAGCGACACGATAATTCAACCACCAACCTTGAAATCGGAGTGCGCCGTCAAGCAGCCTGTGGCACCGCTCAAACTTTAGGCTGAGAAAACGGCGCGGAGCGTCCGCCCGTAGTGTCCGGAAACTGGAATCGCCCGTATTCATGCGGCATCCCGGTAGTAGTAGCGCAGCAGTCCACCCAGCCTCTCGCGACAATTCACCTACCCTGCCCTGTTCAATCCGACCGTAGGCTCAATGATCTTGTTCTCCAGACCCTGGTGGTTCCGCTCCCCGTGGTAGTGCTCGCAGAACTGAGCAGTCGCTCTACGCAGAGATCCCTCACCAATCAGGATCATCCGGCTCAGACACTCCGCCTTGATCGATCGCACAAACCTCTCGGCGAACGCGTTCAAATTGGGAGAGCGTGGCGGCAAGCGCACCGAGTTCACTCCGCCACTTTCGAGGAGACGAGGCTATAGGCTGAATGGCGCTTGGTTAAGGATGGTCCTCGGCCACATTATCCAATGGTTGCTCCACGGAAACATCATGGCGAGCGGATTGCTAGCCCGGACTTCTCATACGCCGATTTTGGAGGTTCGGTTTTCTTGGTTGGAGCTTGGCAGCTAGTTGCTTCGTCTCCGGTTTTGCTTCGATCGTTGGCCGGATCTGCTTTTCGAGCCTCGCTTAACCGCTTTTTCTGCTCCGCTGCTTTTTCTGGGCGTGGGTTTCCCTCCGGACTCTCTCGCCGGATGCTTGGCTTGGGCATTTCGATCATCCCGGCTCTGCGCGCGGCTGGAGGTTCGCGTGGGCTTGGGCGAACACGCCCGCCATCGGGCAGGCGCTGCACAGCCGGATGTAGACTCGCCGCACGCTGACTTTCAGTTGGGCTGCGATCTTGAAGAGTTTCAACCGGATCTGCCCGACGCTCGCCTTTGCGAGTTGGGTGCCGACCAGTGCGTCTGCGCGCAGGTCGCGCACTAACATGTATGCGAAGGTGGAGAACCAGAGGCGCAGTTGGTTGCTCGCCATCTTGCTCGTGGAGGTGCGGTCGGCGAACATGTCCATCTGCTGTTCTTTGATCCGGTTCTCCATGTCGCCGCGGGCGCAGTAGTAGTCTTCGTAGATCGCCTGTCCGGCCTGGAAGGTCGAGTCTTCTCTCGCCCAGGCTTCTTCGCCGGTGATGTCGGTTACGATGAAGCGGGGGGTGACCTTGCCTCTGGTGATGGCTGCTTTCCCGATCACGCGTCGTTCGCGGCTCCAGCTCTTCTGCGTCCGGTAGCGCAGCTCGGCGTAGGCTTTGTATTCGAGGTCGTCGGGGAGCTGGGGCTGCTTCTGTTTTGTCTCTATGGCTTCGAGGGCGAGCTGTTCGCAGGTGTCTTTTCCGAGCTTCTCGTGGAGGTAGGTCTCGTAGGCGGGGGCTAGGCGTTTTTTGAGCACGGCGTTCTTGGCGAGGCCGATGACGTAGTGGACTCGTGGCTGTTTTTCTATCCATGTTAGGATTTCGTCGCGGCAGAACCCCGTAAGGTCAAAATACTCGGACGAAGGTCTTACTCTTTGAAATCATCATCGATCTTGGAAAGGAGCGACAGGATTTGGGTCGAGATGAGACCTCTTCTGCGAGGTGGATTCTGGCGGGCTGCCCAGATGGCAGGAACGATAGGGTTGGACCCGGGTTAGGGATACACAGCTCCCCCACCCT
>JBNMNB010000264.1:0-10116 GCA_051270635.1 Verrucomicrobiales bacterium | reverse complement strand
CCCCTTGCTAGTTAATTCGCCATCCACGCGGGCAGATCACGAAGCGGCACAAACTTTCGTTAGTTTGCACTCAAGTTTTCCCTCTCAGATACAGATTCGCTTCGGTGATACCGGCGACGGCAGAAGAATCCCGGCTGCCTTCTCAAATTCTCCATAGATTTGCCGAAGGCAATGCCGAGCGTGGGCCGCGTTACGTGCGTAGCGAAAGAATGTCGGTTCGGCCTTGCGGTTCGCGATGGCCTCAAGCGTGAGAGCGTGGTTGCGAACCTCGGCTTGAAAGCGCTCGTCACGGGATCTCATCTCGATAACAGTTGGCTCCAGCATTCTCACAAATTCCGCGACCTCGGGGCTCTGGTGCCAATAGCGGAAATCACATCGCGGGCTTCGTAACCGATTGAGAACGATCAAGTAGTCCACATTGTCCTGAAGTCGTTTGGCTGATTGAAGAACTGAATGAATCGCGTCTGGATCATTCGTAGTCACGCAGACAGCGGTGAATCGGATGTTGAGTTCGGTCGTCTCAACGCGAACCTTGTCGATCCATTCGCGCATTGTTGCACCTGCACCCGCGTTCATGTCGGCAAGAACCACGCCTTTGTGGTCGTCCAGTCCGGAGAAGAAGTGATCTAGCGCGCCTGCTTTGCCTGCGTCAAGTTTGACGGCTTCCGGCAGGAAACTCTGCAAACACCCTTTAGTGCTCGCTTCTGCACCGAAGTCGATAAGCTTCGGCCTGATGCCCTGACGGTGGTACCAAGTGGCGAGGCAAACGGCGACTTCGGTTTTCCCTACGCCGCCCTTGCCTCCCTCGGTGAAGACGATTCGGATGCTGTTTACCGTGTTCATAGTGGCTAACCAAAGTTCTGGTTGAACGACAGTCATTCTGAACGACTGCCGCTTCTCGACTTCCAAGTCTCCATAGGCTTCGACTCATCAAAATCGAAGATCTTCCCTCCCCCGCTGTTTGGCCGATCAGGTGGCGCAGTGTTAGACCTGCTCGTTGTATTCGTGCGTTGCGTCACACTTGTCCCTTTCCTGATTCCACGCACACGACAGAAGCTACGAACCGTGGCGGCTGTCGCGCTAACATTGCGCTCTGTGTGTAACCATTCAGCGATCCTGCGATACGGCCAGCGGCACTTCCGCATTTCGACAATCGCGACGCGGTGAGGCTCCAATTTACTGCCTCGACCCACACCATGATCCTCGAACTTGATGTTGGCATCGGCCACCTGTTGGTGGCGCTCTTCCGGTGAAAGTTCCATCACAGGGTACTTCGCCGTTTCGTGAATCAAATCACTCGTCGCCTCATACATTCATCGAAATACTGCGGTCGAGGGCAAGATTCGGGAGCGACATGTGGCAATCAGTTCAATCAACGGCGGCCACTCAATTCAGTCATAGGAGGCCGCATTGTTCACTCTTCAAGCCGTCTAACTCAGTCACGGGAGGCCGCTTTTGAGGCCAGAAAACCGCACGCAAACCCGAGCGAAAACCACGCCCGAAGGGGCGCGGGTCTTGCGTATCCTAATCAATCAAAATCGCTACCTACAGCGACAATCGAATGCAGTTAGCCAGACGCTAGGGAATCCGCACCTAAGCGCGCCTAGCAATCGAGGTAACTACAGAGTATTCGATGCACTCCACCAGCACGCCGACAACCGAGGCGTCACTTTAACGGTTTGGACTTTCAGCGGGCTCTCACACTCCGGCGTCTCCAGATCACCATTGTAGGGCGCTAGCAAGTCAACGGGATCGTCCCCGTTGAGGAACTCGTCCGTTTTCGCGAACGGAAGGATGACAGGCATCCGATTGTGAATGCGTTCCATCGCTGCGTTTGGCGTCGTTGTGATCATCGAATAGCACTGGCCGTGCTCCGCGTGCTCTTCCCACACGCCAGCCATCCACATCCAGTGATCCGGGTCGAGGTCAGCAGCCCGAATGCGATGCGCTTGCTTGTGTCCCTTCGGCCCCGACCTAAGGATTTTCAGGCCTGAATCAGGCCGCAAACATCGGCAAAACGAAAGATTCTCTTGAGTTCAGCCCTAGACTATCTTTATGCGAATGAGCAATCTTACGGTAATTCTTCTTTCTGCACTGCTTATCCTCTCTGCAGCGGCGGATGATTTCGAGGTGGTAGCAGACACTATTTCCCCAGATGGTCACAAGGCGTTGGCGATCAGGAAATCTACCACAGAGCAATTTATACCTCAGATCACGTTTTATGACATCGCTCGGAAGGCACCAATTGGAACGAATTTGGCCAACGAAACGGTATTCGGAATTGCTGCTAGCGCGGGGCATGATAAGGCCAACCGCGGCTCATCCCAATACAAGGTAGTATGGACATCGACCAGTCAGCGAGTGGCTGTTGAAGCCGGAGATCATCAATTAGCCGCTTTTGCAATCTATCAGTTGCAGCGCCATTCTGCCGCTCAGGTGTCTCTTCCGGATCTGAAGCCTGCGTGGGCTGAAATAAGGAAACGTATCGCTCCGTTTCAGATCTCGAAGACATGGCTGGTTGATCCATCGTGGTTTGGCACCGATCGGCTACGTTTCACGATGAGCTGCAGTGCCTTCAAGAACGATGGCAAACGAGAGAGCGATTTCCTTTTGAAAAACACGTTTAGTGCAATTTTTCGTCTGAACGAAAAAGGCCAGGTAATCGAGACGAAGATTTCCGGATTAAGCATGGAAGGCGAACCTTGGGAAAACACATTTGCCCACGAAATTGCAGCTGCGGATGTTCAGCTTGGCGATGAATTTCAGACCGGCTATGACACTGATGGGGAAGCATATTTTTACAAAATCGAGAAGAATGGTGAACCGATTGGTATTTTCGCAAGTTCATATCAGCCTGAATCAGGGAATGAAGAATGGAGCACTTCACAGACTCAAGGAGCTTCCTGGCACTGGCGAAAAAACAGACAGATGGTGGCGATTGAGGAAAGTAATCATCGTCACATGGGGACGGTGATTCTAGCTCGACTCACGCAAGCTGCCTTCACGCCCATTCCTCTATCCATATCGGAGTTTGAGGAACTTTCTGGTAAGGCATGGGATAAGCGCCGATTATTCTTTGGCGGCTGGCTTCCTGATCAACGTGCTAAGATCATCCTTGCCGGAAAAGCATTTTCAAATGGTGCTATCGAGGAAGCAGCCGTAGAATTCACCGTAGATCTCCAAGGCACACCAAAAATCGCAGATGTCCACTCGACTGGTTACAAACCAACGCCAACGACTGCGCCGACGGTGTCTCGTTAATATCTCTCGTTACGGCAAAATGAGAATTTGATTTGTGAGATGGGTTGACGAGACAGTGGCGAGCCTGCAAATCCGGTATCAAGTGCCTCTCTGAAGCTGTCTCGAAAAACGACCGTTTGATGCGACTCCAAGTCGGCCAGATCACTTAGGGTGTATGTTCTCAGCATTTCGTCTGACACCCTATATTGCGATCAAAGCCCCAGCGCATGATCTCGGATTCACGCTCGCGCGTCATCGCCGAGCCCTACCACCAGTCCGAGTCCGGGATCGGCATACTTGAAAAAGCTCTCCTGAAACGTGATCTGCCGTCGCCGACGGCGAATTAACTAGTGACGCCCCATGGCGCGTCACTAGCATGATTACCGCAAGCTCCATCACGGGTGGTGACAAGTACCTGTCAAAGCACCTACGTGCGAACGACTACTACGAGGAAGGCAAGGAAGTCTCCGGCGAATGGATCGGAAACGGTGCTCAGAAACTTGGGCTTGAGGGGGCCGTCGAATCCGAACATTTCGAAATGCTTCGGAACAATCAGCACCCGTTCACCGGAGAACGTCTCACCGAGCGCAAGAACACCGTCGCCAAAGTGACGAATCCGAAAACCGGTCGAGTCGAGAGTCGCAAGCCGATCACGCTGCACGACATCAACATCAGTGCCCCAAAGGCAGCGAGTATTGTCGCGATAGTCGGCGGAGATGATCGCGTTGTCGAGGCGTGGAAGGACTCGGTTAGGCTTGCCGTGAAAGAAATGGAACACTTCGCCGCCGTTAGATTACGCGCGGGCGAATTCAGGAACTCCGAGAAACTCCGCATCACTGGCAATGTGGTCGGTGCTCTTTTCTTCCACGATAGCAGCCGATAACTTGATCCGCAGCTGCATGCCCATGCCGTGATGGTCAACGCGAGCTTTGATAGGGAGCGGGACAAGTGGATGGCACTTCAGCGCCGTGCCATGATGGAGTCGAGCGTTTACGTGCGCGAATTTCTCTATCATGACTTCGCCCGGAAACTGACGCAGTTAGGTTACAACGTCGAACCCAGCAAGGACTCGCATGGATTCGAAATTGCCGGAATTTCCGAGGAGGCAAAGCGCACGTTTAGCGAGCGTGCGAATCAGAGAATCAAGTTCGAGGGCCTTTACAAGAAGGTGTTCGGACATCAACCGAGCAAACGACGGGTTGGCCAATTCATCGCGGATCTCCTCGACCTTCTGAACCTCGCCGACAATGACAAGATTCTAACCAAAGCTCGCGACCTGGATCAGGCTACACTAGATCGCTACGATGCCATTCTAGGTAAGAACTCGGCGCTTCCAGATGAGCTTGAAGATGCGCTGACCTTCCAAAGGAACCGGATCAAAGATGACGTGCGCATTCTGACCGAGGCTCTTGAGGCCTGAGCGGGCTGGTAGCCCCAATTCAATACTGGAACTGGACGCTAGTCGGAGCAAGCGTGCAAGGCTTAATCTAAGCGCGTAGGGCAGGTCGGACACTCCAATTGCAATTCCTTTCCAGTGATCAGCGAGCCAGTTCTTCACGCTGGGGAGGCATCGGGATCTATCTTACTCGATCTTTCCCCGCAGTCACAGCCATCGGCGCCACAAGGCTCTCCATGTGGATGCCCTTCCGCGCAAAACTCGCAGCAGTAGGCGACGCTGCCGATGACGAAGGCATTCTCATCCGTGATGGCGCATTCGCAGTGAGGGCAGGCGCACACATCGTTCTCCACACCTCCACTGGTGTCCGATTGAGTTGGGGCGGTGATAGACATAGACTTCAAATTTATGTTAGAGTTCTTGTTAGTGTTGTGCATTCAGATCCCAGTTATAGTCCAGGAACCCGATGTCATTGCTCGTGTCTTTAATGGTCTTTTGATGAGTCGCGGGCGCGTATTTGGCTAGAATTCCGCGCAGGCCGCCCGCTTTCTTGAAGTCTTTCCTATACCAGTCGAAAATCTTCGACACCTGGATCTCATCGGAGAAGAATCCGAAGACGCCGTCGCTGTTTTTCTTCGGGTCGAATTGATTCAAATCCGGGCGGCTGAGCCAGACTTTGAAAGCGGTCTCGACTTGCGAGTCGAACGTCTTCGCCTCGTAGGCCTCCTGTTGCAGTGGCGGGCAACTCCTGGCGGCGCAGACCAAAATCGCGTGTGCCTTGTAGCCAATCAGTGGGCGAAGCGTGCCGTGTTCGATGTCGTCCGCGGAAATTTTGTCGCCCCCCACGAGGTAGCGTTCTTCTGTGAAGGGATCGTCCTGCGACTTTATGCTGTCGGTGGGATACTGACTTAGGATGAACGAGATCGTCGAAGCATTGTAGAGGTTGGCCAATGCTGCGTTAAGAACATTCCCGGAAGCCGTTTTTTCCGGCTTGGGCTCGTACGTTGCGAGATAGTCACGAAGCGCTTTCATGTCGGCGGCAGATTTCTTCCAAGCTTCGTAATCGACGAGACCTTTAGCGTCGACGTGCTTCTTGAGAAGGGCATCGTAGGCAGTATGATCGATTTCGGAAGAAACTGTCACGGACTTCCCGGAAGGGGCAGCCTGCAGGGCGAGCGCCATGGCTATCGATAAAGTGATCAATATAAGCGTTTTCATTTTCGTTTCTCTTGTCTCTGAGGTTTTACGTTTCTGCTTCGTTAGGGTACGTAGATATGAGGCGGTGTAGTGTGCTGCGGTCGATAGCGAATTTTCAGGAGGCTGTGTGGTTTGCGCGCGCCGGCATCGACTGCGATGTCCATGGCGGTCTGCCAGTGGAGCCAGGTATCGACTGTGCCGCGCAGAATGGCCACGCCATTCTCCACAGTGACCTGAATGTTGTTGGAGGGGGCGGGAAAAACGAAGGTCAGACTGTTCCGGATGCTCTCGGCGATTTCATCATCGCTCTTCGGTTCCCATGTTTTCAAGGCGGTCAGGTAGTTCGCCACATGGACAACGCCTGGCTGGGCACTAGCGATGAAGGCGGCGCGCTGGAAGTCAAATTTGGTATCGACCAGTCCGTAGAGATTCACATGCGCATTGCGCGTCCGGACGATGACCTCCTGATCGTGAAGGTAGGCGTCCCGCGCCATCGCCTTGGAGACATAGTTGTTGATGTCCGTGTCTGAAGCCTGCTTCGGCCAAACGACTTTGAGACGATTATCAACACGGAAGACGCCAACCACTCCGGTTGCCACCTGAGCGGCTTTGTCTTTGGCCAGCGCGGTAGCCACCTTTCCAGTCAGGGTCACTACGCCTCCCTTTGAGGCGGGTACGATCGACTCCGCGAACACCAGGGTGAACGGATCTTGCTTCAGCGCAAGCTGCACATTCTCCGCGATGGTGGCATCGGTCACAGCGTCGAACCGCTTCTTTCGCAAGGTGCCGCTACGGCCACTCCAGTCGATGTCCACTCCATTCACATCGACCGAATTCACGCCATCCACCGCCGCGATTTCCTCTAACTTCGAGCGTTGAAAGTCGGTGCCGACGCTGCCGGTGATCGAGACCGCGCCTTCCTTCACAGCAACCTTCACCTCCACATCATCCAGTGCGGCGCTGAAGTCGAGAAGCCGCTCGATCTCCGCTTTGACCTCCTCATCGATACGTTCCCGCCTTGGCATGACGACGACCAAATCTTTAATCTCGCGCACACCCGCCACCGAACGTGCGACCAGCAGCGCCAACTTCTTCTCAGCGGCGCTGTCGAGCGCTCCTTTGAGGATCGCCTTCCCATTGGCGACTTCGATATCGAGCCCGGTTGAGAGCGTCGCGGGGTCATATCTGAGGGCATCGTAGAGGTCGATTTTGATCTTCCTGTCCGTCTTTTCAGGAGGGACGACGACGATCTGATTTGAGACAGCGATGACACCTTTGACCTGCTTCGTCAACCGGGCGGCGTGTTCCCTGGCCAGGAGGTTGTCGACGGTGCCGGACAAAGTGACGACGCCATCCGCCGCGCTGACATCTACCGATGCCGAGCGAACACTCTCTGCACCCGCCGTGATCAACTGGTTCTCCACCGCGAGTGCGATGAGTTGATCATTCTGCGAGCCATAGCTGACTTCGGGAAAAAGCAGGGCGACTGATACAAATAGGCTTGATAGTATTAAGGGACGTTTCATTTCTTCGGTTCAAATAGCTAAATTATATTCTGCATATTTATATTCTGCATTTCCCGTGCCAGCTCCACGGTTCCTTGTAGATAGGCACTTTCTCCGATTGGCGGACGGAGTTCTTTGCAAAGCGCACGAAGGAACGCGTGAGATCAGGCGAAGTGCATGGTCACCGCGACGACCGAGGAGAACCCATCGCCGATTGCATTCTGCCCGAAGAACACGAAACGAAACCTGTAGTTTGCACGGTTGAAGGGCAGCCGGGGCAATACCTCACATTCTTTAAGAATTTGTATTTCTCCCCTAATCACGGACTTACGAGCGCAAACATGACGTTGGCACGGGATTCGCTCTGAATAAGGACAAATGCACGCCTCGGATACTAACACTGACCCACTAATTATCCTGAGCGAGAAAGCAGCTGCCTATCACGCCACTCTTGATGAGCTGTCAGATCGCCTCGACCAAAGCGCCGAAGACACTGACAATCGCCCAGCGATAACCCGTCTGCGAAAGAGAATGGAGCAGCTCCGTATCCACATTCGCCTGCTCCGCCGTTCGCGCCGAGGATCGCTCGTAGATTTGGAGGCGGGAATCGAGATCTCAATCGACGACATTAAGCGAGCGGTCGCTGGGGTTCAAATGCTCGCGCTCGAAGGGCACGTCGAAACGAAAATCCAGAGAACAAGAAAGAACCAAATCATGTTGAGAAGTATCAAAGAAATGATCGGCTACGCCATCGATGGCGCAGAAGAAAACATCGGCAAAGTGAAAGATTTTCTCTTTGACGATGAACGCTGGGGCATCCGCTATCTGGTGGCTGACACTGGCGGTTGGCTTTCCGCGAACAAAGTGCTGGTGAGCCCCCGCCACATCGCGGAGCCGGAGACGGGAGCGTATGCAAAGTCGCTGCAGATAGATCTCACGAAGAAGCTGCTCGAAAGTGCGCCGCCCCTGGAAGCGAATGCGCCGGTCTCTCGCCGCTATGAAGCGGAGTTCGCGGAATACCACGGCCATGCTCCCTATTGGGGCGGAGCGGAATTTTGGGGTGCAGGCGCTTACCCCGATGGTGCGGCGGGAGTGATCCCGCCAAATCCGGAGGAGGTTGAACGCCACGCAGAGGCGGTGCAAACGATCGAGCAGAACTGCCACATCCGGTCAGCGGAGGAAATCATCGGATACGACATTGCGGCAACGGACGGAGAGATCGGTCACGTCGAAGATTTCATCGCCGACACCCATCAATGGCGATTGCGCTACCTCGTCATCGACACCCGCAACTGGTTGCCTGGAAGGAAAGTGCTGATCGACATCGACTGGCTCAATGGTATCGATTGGTCAGTGCGCAAGGCATCCGTTGGACTGACCATGGAACAAATCAAAGACGCACCTGAATTCCGCGCGGACGAGCCGGTGAACCGGGACTACGAACAGCAACTCTACGACTTCTACGGTCGCCCCTACTACTGGTAGCGGCAGCGCTCCGCCAAAAAGAATCGAATCAAACAAACCAATGGAAAACGAATCTGCAGCTCAAATGAACCCGGTCGTCCGCAGCCTAGTGGTCGATATTATCTCCAAACAGCGCAGCCACAGTGCCAAGATCCGCGTGGTTCTGGGGGACGAGCAGTTGCGACAGGCGCTCTCGCCTTCGGGAAGCAATGCATTAAATGAGGTCGCGACCGCATTCGATGAAAACGCGGCGCACTTGTCCCACGGCCTCAGTGGCCAATATGAAGACGGGGAAATCTCCTCGCCCCTCCGGGAGGCGATGGGAGAGTTCGCAGGGATGGCGAGTGGCGCACAGAAGCTTGGCTCTCGTCATCCGGCAACGGCCTCGGTGGCGAAGGTAAATGACGATCTCTCGACGATCATAGGTGCGTATGTTGTGGCGCACTCCGGCGCCATGTCCGCCGGGAACTCGCTACTGACGGAAATTTGCCTCCGTCACCTCGACCGGCTCAAGTCCCTCGCCGATCGTATTCTGTCCCTTCTTCCGAAAATCGTCGTGCGCGAGTTCGCGGAAGTCTACGACGGCTTCAGCGGACAAGTCGCCAACCCCGCCGCCGATCACGTCGCCGAAATTCTCGACTAACACACAGACCATTCACCATGAAAACGATCCAAAATTACACCAAACGGTTCATCGCTACCGGACTCGCGGTACTTACAACTTTCGCTGCCACAGCCGGCGTTCCTGCGGACGAGAAGATCGCCGATGCCATCGAGTTCAGTCTCTTCAACGATCCCTTTGCGGCGCCCAACAACACGAACGTCACCGTCGCCGACGGTGTGGCGACGCTGGAGGGAACGGTGACTTCCATCCAGGCCAAGACCCGGACGGCGGCCATCGCAGAATCGCGGCGCGGAGTGCGGTCGGTGGTTAATTTGATAAAAGTCGAGCCGCGCCCCGTAGCGGACGACGACCTCAAGGAGCGCATCGCACGATTCATGCGTTGGGATCCGGTGGCAAAGCGCCAAGAGGTGACCGTTGAGGTGAGCGATGGTACCGTAGATCTGCGTGGGCAAGCCAGCTCACTCGGCGCAAAGCGCGAAGTCGTCCGGGGCGTCTCCGGCGTGCGTGGCGTGAAGGAGCTTAACAACTTCATTGAGGTCGATTTTGGCGCGGAGCGGACCGACGAAGAAATTAAAGCGCACATCATCAAGCGTTGGCGCTGGCACACTTACATCGACGTGGACAGTCTGCGGATTGATGTGACAGAAGGCAAAGTGGTCGTCAGCGGCGTAATGGGAACCTCTGCGGAA
>JBNMNB010000263.1:0-10330 GCA_051270635.1 Verrucomicrobiales bacterium | reverse complement strand
AAAAGCCGATTCATAGATATGATTTCAAAATGAGAGGTTCAACGCCCCAGCCACATGCGCATGCTGCGCGTCACTAGATCAGCTGCATCTTGCTGCACGAAGTGTCCTGCCTCAGGCACGGTGACCAAGGTCAGATCCTTTTTGAGCCAATCCCAGGTGCCATTGAGCGCCGGGGAAAGCAGTGCCGTATCCTGCAGGCCATGGAACATCAGCACCGGACAAAGCACATCTGCCACAGGCCCATCAGGAACCGAATAAGGTTCACGCGGATAGTTCTTTTTGTAGTAGTTCAACATGCCCTCGAAGCTCGACCGCTTGAATGCTTCAACGTAATGCGCCCGTGCATCCGAATCCTTCACCCAGGCGGCAAGGGCTTCTGCGGTCAGCTTCTTGTGCGCACCTTCCTGCTGAAATTGCCGCGCATAGGCACTATTTTTCTGTTGCTCCGGATTCGTCGCTAACTCTCTCGCCAGCCCGCGCGGATGTGGAAGATTCAGGATGATCAACCGCTCAGTCATCGCTGGCTGAGTCATGGCAAACTGCCAGGCGACCATACCTCCCCAATCGTGCCCACAAATGGTCACCTTCTCTTTCCCTTCTGCCTTGATCACCGCAGCAACATCAGCCACCAGCAGATTCATTGCGTAATTGTCGACGCCTTCAGGCTTATCGCTTTTGTTGTAGCCACGCTGATCGATGGCAATGACCTGGTAGTCTTTGCTTAAATCAGCCATCTGCTTCCGCCAAGTGTACCAGTAGTCCGGGAAACCGTGAATCATCACGATTGGCTCTCCTTCCCCGAGTGTTACGTAGTGTATCTTGACACCATCATTGTCAGCGTAGGCATGCTTAACGTTTTTGACTACGTCGCCCTCATCCGCAGCAGCAGAAGTGACGAACAACATCACGAATGCTGCCAGCGGTATAAGTCGGCTCACCATATTGTAGCGAAGTCCAGGGTTTTAAATCGAGCAGCAGCGGCTATCGCCCCTTAAGCACACCAGCTTTGTTCTCTCCTTTTGTTGCAGTCCAACTGTCGGTTGCAACTTCAGTACCATCGCTTGCAAGACTCCAGCTACCAGACAGTGCACCATCTTCCTGCTCTTTAGCTGTCACGGTGATGATACCCGTTGCACCATTCGCATCGAAATCGGAAGTAAAGACGATATTTCCGTCATCCACTTTGACCGAATTTAATTCCCTCGCAGTGCCATCGGTGGATTTCGATTTGCCTGAGTAGCCGTCTTCATTTTTTGTCAGTGTCAGTGTGCCCGTGTATTTACCACCGTCCGGCAGTGCTGCACTCACGGCCCACTCACCCGAATAATCCTTCGCGGCATCGCGCTTCGCCGACCAGTCACCGCTGGCCGCCTCGCTGCCATCAGCTCCTTTGACAATCCATTTTCCAGCAAGTTTGTTTTCGTCCTCAAGTTCCGACTCAATCACCACATTCATCGCAGTGCCCTGAATATCCATTTCGAAATCGAGGCGCAAACCCTTGTCCTTGGAAGTCAGTTTTCCAATTTTCAATTCATTGTCATCTTTACTCTTGAAGTATCCCTCAAGCTTGGCGTTCTCACCACTTAGAACGAGCGTCGAACTCAATTCACTTCCATCTGGAAGAATGCTAGTAGCATTCCAGTCGCCAGCCAATGCGACCGCCATCTCTTTGACTGCAGAAAGCTCACCGCTCATGAACTCGGTGCCATCGGCACCAGCAATCAACCACTTACCAGTAAGCGTATTGGCTTCCTTCTCCTCAGCAACCACGCGAATCAGTCCCTTCACGCCATCCATCTCAACGTCCATTTCTATCGTCACCTTCTTTTCCTCAACGGTGATTCTGTCAAGTTTCCTCTCTTCACCAGATTCGCCATCCACGCTGGTGCCAACGAATTCCTCTTCGTCTTTTTTAATCGTCCAGACGATTTCTCGATCGCCTGCATCAGATTAAGCAGTAGCATTCCAGACGCCAACGATATCAACTGGTTTCTTGTGATGATCGGCGACTGCAAAAGTGCTGAGCCCGAAGAGAGTTGCCAGAGCTAAGGGGAAACGAATGAGGTGGGTTTTCATATTAGTTAGTTAGAGTTGGAGTGATTAATCTTGTTCGATGTAACCGATCGTTGCGAAGAACATTTCTTCGAAACTTTGATCGCCCCACCTGACTTCTTTTGCAGGATCAGGGTTGTGCGGATTCTGGGCTGAATTGTCCCATGCATTGCGCACGGTAATTTTTGTTCCTGCGGGAATTTCCAGAGGCTCTTGCGGCAGGTAAGTGCGCTGCCAGTTGAAGTTATAGTTAGGAACTGAAAGTAGCATATCTACTCTTCCATCAGGGTATTTCGCCTCGAAACTCATTCTCTTCCCCCGATAGTGCATGTGTGGGTTGAGAGAGTAGATGATGCTATTTTTTTTGACCGTGTAATCTTTCTCCGCTGCGTATTCACCGTCGCCCGGAGGAATCTTGAAATCGTGCTTCATCACGATCTTGGTTTTAAACTCCTTCTCTAACGGCGTATTGGTGTAGTGAAACCCCAATCGTGTCAGATCTGTCTCAGCTTTTCCAGAGGCAGTATAGTGCAGCTGAAATTTCAGCTTCCATCCTTTAGGCAACTTAACAGCGCTTCCAACTGGATACTTCGATCCTGTCGTTCCCGGAGCGTAGCCTGTCACCCACTTTTCAATGCGCTTCACCTCAGGGTGAATAGCAGTGACGATCACATGGTGAAGAACCCGCGTATTTCCGGGACTGATCTCGGAAGCCGTCAGCCAAACATCCTCATCGAATGGATTTTCCAGTGTCACATAGCGGTAGTTAAATACTCCCTCAGGATCCACTTTTTGCTCGGGAATCGTCACGATCTCTTGAGGCTGCCCAAGGTGCCACTCGGAAGTCTCTGGCACGTATCCCTCAAGCGGATCAGCACCATCGCCTTCAATACAACCAGCATTTACCCAATTTACCAGAGTCTGCGTTTCTTCTGGAGTGATGCCACTATCATTGCTGAATTTTCCAATGTGAGGATCGGCGTGCCAGGGCGGCATTTGCTTTGTCATCAATACTTCGACCATCATGTCTGACCAGCCTTTTACTTTCTTATAACTGGACATCGCAAACGGCCCTAAACCGCCCTTAGTGTGACAAGTCACACATCGAGACTTCAAAATCGGAGCTACGTGCTGGACATAGTTGGTCTCTGGACTGCTCTTAGGCATCGATACCTTGCACCCTGGGGCATCACTGACAGCTGTCGTGATTGCGCGACCGGAAATCAACTCGGACATCGCATCCTTTAAGAAATAGTTCTCCGGCTCTGGTTTTTCCTTCTGGTAAGACATGCGATCGTCGATCGCTCCTCGATAAACGACCTGCTTGGTCTTCGTATCGATCAAGAATGCCTCTGCAGTCCGCTCGACCCCCAGCCGTGCAGCCACTAATTGAGTCTCATCTTTCAAGATTGGCATTTCTATTCCAAACTCATCGGCTTCTGCGGCAATTTCATCGCGCTCATCCTGCAAGTTAGCGTTCAACATCGCGAAAATAATCCCCTTATCCTGATACGCTGCCTGCAATCGCTTCAGCTCAGGAACTCGTTTTTGCACCAGCGGGCAACCATTTCCCTGCATGAAAAGAACGATGCCTTTTACTGAAGGAATCCGGCAGTAATAGTCAAACTCATGAAATTTCCCCTCATGATCGATAAGAGCGAAATTTTCTAATTCTACCAGTGGACGGTTCTGCTCAAGCTCGGCGTCATTTTCAGCAGGAGCGGCACCAAGAACTGCCGCGGACACCGACAACGTCAATGAAAAAAGAATGGTTCGTAACATAGATTAAAATAGAGGTGTTAAATTTACGAAATGAATACGTTGCACGAATCGATTGAGATTAATCAAGCCCGCGGGTCCGACTGCCTTCCGCCAGTTCTTGCCGCTGCGCTTCAAGTTCTTTAAAAATTTTATCCTGATCGGGAGTCAGCTCCATTGCGATGCGATCGTGGTACTGACGGACAATTGTTTCAATATCGTCCGCTCCCCTGCGGTAAATCGCACGGATCTCAAGGCACGCCTCGCCGACCATCGGCTCAATGACCGCCTTCTGATCATCAGTTAATGTCAATTTCTTCTCCAGCAATTCCAGGAGGTTGACTTCAAGGTTATCCACCTTGTCTCGTTTCTCATGGCGTTCCTCCTGGAAGCGTGCACCGATGAAGGCACCGGAGACGTTTCCAAAAACAAAGATGGCGACAAGGCCGAGGAGGATTCTTTTCATAGGATTCAATACTAATGACACGCGAACAGACCAAGGTGTTACATTCGTTGTGGCATTATTTTTCTCTTACAAGAACGATGTCCAACAGGTGCGATTCATAAGCCGCATCATGTGTGAAACGGGCAATCGATACGCCAGGCGCATTGACTGCGGCCACAAGGATCGTCAACGCCGCAAAAGCCAGGACTGCCCAGCGAAAGGCCGGTAACAGAGAATCGGCGAGATTATCGCTATTTGCTCCGGAGACTCCACTTGAATATGCCCGAGCCACGCGCGACGCAAATCCAGGCCGAATGGCAGGTGGCGCGGCTACCGGAGCACGGCGAGCCAGTTCAAACAATTGATCAAGATCAGATTTATATTTCATCACTTTAGTTCCTCTGCTTGTAAGTTTTCTAGATAGCGCCGCATTTTGGCTCGAGCCCGCGCCACTCGCACGCGCACAGCAATGGCTGTAGTTTCGAGAAGAGCTGCGGCCTCCTGGGAGGTATGCCCATCCAGTTCTGTTAATTCGATCGCCACTCGTTCTTTGGGAGACAGACAGGCAAGGAGCTTGCACAGCAACTCGCGCCCGGCCACCGCATCCGCGACATTTTGCGCAGCATCGCCAGAGTGCAGATCGTCCAGAACAGCCTCTTCACTTTCGGCTAGATCACTGCGCCGCAGCTCAACTTTTAATCTCGGCCCGCGCATGGCATTGAGACAAGTATTCAGAGCGATCTTCGCAACCCAGTGCTCCAGCGGCACTTTCCCTTGAAACTGTGACAGCTTCGCAAACACTTTTAAAAACACCTGCTGGGCGACATCTTCCAAGGCGATCTGCGCGGGCAAACGATGGTTCAAAATCTTGGCAACGAGTGGATACAGATGTTTTACCAGCTGCTCAGCGGCTTGCTGATCGCCATTGTCCTTCAGATACTGTTGCAGACTATTCTCAATTGCCGCGCGATCAGTGGTTTCATCGCGATCAGTGGTTTCATCGCGATCACTGCTGCGCTGGTGCAAAACCCACCCAGACACACCAACACTGGCCAAGGCTTCGGACAAGCAGGGCAACAGCGACGGAAAAGACTGAGAACGGGCAAACATTGGCAAAAATCGACGGCAAACGTGAACAGATTGATCTGCAACGTTGACGCCTGTTGCTCCTATGACACACGATTCTCTCGCTCTGTTACATCATTCTCGAACATTTTTCGCGCATTTGGACGCTTAAGCGCGAATCAGACTCGCCCTGCAATGACTGTCGTGGTATCCACCCTGAAGCGTTCTATGATCACTAAAATCTCACTTTTCATCTGTGCCGCGTTGCTTTCTACAGGCGCAGTAAGCGCCGTCGATTTCAACCAGGATATTCGCCCAATCCTTGCTGACAAGTGTTTCGCCTGCCATGGCCCTGATGAGCATGAGCGCAAGGCCAAGCTGCGACTCGACACCGAAGAAGGCGCAAAAGCTGACCTGGACGGCTACCATGCTCTCGCCCCCGGAGATCCTGACAATAGCGAGTTGATCGTGCGCATCCTGACAGATGACCAGGACGACGCCATGCCGCCGAAGAAAACTGGAAAGACGGTATCCGCCGAAGAGGTCGCACTGCTCAAGGAATGGATCGCCGAGGGAGGAAAGTATGACGAGCACTGGGCTTACCAGGCACTCGCACAGCCGACGCCTCCACCCGTTCCCGAAAAAATGGAGGCTGCCAATGCCATCGATCATTTCGTCACCGCGAAGCTGACCGAGAACGGACTCCCCCAATCAGAAGAAGCCAATCGTACAACGCTCATTCGCAGACTTTCTTTCGACCTTACTGGATTGCCTCCGACGCCTGAGGAGGTCAGCGCATTCGTTTCTGACAAATCAAAAGATGCCTACACCCGAGTCGTCAACCGCCTGCTCAATGACAAACACTTTGGCGAGCGCATGGCGCTCTACTGGCTCGATCTGGTGCGCTATGCGGACACCATCGGCTACCACAGTGATGCATCGCAGCCCGTGGCTGCTTACCGCGACTACGTGATCAATGCTTTCAATCAGAACATGCCATTTGATCGATTCACACTTGAGCAACTTGCAGGCGATCTGCTACCGAATGCCACCACCGACCAGAAGATTGCCTCCGGATACAATCGACTACTGCAAACCACTGAAGAAGGTGGAGCACAGGACAAGGAATACCGCGCCATTTATGCAGCCGATCGCGTGCGCAATGTTTCATCCGTGTGGATGGGTTCCACATTGGGCTGTGCGCAGTGCCACGATCATAAATTTGATCCGTTTACGGCTAAGGATTTTTACAGCATGGCAGCCTTCTTCGCCGATATCAAAGAAGGCGGCGTCGCCAAGCGCAAACCGAACCTGCGACTCCCTACAGAACAACAATCGCGCCAGTTGAATGAGCTGAATGCAGCACTGAAAGAATCGGCAATAGACAATGTCCTGCGCGGCAAGGCGGACCTCGAAGTAGCAGTGATCGAAGGACAAGCCCGATGGATCGCAGACACCAAATCGATTCTCACTGGCGACGACGAGAAGGCAAAGAAATTACTGAAACTGCCTGACAATATAAAAGCCGCTCTGAATTCTGCCCCCGACACTCGCGACAGCACACAACAAGCTGCCCTCAACGCCCACTATCGGAATATCGCCCCTGAACTTGCAGATGCCAGGAAGCGACTTGGCGACCTCAAAAAGAAGGCAGATACAATCGAAGCGGGCGTGCGCAAAATGCTCATCGCCGAGGCCATGCCTGAGCCAAGAGAGACCCGCATCCTGCCCCGTGGAAACTGGCTGGATGATTCAGGAGCGATCGTCGCACCTCATGTCCCCGTTTTTCTGGCAACCTCAAAAGAATCACCAGCTGAATCCAAGCGCAAGACGCGGCTGGAACTTGCTCAATGGATCACAGATCCTGCCAATCCGCTGACGGCGCGCGCCTTTGTCAATCGGATGTGGATGCTGTTCCATGGCAGCGGCTTGTCCCGCAATGTCGACGACATCGGAGCACAGGGAGAGCCCCCATCACATCCGCAATTGCTCGACTGGCTGGCTGCGGAATTTGTCAACAGCCGCTGGGACGTCAAACACCTTGTGCAATTGTTAGTATCCTCCCGCACCTATCGGCAGGTATCGACAGACACACCAGAATTACGTGAAAAAGATGCCACCAATCGCTGGCTTGCGCGACAGGGCCGCTGGCGTCTTGATGCAGAACTGGTGCGTGACACCGCATTGCGATTGGCAGGGATGCTGGCCGAAGAAACAGGAGGCGAAAGTGTCAAACCGTTTCAGCCACCGGGTTACTGGGCGCAACTGAATTTCCCTAAGCGCGAGTGGTATGCCGACAAGGACGCCACCGGTCGCTATCGTCGCGGCCTCTACACATTTTGGTGCCGCACTTTCCCCCACCCGGCGATGGCCGCATTTGATGCTCCAAGCAGAGAGGAATGCAGCGCCAGCAGGCCGCGCTCGAACACTCCGCAGCAGGCACTTGTCCTATTGAACGACCCAGTATTCGTCGAAGCGGCACGAGTGTTCGCACAGAACCTGGTAAACATGCCAGGAACGGTGCAACAGAAAATAGATCACGCATTTCTGCGGGCGGTTTCCAGAGCCCCAAGCGAGAGTGAGTTGTCAATTCTCTCCGCGCTGCACGATGAAAAAAATCGTCGCTATCAGAACGATGCAGATGCAGCGAAAGCACTGGCCAGCATTGGTGATTGGCCGCAGCTGAGCTCAGCGAACGCAATTGAACTCGCTGCCTGGACAGAGGTCGCCAGAGCCATTCTCAATCTTTACGAAACGACCAGTCGATTTTAGATCCTTGCAACGGCTAAGCGCCTAGCCAGTCACCAGTTTCAGCGACACTTTGACGTTGCGAATCCTTCTCTACGCACTTTTCTCCCCTCAGCGCTCCTGCACTACGCTGAAGACACAGCCTGACGACACCCAGCTTACATCCGGAAGGAAACACCGCGAGCAGCAACCGCTCAGTATCCACTGGCACGATTAAGAATGACTGATAACGGCCTTCGTGACAGAGGCCTTCTACGTTTGCGTCCCCCAGGCGATTGCCCAGCATCGCAGTTGCATGGAATGCGCCCGCAGTGAGCGCGCCAATTTCTCCCTGATCGCGAAATCGATCCTCGCCCACCTGCTCCAACACTACCCCGGTTTCGTGCAAGAGGGCCACGGACAACAAATCTGCGCGATGGCAGAGATCTTTCAAAATTTCGACGACATCCACAGGCAGATCTCCCACGGATGTGGCATCCGTCATTTCAGAATCGCGTGAAGAATCGGCGCTCATTCCTATCCCGCCAAAGTAACATCCTGCGTTGTTGTTGCGCGTCCAGCCGCTGTCGGAGGATTAAACCGATTGATAACTTCGATGGCGACCGCATTCAAGGTCTCAAAAACATTGTACCCCTGCGCGGCGGCAGACTCGAATCGCATTACCGGATCTCCCCTGCCGCTTAGACTGCCGTCATTAAGCAGATGATCCAGATGATCCAGCGGAGCAGCAGATGGCAGATCTCTCTTGTTGTACTGCAACACTACTGGGATACGTCCGATACCAGTGCCATTATCAGCAATATTCTGCAGCAGCGTCTGCTTCGCCCTGACATTCTCCTCCATACGCTCCAATTGGGAATCTGCGACAAAGACAATGCCATCCACGCCTCGTAGAACAAGTTGCCGAGTCGCATTGTACTGCACCTGACCCGGCACTGTGTAGAGTTGAAACTTGGACTGATATCCTTTGGCCGGGATGCTATTCACGGGAAGGAAATCAAAGAACAATGTCCGATCTGCAGAGGTCGCCAACGAAATCAGATCGCCACGCTCTGATTTATCTACCTGATGATGCACCCACTGCAAGTTCGTTGTCTTGCCGCTGAGAGGCGTCCCACAATACACGATTTTGAAGGTAACCTCTTTGGTAGATTCGTTTACAACCGCCATGATCTGATCGTGTGAAAATATTACCACTGGCAGGCAGCCAGCTCATCTGGCCACTCACACTGTGCACTCCAATGCTTAAGCCAGTGGAATCGTTCCAAGCTGCTGGGAAATCAAGGTAAGCCGCTCACGCACGCCCGGCCCCAACTCCACGAAATCATCCTGAAGGATAGCCAGGCAGGCTGCGTCATCGACAAAAAAGTTCAGTTTTCCAGTATCCATCTGGATGGTCAGGGCATCTGCACTGGTAATCCCCATCTCACGCACCAGACTGGTGACTTTTTCAAAAGCTCCTTCTGCCACACTTTTCAACGCACCGCTGCTCTTCGAATTAGGAACGACCTCACCTGTGCGCAGCACCAGGCAATCAGAAACTCCAGTCAATTGTGCACAGTGATCGACAACATTTGCGCAAGTAGGCATGCCATTCATTCCCAAAAGTGCCCGCAGGACAAAGTCCGGGGATTTGCTGCCAGGTTGCAGGCGCACATTAGTTGCACGCGTAGTTGGTTCACCCGTCTCCGCTGGCTCAGGATGAAGTTGCGACACTTTTCCTGCTCCCAGCTGAGGCAACTTCGATAGGGATTCAGCCTTTGGCATTGGCGCAGGCACTGGGCGAGGCATTGGCGTAGGAACTGGATTTGCGTCAGATTCCGGCGCTTTTGGCTTCTTTATCAGGGGCGGGCCTTTAGGTAAAATCGACTCTGACTTAACGGGTGATTTTTCGGCCGAAGGCACCGATTTGGTCTCTACCTGCGGTGCGGCCAGAGAATCGAGCGGCTGCGACTCATCGTCATCGAACCCCGGAAGCTCTGGCATTTTCAATGGTGGCGGCGTTGCAGACTCCGACTCAGCAAGCGTCGTTGATTTGGCCTGGGGATCCCACTTCAACGGTTTGAGAATTTCTTCATCATCGCTGATCGACCCCAGCATCGGTGGCCGACAGTCTACATTCGCGTTCGCGTTTGTGTTTGTGTTTGTGTTAGCATTGTCACCATTAGCATGCTCAGCTCTACCAACTTCCTCGGAAGATTCCTCAACGACTGGCACATCGACTGCAGTCGATTCAGCAATACTGACGGTAGCGGCGGCAGC
>JBNMNB010000262.1:0-10396 GCA_051270635.1 Verrucomicrobiales bacterium | reverse complement strand
ATTAAATAAGCGACTCCCCTGCCGCCCCAGGCTTTGAATACAGCGAACTTCAGCGCACGCTCAAGGCCATGGTGGTCCAGCCCATTTTCATCTGAAGTCAGAACAGGATCGACTGGGGAAATTTTTGAGATTACCTTCAATTCATGGCGATCCCCCTGACCCCAGCCGTCCATTTTGGCGTTCTCCTATCGCTCGTCACGATTGCGCTAGAAGGCGTGGCCAGCGATGGCATCAATGTCCTCACGACAAAGTGCCTGGAATGCCACTCAGGCAGTGAGCCCAAGGGAAAGCTGGATCTCACCATGCGAACATCGGCACTGAGGGGTGGGGAAAGCGGTGCTGCTGTGGTTCCCGGAAATGCAGACGACAGCCTGATGTGGAAGCATGTCAACACAGGCGAAATGCCGCCAAAAAAAAAGCAACCGCTCACCGAAGAGCAGAAGCAGGCTCTGCAGGAATGGATCGCTGCGGGCGCGCCCTACCCGAAAGGTGGCATCGACTACTTCGCACAATCAACCTCTGACCGTGCCGGCTACGACTGGTGGGCATTGCAACCAGTCACTCGCCCTCAAGTTCCATCGGTCAACGACCCGGACGGATGGAGTCGCGGCGACATCGATCGCTTCATTCTCGCGAAGCTACACGAACACGATCTCGAACCATCACCCGAGTCGGATCCCCTTACACAAGTGCGCCGCTTGTTCTTCGACCTCATCGGTCTGCCACCAACTCCAGAGCAGGTTGTGGCATTTGTCGCCGCCCCCTCAGATACAGCCTACCAGAAACTGGTAGATGATCTCCTTTCCAGCCCCCACTACGGCGAGCGCTGGGGCCGACACTGGCTGGACCTGGCACGCTTCGGTGAGAGCGATGGATTCGAACGCAACAGCGTCCGAGAGAATCAGTGGCACTTTCGCGACTGGGTCATCAAGGCGCTCAATGAGGACATCCCTTACGACGAATTTGCGAAACTACAGATTGCCGGAGACTTGCATGTGTCCGGTAAAGAAGGTCTGGCAGCAGCCGCATTCCTGACAGCAGGCGTCCACAACACTGTCGTGGGAGGTTCAGAGTTCATGAGAAAGACCGCGCGCCAGGACGAACTCGAAGAAATCGCCGGCACTGTGGGACAAACCTTTATCGGACTCACCGTTAACTGCGCACGTTGCCACGACCACAAGTTCGATCCAATCACGCAAAAAGAATACTACCAGTTTGTGTCAGCTCTCAGCGGCATCCGTCATGGGGAAAAGGAATATCGAGACGCCGCAGGCGAAGCCACGGTAGCGAAGCTGGAAAAAGAGATTACCGAAGTGGAAACGGAGATTAAAACGATCGATTCACCTGCTATTTCCCAGATACTTGAAAATCGCCAGCAACCCGGAGCATCGAAGCCAGAACTTCCACCGGTTCTTTTCGAATGGACGTTTGACAGTGGCTTTGCCGACAGCTCTGCGAGGTTGACCGGCACAGCAGCGGCTACGGCTCGCATTGCAGGAGGCGCACTGGTGATTGATGACAAGCAATCCTATGTCGAGACCGCACCGCTTCCAGTTACGCTCCGCGCCAAGACATTGGAAGCATTGGTGCAGCTCAACGACCTCAACCAACGCGGTGGCGGTGCCATTTCAATTCAGGACAAAAGTGGCACTGTGTTCGATGCCATCGTCTACGGAGAGCGCGAAGGCCAACGCTGGATGGCGGGCAGCAATACATATTCCCGAAGCCAGGAGTTCAGCGGCGACAAGGAAGAAAGCGCTGTGGATCGCCCGATTCTCATCACGATTGTTTACCACGAGGATGGCACCATCGAGCGCTATCGCGATGGTACACGCTATGGAAAAACGTACAAGACTTCGCTCCAGCCATTCGAAGCCGGGAACACTGTCGTCCGCTTCGGCATCCGCCACCTGCCGACCGGGATGAACAAGCACCTCAATGGCAGGATTCACCATGCACGCCTCTACGATCGCGCACTCAATCGTGACGAAGTTGCCGCTACGGCAGGTGTAGAAAATCTCTACGTCTCCGAGAACGAGATCATTGAAAGCCTTACAGAACAACAACGCTCTCACCGACTGCAACTGGTAAGCCAGCGCGACCGTCTGAGCAAAGAGCTCTCCGATTCCAAAGCGAAAACAAAAGGAAAGGTCTACACCGTGAATGCCAATGCTTCCCCCGGCACGACAAAATTTCTGCCTCGTGGCAATGCCATGAATGAGGGCGACGTCCTGGCACCAGGAGCTATCAAGTCGGTCAAAGGTGTGACGCCTGACTTCAATCTCGCCCCCGATGCCCCTGATGCAGAGCGTCGCAAGCGCCTTGCGGATTGGATCACCAGCCCTGACAATCCACTGTTCGCCAGGGTCATCGCCAATCGCATATGGCACTACCATTTTGGAGCAGGCATTGTAGAGACGCCCAATGACCTGGGACACAATGGAGGCCGCCCCAGTCACCCAGAGTTACTGAACTGGCTCGCCAGCGAGATAGCAGTACAAGGTTGGTCATTGAAGAAGCTGCACAAGCTGATCGTTACATCCGCAGCCTATCGACAATCATCTCGCCCGACCAACACTGGCATCGGCAAGGATGCCAGCAATCGACTTCTCTGGCGCAAATCACCAATCCGGTTAGACGGCGAATCCCTGCGTGACTCGATGCTGATGGTATCAGGGGCATTGAACCCAGCACAGTACGGCCCGGGTTTTCGAGATGTGAAAGTGGAATATAAGGATGGTACAACCTACTACACGCCATTCGATGAAGAGAACGATGAATTCCATCGACGCACGATATACCGCTTCTCCCCGCGTGGCGGAAGAAATTCCATTCTCGATACATTTGATTGCCCCGATCCGGCCACGACCGCACCTCGGAGAACCGTGACCACAACACCGCTGCAGGCGCTTGCACTGCTCAACAATGACTTTGCTATTCGAATCGGGAAACATTTTGTAAAGCGCATCGTAAAAGAAGGTGGCCATGGATTACCCGCCCAGGTCGAGCGTGCTTACCAACTGGCTTACGGGCGCAGCCCTGATCCAGACGAGACCACACTTGCCGCACAACTAGTCACCCAGCACGGCCTCGCTGCACTCGTCCGCGTCCTCTTCAACAGCAACGAATTCGTCGTCATCGAATGAACCACCTGACATCTTCACTCATTTCTCCCATGCACCGACGGGATTTTTTCAACTGGGGCGTCCGTGGCATTGGTGCCACCGCCTTCGCGCATCTGTTGTCGAACGAAGGGATTGCAGGAGCACCATCGACATCCTCGTCGGGAGCGATCATTTCGCACTTCAAACCCCGAGCCAAACGCGCGATCCACATTTGTCTGGTCGGCGGCTTGAGTCATATCGATTCCTTCGACTACAAGCCCCACCTGAAAGAGTGCCACGGTCAGTCACTGCAAACGGACGAAAAGCCGGACATCTTCTTTGGCCAAGTCGGGCAATTGCGCCAGAGCGATTTCGAGTTTAAACAACGTGGCCGCAGCGGCCAGTGGATTTCTAACATGTTCCCACACATCGCAGGAATGGCAGATGAGCTGTGCATCATCCGGTCGATGGTTTCGGAATCTGCCAACCACACGCCGGCCTTGTTTATGGCCAATAGCGGCTTCCAGTTCAATGGCTACCCGTCCATGGGAGCGTGGTTCGCCTACGGACTCGGAAGCGAGACCGAAGAACTGCCCGCATACGTCGTGCTCCCTGATGGCCGGGGTGACCCGAATGGCGGGGCGAACAGTTGGACCAATGGATTCCTGCCAGCGGTAACCCAGGGCGTTAAATTCTCAGGCGGCAAGAACCCAGTACGCGACCTCTTCCCGTCACAAAGCATCACACGCCAGACCGAGGCTGCCACTCTCAATGCGTTGCAGCAACTCAATGCAAAACACCGTGATCGCACCGGGCTCGAAGACATTCTCACCTCTCGTATTCGAAGCTATGAACTAGCTGCACGCATGCAACTTTCCGTTCCCGAGGCCGCTGATATCGCAGGTGAACCCCAGCACATTCGGGACCTCTACGGGTTCGACGATAAAGAAACTGCCGACGCTGGAAAGCGCTGCCTGCTGGGGAGGCGACTCCTGGAGCGCGGCGTGCGATTCGTGCAGATTTTTTCCGGTGGCCCTATCGCCGGAAGTCCGCGCAGCAGTTGGGATGCTCACGAAAATGTAAAAGAAAACCACGGAGCTGAGGCACAACTGATCGACAAACCCGTTGCCGGACTCCTGCAGGATCTCAAACAACGCGGCATGCTGGAAGACACACTCGTCGTCTTCACCACTGAGTTCGGCCGCACTCCGTTCTCCCAGTCTGCGGGAAACCAAGTCGGCCCCGGTCGCGACCACAACAAATACGGGTTTTCGTGCTGGCTCGCAGGCGCAGGAATCAAAGGAGGAACGACCTATGGTTCAACCGATGAAATTGGCTGGAAGGCTAGCGAAAATCCCGTTCCCTGGTACGATTTTCACGCAACGATTCTTGCAGCGCTTGGCCTCGATCACGAACGCCTGACATTTTACCACAACGGTATTCAACGCCGACTCACCAATGTTCACGGTCACATGATCGGCGATGTCTTCGCCTGATGTCACTCGATTCGAATCGTTCAGAGTTCCTTGCCAAGGGTGGCGTGATCTGGCTTTATTAACGGTCCCATGCGTACCTTTTTCCTTCTCCCCATCGCATTGCTTCTATGGGGCCCTTTTGTCAGCGCTTTTGCGCAGATTCTGCCGGCGGCAGATGCGCCAAAACCTCTTTCGCCGGCCGAAAGCGCGAGTCGCATCAGCTTGCCTGCGGGATTTAAGATCGAACTCGTCGCCAGCGAACCCGTCGTCGAGGAACCGTCCTGCATTGCGTTCGATGAGGGTGGTCGAATCTTCGTATGTGAGCTGCATGGCTACAACGTCGAAGGCCACATCGATACCCGCGAACTCAACAAAACGGGCAAGCTAGACACCAACGTTCGACGGCTGCGATGGGAACTCCAGGGCGGAGCGATTGCGGACGAAGCAGCAGAGAATCAATTCGGCGTTCTCAAGCTCCTCACAGACACGGACGGCGATGGCATCATGGATAAGGCTCATGTCTGGGCCGACGATCTACCACCCTGCTACGGCGTGCTGCCAGCACGGGGTGGCGTTATCGTGACCTGCGCTCCTCACATCTTGTACTTCGCTGATCGAGATGGCGACAACGAACCGGAAGTCCGCGAAACCTTGTTCACCGGATTCGACGTTCATGTGTTGGAACGCGGCATCAATAATCCCCACTGGGGACTGGACAACTGGATCTACATCGGCAGTGGAGGAGAAGGCGGAACGATCACTGGCCCAAACCTTGCATCGCCTGTGCAACTGGGCAGCTCAGACTTTCGGATCAAGGCAGATGGCTCAGCTCTCGAGCCGGTGAATGGTCGAGTCGGCACATTCGGGATGACGTTAAACGACGTCGGCGACCGATTTCCGTCAACCGGAGGACGGCCAGCCATCTACGCGCTGCCATTGCCTTTCTCTTACCTCGCACGCAATCCTCATGTAGCAACACCGGAAACCAATCACACAGCCGCTGACTACACACGCGGGTTTCGCATCAGCGAGCCGCACCCGTGGCGAACTAAGCGAGGAAAAGATCCCGATTGGATCAAGTTTTACGGCGCCAGGGAAACGAACAGCAACTACTTTTCCGGCGGATGCAGCACCACTTACTATGGGGATTCGCTTTTTCCCAAAGAGTTTCACGGCAACCTCTTCTATTGCGAGCCATCGCTCAATATTATCCACCGCACTGTTTTGAGACGCGACGGGGCGGGCTACATAGCCGAGCGCGCTGCCGTAGAAAAAGAATCCGAGTTTCTGGCATCGACGGATCAATGGTTCCGCCCGATGAACCTTCGTGTTGGCCCCGAAGGCGCCTTCTACATAGTCGATATGTATCGCGAAATTATCGAAGACTACTCGGCAATTCCTCGATTCCTTCAGCAGCAGTATGGCCTTGATCAAGGCAAGAATCATGGTCGCATATGGCGGCTCCTGCCGGAAAATAGATCAATCGAAGTAGCGCCAGACATTTCGAAAATGTCCCCAGAAATGCTGGCACAAACCGTCGCCGACGATCATGCGTGGCGAAGACGCACCGCGCAGCGCCTGCTGATCGAGAGACACGCGACCGCAGCACGGGGAACACTTGCCAAACTGCTTCGCGCGGAGAGCTCAACTCCGCAAGCCATCATACTCGCACTCTATACCCTGGACGGTCTGGGTGTATTGCAGGCATCTGATATCGCGAGCACCCTCCCCCATCGACACTATGGGGTTCGACTCCACGCATTGAGGCTAACACAGCAACAACACCTAAGTTCCAGCGACACGATTCTTTCCAGTCTGTGCAAAATGTCGAACGATCCTGATTCAGCCGTCCGCTTGCAGGTGGCAATGACACTGGGCGAGTCGGATGATCAACGCGCAACAGAGGCTCTAGCGTCAATGGCACAGCAGCACGGCGATGAACGCTGGATGGCAGCAGCGATCCTCAGTTCGGCTAATTCCGTCCATGGCGGCAAAATCCTCGCTTCACTTCTGAAATCGAAGACCATCAGTAATGGTGCGTTCGCGCTGATCAAACCACTCGCATCAACACTCGCAGGCCGGCGCGAGATTGGGCCCATCGCCAGAACTCTGGAACTCGCGGTCAAAGCAGACAACGAGAGAAAAATCCCGTTGCTCGGTGGCTTGATCGAAAACCTGTCACGTTCTGTACCACTAGATGCGCCGGATGGATGGCCTCAGCTAGAGCCCTTTCTGATCAGTGATGCAATTGAGATCAAGACACTCGCAGTAGAGCTCACAACCTCCCTGCCGCTGCAGGATACCACCTTGATAGAGGCGCTCTTTGCTGCAGCGATCGACAATGCGATCGATGGTTCAGCCGAACTGGATGCTCGCATTCACTCCGTCCAACTTCTGTCGAGTGCTGGTTTTGATACTCTCGCTCCTGCCATTGAAGCATTTCTGAATCCGAAACAACCACCGGCCTTACAACAGGCGGCCATCGCTGCGCTTAGTGCCTCCACTGATGCGAGGGCTGGCGCGGTGATGCTCAAAACTTGGCCGTCTCTGACTCCTTCCAGTCGTTCATCTGTACTGGGAGCCATCTTCGATCGTCCCAACCGCTACCCCAGCCTGCTGACTGCAATCGAAGATGGCATTGTGCATCCTGGCGATCTCACCGCTATCCAGCGCGACCAGATGATCAACAGCAGGAGTCAAGACATTGCGGCAAGGGCTCGCGCGCTATTTATCGAAGCATCGGCAAATGCCGCCCTGCAAAAGCGCCTTGAGCTCTACCAGGCCGCACTTCGCGGCCAAAGAAACGCTGATCACGGAAAAGAAATCTACATGCATGCGTGCGTGATTTGTCATCAACTTGGCAGTGAAGGAAACTCGGTCGGCCCGGCACTTGGCAGCACTGTGAGTCAGCCAGACGAATCGATTCTCCTCAACATTCTCGATCCCGGTGGCAAGATCGATCCCGAATACAAACTCTACCTCATCACTACCCACTCCGGAGAATCTCACGCGGGCGTGCTCGCTTCAGAGTCCCCCACCAGCCTCATTCTGCACAAAATCGATGGTACAGCAGACATTGTCCTCAGAGCCAGTATCGCCAGCATCACAGCATCCGAGCTCTCCCTCATGCCCACCAATCTCCACGAACAACTCAACCCGCAAGACATCGCAGACCTCATCGCATTCATGCGCAAGGCATTTAGTGAGGAAGAGGCCAAATCGGCGCAGCGATTTCCGACCGAACTAAAATGGTGATTACGTCAATGTGTTCTCGACTATCGAGCCTGGGGATTCGGCGGAAGCTACTGCGAACTTAATGCGTTTGTGCAAAGAAACTCGCCGAGTGAGCTCTGGCAAAAACCAACAAGTGATCAAAAACTTCCACGACGATTACCGAAACCTGATCGCAAACCGATAGTAGGTGAGTCGGTTGATAGCGCGGTGCGCAATGTCAACGGCTCCATCGCTGAGCACCACTTGAGTCACTTCCGGAATCAAGGCTCCTGATACGCTATTATAAATGGGCTCCCAACGGATAAGATCCGTAGACTGCGACCATGTCATGATCACGTCGGAGGGCGACGAATCCTTGAATGACCAACTGACAAAGCCATCGACAACCTCAAGAGAAGGCTCCGAGTTGTCAGTTTGCAACGGATTGCCATTCCAAAAATACTCCGCCCCATTGAACACGCCATCGCCGTCGGCATCCGCGTTGAAGTCCTTGTTCCCAACATCTCCAATGAAGCGTGCCGCCCACTCCTGATAGTTCATTTGATGTAACTTCAATTCAAAACGGTAGTAGGAAGCCTCTTCGTTGCTACGCTGCATAAGATCATAGCCTCCATCAGCGGTGTTTACTTGAGACACCTCCCTTACGAGAGCCCCCCCAATCGTGTCGAAAATTCGCTCCCAGTGAATGAGATCCGACGACTGCAACAACGTCATAATCACATCGTCCGGAGTATTGTCAGGAATCGCCCATGTGACTGCACTTTCAACGAGACGCGGCAATGGTTCGGGGCTGTCCGATTTCAGTGGGTTGCCACTCCAATAGTATTCGGCTCCGTTGAAAAAACTATCGCCGTCTGCGTCTGCGTCGAAATTCAGGGAGCCTGCACCTCCAATGTTCTCGGCAGCCCACTCTTCGTAGCCTGATGGCTCACTGGCGATTACGGTAAGGGTTCCAAGAACAAAGGATATCGTGTAGTTGGAATCCGCAGCCCCGTCTACTACAATCGGATAAGTGCCCACAAGGCTTTGCTCCGTCGCTATCGTGCTCACGGTGGCGGCAACATCTAGAGAATCCGCATCGTCTCCACTTACGAATCCGGAGTAATTCGCCGTCAGCCGCGGGTTCGGCAATCCGGTGCCGCGCTGCTTGTCGTCGGCAGTGATCGTCAACGATGCTGGACGCACATCAATGCTCACCGTTGCGGTCGCACTTTCATAGTTGGCAGAAGCCGCCAGGCTCACACTCAGCGTCTGCCCATCGCCAGCGTGCGGCACGGCCCCCAGTTCCGGGGTGTAAGACAATGTCCCCGGTGTAGAGGTCGAAGCATTCAACTGCGCTGCACTTAGCGTTGTGCCGTAGACAATCGCAGTCGGGGCCGCCCAGGTGATTGTTGCTGTGGCCTGATTCACCGTCAGACTTACCGTGTCCGTCACGGTGGCGTAGAGGAAGGGATCGGCGGGTGTAAACGTCAGCGTCAGCGTGGACGTCCCCGCTGACAGCACTGTACCTGCCGAGGGACTGTAGCTGAAGCTTCCCGCAACGTTGGCGGTGGCATTGAGTTGTTCCGATCCAAGAACCGTGCCATAGACAATCGGCGATGGTGCAGCCCAGACCAACTCCGGTAGTTCCTTGTCCGATACAGTCAGCGTCCCTGCTACACGTGTAATGCTATAATCCGAATCGGCCCCACCACTCACCGTGATCGGGTACGTTCCTGCAGCGCTGTTGAGCACTGCGGTCGTGGAGAGTGTTGGAGCTCCGTCCACAGCAGTGTCGCCATTGACGAAGCCAGAATAACTCGCTGTCAGCGGCGGGTTCGGCAATCCGGTGCCGCGCTGCTTGTCTTCCGCCGTAATCGTCAGAGATGCCTTGTTCACCGTGATGCTGACCTCCTCGGTCACGCTCTCAATGTTTCCGGTGCTCGGCGTGAACCTCACACTCAGTTGATTCACTCCGGCGTGGAGCACCGTTCCAACGGCAGGTGCATAAGAAAAGGATCCCTGAGCGTCGTCTGAAATGGTCGCATTCAATTGAGCTCCACTCAGCGCCGTTCCGTAAACAATCGCAGTCGGAGCCCCCCAGGTGATCGTCGACGTCGCCTGATTCACCATCAGACTCACCGTGTCCGTCACGGTGGCGTAGCGAAAGGAATCGGCGGGTGTAAACGTCACTGTCAGCGTGGACGTCCCCGCTGACAGCACTGTGCCTGCCGAGGGACTGTAGCTGAAGCTTCCCGCAACGTTGGCGGTGGCATTGAGTTGTTCCGATCCAAGAACCGTGCCATAGACAATCGGTGATGGCGCAGACCAGGCCAACTCCGGTAGTTCCTTGTCCGATACAGTCAGCGTCCCTGCTACACGTGTAATGCTGTAATTCGCATCGACCCCACCACTCACCGTGATCGAGTACGTTCCAGGCGCACTGCTGAGCACTGCCGTTGTTGAGAGCGTTGGCGCCCCGTCCACAGCAGTGTCGCCGTTAACAAAGCCAGAATAGCTCACTGTCAGTGGTGGATTCGGCAACCCGGTGCCGCGCTGCTTGTCCTCAGCCGTAATCGTCAGAGATGCCTGGTTCACCGTGAC
>JBNMNB010000261.1:0-10397 GCA_051270635.1 Verrucomicrobiales bacterium | reverse complement strand
TTTCAAGATGTGAATGGCAATAATCTTTCGAAGAACGTGCCAGATGGGTTATTCGCCGATCTTGTGCGAAATCATGAAGAGTTCCGCATCCTGGTGCGTGATCGAATTTATAAGCACTTGTTCAACGATGGAGCACTGACGCCGCAAAAGGTGCGCAACGTTTTTGATTACCGCGCGAATGAAATATTTACCTCGATCGTCGCCGAAACAGCGCGCTGGCAGGCGAGTAGCCCCGCGAGCAGGCCCTGGGATCGTGACGGCGAATGGATGAGCGAGTGGAACCATTACAAGGAGGTCTATTTCCCTGAAAGGACCGAAATTCTCCTCAATCAACTGCGAAGCACACGAGTCGGCAGCAATCTTCTCTATCCGATTGATGCCCCTGAATTTTCGCAACGCGGCGGCACTGTCGCATCTGGATTCAAGCCCGCATTCCTCACTGAAGACGGCACCATCTATTTTACCACCGATGGCTCAGATCCGCGCCTGCCGGGTGGCGATGTAAATCCGACCGCCTCGACGTCCGAGGGTGGCGTGGTCGCGGTGGCCTTCATCGAGAAATTATCGGAGTGGAAGTATCTCGACGATGGATCCGACCAGGGCGCTGGCTGGCGAGATGCGGCCTATGACGATTCCGCATGGGCATCTGGAAAAGGGCAACTTGGATACGGCGATGGAGATGAAAACACGGTGGTAAGCTTTGGCGACAATCCGGGTATGAAGCACGTGACCACTTATTTTCGCAGAACGATTTCGATCCCCACTGCCGCTGATGTCACCGAATTGACGCTTTCACTGCTTCGCGATGACGCGGCCGTAGTTTATGTCAATGGAACTGAAGTCGCTCGCGACGAATTGCCGGCAGGAGAGATTTCCTACGATACGCTGGCGTCATCCAGTGCCGGCGGCAGCAGGGAGTCGCTATACTTTGACTTTACCGTTCAGCCTGGCGTGCTGGTAGATGGTGACAATGTGGTCGCCGTGGAAGTTCACCAAAGCAGCACGGCTGGTTCAGACGCCAGCTTCGATCTGGAGCTCACTGGCAAGGTCGCGGCAACGGGATCGGACGTGACCATTACCAGAGATACGTTGATTCGCATGCGCGCCTTCGACGGAGAGAACTGGTCAGCCCTCAACGAAGCATTCTTCACGCTGGAAGGTTCCACAATTGCTTCCTCTAACAATATTACCATTTCAGAGATTAACTACAATCCAAGCAGCGATCAGCCACTGGAGTTTATCGAGATTCGTAACACAACCGATGCCGACGTGAACCTGACCGGTGCCACATTTACGGATGGCGTATCATTTACCTTTCCTGTTGGCACTATCTTGCTGGCACACAGTTCACTGGTTGTAGTTGAGAACGATGTGGCATTCCGCGCCGTCTATGTGGATCCGGCACTGCCGTGGTTTGTCGACGAAATCGACATTGCGGGACAATACACTGGCGCTCTACGCAACAACGGAGAGACGATCGCGCTGGTGGATCGTGAAGGCCAGGACATTCTGCGGTTCTCCTACAATGACAAGGGCGCATGGCCCGGTCGTGCGGATGGAAGTGGCAGCTCACTTGAATTAATCGATCCCGGAGCGGCTCTTGATGAAGCGTCAAGCTGGCGCCCGAGTAGCGAGTTCCACGGATCACCTGGATATGACGGCTCCGGCCCGGACAATCGAGTGGTCATCAATGAGGTCGTTGCCAGTCCACTTGGCGCAGCGATGGATGCGATCGAGCTTCTAAATACAAGCAACGCACTCATCGATCTTTCAGGGTGGTTCTTGTCAGACACCAACTCAGATTACAAAAAATATACGCTGCCCGAGGGAACGACTCTGGCTGCGAACGCCATGCTGGTTCTGACCGCGGACCAATTTGGATTCGGCCTGAGCGGCACCCGTGGTGATGATCTGACGTTGATGGAAGGTGATGCCGATGGCAACCTGCTCAGCTTCGTCGACCGAGTGGAGTTTCCCGCAGCCGCGCCTGGAGAGTCGTTCGGCAGGTGGCCTGATGGCACCGGAAATCTCTATCCCATGCAGAAGAACACGCTTTCAGCGGCAAACAACACGGATGGCAACGCGGCGCGCATTGGCCCAGTGATCGTTTCTGAAATTCACTACAATCCAGATGGGGCTGACGATGGCCTCGAGTATGTCGTCATTCACAATCCAGGAACCACGGCTCAAGATCTGTCATCCTGGAAACTGCGCGGCGAAGTAGACTATGACTTCGCTCCAGAATTCCAATTGTCTGCAGGCGCTAGTATTACATTGCTGGGATTCGACCCTGATGCTGCTGCAATGCTTGAGGCATTCCGTGCAGCTTACAGTAATAGTCCGGAGCAGGGATTCATCGGGCCATGGAACACTGGCACGACGCCAGGCGGCAAGCTGGATGATGGTGGTGGCAGTGTAAGGTTACTGCGACCAGGCGCCCCAGTTACGGAGCCGGACGCCGAGCCCTATGTTCCCTACTACCTTGAGGATGGAGTCGAATGGAACGACGGAGCCGATTGGCCGACAGCAGCCGATGGCGGTGGCATGGCACTGCATCGCGTGGTGCCTGCGGATCGCGGTGATCTTGCCCAAAGCTGGATCGCCGCCATGCCCTTTGATGCGAGTAACACGGGCACGATCCTCCCAGGATACGAAGACTGGGCACTGGCAGCTTTTCCCCTGAATCAACCACCAAGCGACACGGTATCTGGCGCCGATCCTGACGGTGATGGCATCGCGAACAGTGCCGAGTTCGCCTTTGCAACCAATCCACTTGCCAATGATGGAACGCCCATGATTCCCAGCGTGAAAACGGTCGCCGGTCTCTTGCAGATTACTTTCAGAATTCGCGAATCCTCTGCACTGCGCTATCGCCTCGACCGATCCACCAATCTACTCGACTGGTCAACGATCAATGAGGCTGATATAGAAACTTTGAGCACCACGCCAGTAGGTAATGGCATTGCCGCCCTCCGCGTGCTGCAACTAAAGGCGACGTCTGACCCGGTCGTCTACTTTCGAATCACAGCGACACCTTAAAGCGAAAAGGGCTGGAACTGCCTCAGCACCAGCATCGAGGGGCAAATTAAATTCTGCACTTTACTGTCCTCAAAGCCCAAGTTGACAAACATCTGACCGTCGCCGGTAGAAATGGTCGCAAACGATGAGAATACAGAAAGCGATTTGAATAATAAGACCTTTCATATGATTAAGCTATTTCTTGAACAACGGATCTCCGATGGAGAATGCGTGAAAGACTACCTGCGAAGCGCCAAGCTGCAGATGATTTCGATCCCCTTAAATTCATGAACTTATTGAAGAAGCTACCGATCGGTGGACTCGCTTTTTTCATTGCAGGCATTGCAGCAGTGAATGCTGGGCTCGTATCGATCCAGAATTCCGACCTCCGCACAAGCGAAGGCACACTCGCCGTCACGGATAGTGCAGGGGCGCTGATTCCTCCGGGAACTGGCTATGTTGCTGCTGGTACCTTCACCTTGTCAGATGCTGATATCGCTTCTGCAGGTGCTGCTTCAAACTGGTCTGCCCTGTTGAACGACTTCACGCAGTTTGGCGTTGCCAGTGGTGTCGCTGACTTCGCAGGTATTATCTCGTACGATGTATCTGCTCCTCTCGCAGACGGTGATGCCTTTGTAGGCAAGCCACTCTTTGTGATAATTGGCAACACTGCGACGGTAGCAAGTGATCCTGCGACTGCCAGTAGTTGGCTTGTGTTCAAGTCGTCGACATCATTTGCGGCCGACGACCCAGAGTTTCAAGTGAACGCAGGTTTAAATACGGCCACAGCTGACCAGGTCATCGTCGGAACAATCGGTGGTCCAGTAAACATTGCAGCACTTGGTGCAGACACAAGAGCATCACTTCAATTGCAGGGTAATCCTCTTCATAAACTGTCTGTCGAGAGCGCGGTGTTCGCGGAGAGCGATTCCGCTGTGGAGGTTGGTATTTTCAATGATACGGATTCCACAATTGACGCGTCAGTTTTTTATACGCCTACCAACGGCACTGCACTTGGAGGACTCGACTACACCGCATCAGCAGGCACGGTGACAATCCCAGCAGGGCAGCAGTCAGCCACCATTACGATCCCCATCCTCAACGATAACATCGATGAGCTGAACGAATCATTTACCGTCCGGTTAAGCAACCCAGTTCGGAAACGCGACAGCACGGTCACTATCGGGGATGATGACGTGAGCGTCGTTATGGAGACATCTGAGATCATCGCCTTAGTGAGTGCGGTATTCGCAGCACTTGCGGTTATTGCGTCCATTGTCACCGGAAGGAATGCGAGGGTTGAAGCCACCAAAGCGACGAACAAAGCTCAGAGTGCGCAGAATCTTGCAAATAAGCTTTCACAGGATGCGGCAGACAAGGCGAATCAGATTTCTGATATGAGTGCTCGTCTCCAAGCGCTCGAATGAACATCTACCTATTTTTCTGAACTTATGGACTGGGGAGCCGAGGCTACAGACGCATTATCGACGCTTATTCACCTTTCTCACATACACGATGAGAAAGAGCGATTCAGCGCATGGAACGCAGCGAGAACGAAGATTTCCGCACTCATCGACCGAGGGAGGTGGCATTTTCCTAATGAGCGTCCTGAGAGGTTCGGTCACGAGAAACCTCCAGCACCTCGAACTCGAATTCCCATGGTCACTGAATGGGTTTTCAAATCGAGGGTGAGTGTTCGAATATCGTCGCAAAAGTGCTATTCGCACTGAACCAGTAATCGTTGTCCCCTCCACCTGATCGCTGAACACCACTTGCCCCACCTTCTTGATCCCGCCTGGCGCGATCAGATAATCTGATCATGCTGGGCACGATCGGTGAAGATCGTTCGCGACAGTGTGGCTACTCGACGTACTCGTCCTGCCTGATCAGAGAGTCACTACGGTTTCTCCAGCTTATTAATCTCAGTGCGGACAGCCTTTGCGGAGGCAGTCTGCCCAGTTGCGTCGAATGCAGCTGCCAGGGATTTGAGCGCATCAATATCGCGCGCATTTGTCAGCCTGACTGCTTTGTCAGCAAGCGATAACGCCTGTTGTGGATCGCGCAGACTGGCATCTGGACAGGTCGCCAGTAGCTGCGCCAGCGCTGCCAGTGCGGGGGTAAAATCAGGGCTTCGAGTCAGTCCGAACCGATAGGCACCAATGGCATCTTTGTGGCGCTTTTCTTTTTCAAGTGCTTTGCCTAACAATACCATCAATTCAAATGACTGCGGATGACTGGACAGCGACTTGCTGTTCTTCTGATAATACGCAAGTGCTTCCTTCGTATAGCCACGTTTAAACATTTTTGTGGCAAGATCGACAAAACTTAGCACCCTCGGTGGCGCAACCCAGATGCCCGGAAATGGCTCGGTAAGGGATCGTCGCTCAGCGCCGCTCAGTCCAGCACGCGATGTCGCATCTTTCAACAACTCGTCAACATTCAGCTGCCCCTTGTAGATCACCAGCAGTCGACCATCGCCATCAACCAACAAACTGCTCGGCAATGGCAGCGGCACGTGAATATCGAACATTAAGTCATGCACCATCTGCAACGTGTCGACCAATTGAGTGTTCGCCGTTCCCACTGCGAATGGCAGATTCAGTTTCTTCGCAACATCCTGGGGTGACCCTGCCGGCACCCCGGTACCCTGCTCATTTACTTCATCCACACACAAGGCAATGACATCGATGCCAGCACCCTCCAGATCAGAAGACCGTTGCTGAAGATCAGCCAACTCGCGTAAGCAGGGGGCGCACCAGGTGGCCCAGAGGTTGATGAGAATTGGTCGACTGAACTTCTTTGCCCCTTGAAAAAGGGACACCTGATTCCCTGCAAAATTCTGATAATGAATGGGCGGAACTGGAATACGTGAAAGCGACGTCACCGCCGCCCCTGTGCTTGCGATACCTTGCTCGAGCGGGGCTCTAACTGGGAGTGCAGGCACAATGGGTCGCTTCCACTTCGTCACTTTGCCCTCTCCTTGAGTAATTCGGAAGTGCGCATTACTCGCCAGATCATGGTAAATATCCGAGCTTCCATCTGGCCAGTTGACCGTCAGCTGTTCGATCGAATGTCCCTCACCCAAACCGAAGTGAATCCATTTCGAAGATTGAGAAAGAAAACCCTCTCCTGCTCGCAATGTTCGCAGCAGCGGCTTCGCCTCTCCAGTTAACTGCAGTTGCAGACGGGCTCCGATCGCGTCGCGATTGCAAGTAATGCCGGTCAATCGGACGGCCAGAAAATCTCCGTTTGGCTTCAGTGTGTTCTCGAAGAAACGAATCGTTGGTGCATTGCGGTTGGATACCCAAAAATCAAGATCACCATCGTGATCCCAGTCACAGCGTGCTGAACCACGGCCGTCATCTGGCAGGTCGAGTCCGCTAACTGTGCTAATGTCTGCAAAAGTGCCATCCTGCTTATTGAGAAAAATGCAGTGCCGCTCGCGTCCACTGAACGAAAGGCCGCGCTTCACGACGTTGAGGAAAGAATCGGCAGCATTCCCGCCTAAGCTTACTGCACCGCTGGACGACCCGACCTGTCGCCAGAAGAAACTTCACAAGTCGCCAGGATCTTCGGTGGTGATGTAACCATTGGCGGCAAAAAGATCTTCCCAACCATCATTGTTGAGATCAGCAAACAGCGAACTCCATGACCAACGGCCACGCGATGCGCCTCCAGCGTCAGGGATTTCAGTGAAGTTCGCTGTGCCATTGTTTTGGTAAAGCGAATTACCTCTTACAAATCGTTGATAGAGCCCCCTGGACTTTGCATCTGGCAGGAATCGAGGCTCCGACACGATACGACTGCCAGCCGACGAGAACATGTTCCCTACATAAAGGTCCATGTCGCCGTCGCGATCGGAGTCTCCCCAGGTAACCGACATTCCAGAGCCGTAGTCGACGATTCCACTATCGACAGCAGTCTCTTTAAAAATTCCTATATCGTTTAAATAGAGACAGTTCTGACCATAGTCATTAGCAACGTAGAGGTCTTGATCTCCATCGTTGTCGGCGTCTTCCCAGGAAGCTGCGAGGCTGTGGCGCTGGTTGTGAACCCCTATTCCCACCTCATCCGTGACGTCTGTGAACTGCCATTGACCATCATTTCGAAACAGCCTGTTCGGCCCGCCGTCGTTCGCATCATGATAAAGAAACTGCTTGGTCGGACTGGCTGCAAAATCCACAGTCACATACAAGTCCAGATCACCGTCATTGTCGAAATCAACAGCTGATAATGCGTGGAGGTCGGTTTCTCCAAAGTTCAGCTGCGCCTGTTGTTGAAATGTCAGACTGGCGCCTTGATTGCTGAGAACGATGACGCCTTCGAACGTAGCCAACGCCAGATCCTGGTCGCCATCGTTATTCAGATCAACGAACAGGGCGCTTGAGGTATGATCAAGATAGTCGACACCCGCTGCCTGCGATTGATCCACAGCGGTGCCGTCCGGCTGTTGAATGAACAACTTGTTTGGGAGGCCACCACCTTGACACAGGTAGACATCGTCAAGGCCGTCACCATTGGCATCACCGACAGAGATGCCATGGCGCTTGAAATAGGTCATTCCGTGTACTCGTCCAATGCGGCGCAGCCAGTGATCCAGGCCGAAGGACAACTGCTTCACAAGCGCTTTGTTGATTCCTAACACTGCCACCGTCTGATTACGAAACCAAGGCTGTGGCGATGATGACTCCGCCGCCTCCCAGCGCTGAAGCATCAAAGAAGTGAGTATCGGCGCTGGATCGGCAACCCATTGGCACAGATAGTCTGCGCGATGCTGAAGGATCGAAGTCACACGCTGCACTCGTGTCTCCATTCTTACCGTCGATGTCCACATTCCTTCTGAGGCGCCAGGTTTCAGGCCAACGATTTTCAGAGAAACAGAAAGCTCAGTGGCATCGCCAAAGGATTCTCGAAAGCTTTGCAATTCCCGCGAAAAAGCTGCTGGACCTTGCCAGCTTGCCGACTCATCGATCACGTCCGATGCACGAATGGTAATCGTTTCATCTGTAAAAACAGTCACCGGCAGCTCAGGCGTGAGACGACCCTGCGAGCCCTCAGTGACCAACGCACGAACCGCCTCCTCAGCGACAGGATCGCTCGCCGAAAGTAGTCCTGCTAACATTTTTAAAGCCTTGTCTGCCTCCTCAGCGAAGGCTTCTCCCTTCCATTGTTGCGGGTCCGGCTTCAAATCATTGCCGGCATGCACATCCGCATCGAGCACGAGATCAGCAGGCCCTTCCACGGCACTCGATAGGAGAGTGTCGCCGTCATCATTGGAACAAGAGCCCAATACCCCGGCAGCACCTGCTGTAAAAGCAAATATCAATACGAGTGAGAACTTTCGGCCACGCAGCATAAGAAGAATCAATACGTAGCGTGATGGATTTGACTCGGAATTGCAACACAGAGCTTTATTGCCTTCCTCCAATTGCTCAGTTCGATAATGCTTCTTTTCTCCATTAGATTCATGTTGAACGCTGTCGATCGATTCTTGTTCTTCGCTGGCGGGCCGGCGGCGAATCAACTCTACTTGTAGTTAGAACGTTTGAAGTTCACCGAGGTCAGTGAGACTGCTGGCATCAACGAGACTGATGTGGAGACATTGAGCACCACACCTACAGGAGATGGCAGCGCCGCCCTCCGCGTGCTTTGATTAAAGGCGGCAGATGAAGGTCGTTTATAATCGGATCACGGCGACACCTTAAATCGGAAGGGCCTTAGTGGCAGGATCTGGAAATCATCCTTGCCTTCCGTGACAACGATGCCCGAATCCAGCGGCACGTTGTTGAAAGTTTGGGTTGTCCCGGATGCTGGCCACGCGACCGACACACTGAGGATCCGCGCAGCCTTTCCAAGCCCGATTTCCTGCCGGAAAGGTGAACCGCCAAAGCTGCTGACGGCACCAACAGCCCGATAAATCTCGCGCTGCTGGCCGCTTTGATCCATGACCACAACCGTGAGCCGCGCGCCGATCGCATTGCGATTCGAGGTCGAGCCGACGCACTTGATGGTTAACCGATGGTTGGCGTTCCCCGGGTTGAGGAACAGGGCATCCTGAAACTGATCGCCAGGAAAGAAGCCTCCCAACTGATTGAAAATATCCTGATCTCCGTCATGATCAAAATCAGCAAAGGCAACGCCGTGGCCTTTCTGAAGATGGCCCAGTCTGGCGGCGTAGGTGGCGTTTTCAAACCATTTGCCACGAACATTGCGCAATAGAACATTGGGCGTCAGGACTTCGAAACGAGACTCTCCCGTGGCGAGATAGATGTCGAGATATCCATCATTGTCGACATCGCCAAAGTTCGCACCCATGGGCAGAAAAGGATGCGCCAGGCCAGCCTCGTCAGCCATGTCAGTAAAAGTGCCGTTCCCCTTGTTGACGAAAAGGTGGGGCGACACAGCCTGATGTGAGAGCCCACGTGCATCTGCCATAAAGTCCTCAAGTCCGGCTTTGTAGCTTCCGACGAACAGGTCCAGCCAGCCGTCATTATTGAAATCAAAAAACCACGGTGCAAAATTGTATCCTGAGTAACCTTGCACTCCTGCTGACTCCGCCACATCGGTAAACTTCAGATTGCCATCGTTACGATAGAGGCGGTTCAGTCCGACATTTGACACGTAAAAATCAAGGTCACCGTCATTGTCAAAATCTCCAGCAGTTGTCCCTTTGCAAAACCGGTCATTCTGGACGCCTGCCTTTTGCGCGATGTCAGTAAAATGGCCGCTACCGTCGTTCAAGAAAAGTTGCCCGGGGTAGTCACCAGTGCCCGTAAGTTCCTTGCGTGATTCATTGCCGACGTAAAGATCGAGATCACCATCATTGTCAAAGTCACCCCAGCTGGCTGTCTGAGTTGGCATCGCCGGCACGGTCAGGCCTGTCTCTTTGGTGATATCAGTGAACGTCACCTTTCCCGAGCTATCCGAACCATTGTTGCGCAGTAGTGAGTTTCGGATCTGTCCATCGTCTTCCAACCAGGCACCGCGTAACACGAGCACGTCAGTGTCACCATCGTTATCATAGTCGGCGCCCACGCAATTCAGCCCACCCAGCTGCGCATCGAGCCCAGAACCAATCGTAGTATCTTGAAAGGAGCCATCGCCCATATTCAGGAACAGGCTCATGCACTTTGTCGGATCGCTGGTCGATGTGAGAATATCCAGGAAACCATTAGCATCGAAATCTTCAATAATAACGCCGCCTGCGAGGCTAAGAGTCGCCAGTCCAAGCTCGGGAGCCACATCCGTGAATGCTTCAATTTCAGCACTGACCTCTGTCTCAAAATAACTCTGCGGAATACGAAAGCGTTGTGGAATTCCAGCGGGATACTCATCCAGGGCCATACAGGCGATGTTTAGCAGCCACTGCAGCATCTTGT
>JBNMNB010000260.1:0-10464 GCA_051270635.1 Verrucomicrobiales bacterium | reverse complement strand
CTTATGAAACGTTCCGAACACTTCATTCCAATATATGCGACAGCTGCCGCTGCCATTCTTGGCATCACCCTCTCGCTGAGCAACTGTTCATCCGTATCTACCGACAATCCGTCATCTACGGGGATCTCCTCATTGTCGTCTCCCCGGGAAAATGAGGTGTTCATGACTGAGATTAAACCCATTTTGGAACTTCGTTGCCTTGAATGCCACAATGACAAGGATGCAAAAGACTACGCCGGCCTCAGCTTGCAAACTCGCGAGGCCGCGATGACTACAGGCCGCAGCGGTGGCGTGCTGAAACCTGGAGATCCTGATGGCAGTCTGATGCTTCGAGTTCTGTCCTACGGACACGATCATCCCGTCGCGATGCCACCGTCACCCGATAAGCTCTGGGACGACAAGAAGAAGCTGATCCACGATTGGATCATAGACGGCGCACCATGGCCAGAGTCTCCGCGAGGACGATTGATCAGGCCGCAGGATCTCTACGAATGAGCATCCGCACTCGGGAAATGGGAAATGTGCTTCCCTCATCGGTATTGACCTGCTGTAGTAGATTATTCCTCCCCTCCTCTCGATTAAAATGAAGCAAGAAGCGAACCTTACAAAACGCGAAGATCTCTGGAAGCGAGGCCATTCCCGGTGGTGCCATGCCGAGGGATCAGACATACACCAAATCGGGGTCTTTGCCTCATGCGATATCCCAGAGGACACGAAAATTATCGAATACGTCGGCGAGATATTAAAAAACGAGGATGCCGATCAGCGAGGCATTGATCTGGCCGGTGAAGTTGATGGCACCGACCATGCGTCCGTTTTCAACTTTATCCTCGATGAAGAACACCAGATCGATGGCGACAAGGAATACAACACCGCCCGCTTCATTAATCACAGCTGCGATCCCAATTGCTGGGTAGATATTGTCGACAACTGCATTTGGATCATTGCCCTGCGGGACATTGACGAAGGAGAAGAACTCACTTTCGACTATGGCTTCGACGTCGAACACTGGAAAGAGCACCCCTGCCGATGTGGCAGTGAGATTTGTGTCGGTTATATTGTCAGCCAGGAGCAGTGGTCTCAGTTGAAAAAGAAAATCCGCAAAATGCTCAAACTGATGGACGCTGAGGAGATGCAGCAGAAAGAGACAAAAAAGAAGAAGAAAAAGGATAAAGACAAGAAGAAGAAAAAAAACAAAAAGAAGGACAAGAAATCAAAAAAGTAACGCTATGGTTTGTTGTCGCAGAGCGCGATATCCGTGTATCCTGATCCAAGTTACAGATACTAAAAATTACAATGAAAATGACCCCCGAAACTCTTGCCGGAATTCTGATAGTTGCAGCCATGGGCCTCACTTCGATTAGCTGTCAAAAAGCTGAGGAAGTGACTACAGAGGCCACGGACGAGGCGGCCAGCACGACCAGCGAACTGGTTGACACTGCCCAGGATAAGAGTGAAGAAATCGTCGACGCTGCCAAAGAAGCAGGAGAGTCAGCGGCTGATGCAACGGCAGAAGCCATCGATGAACTCACCGAAAAATCCGTAGACGAATTAAAGGCCGCCGAAGACGCAGGGCAAGAATTAGAGGCCATCCTGCAAGACGCCATCGGCGACGCTCTCCAGGATAATTAGTTAAAAGCAAAAGCCCACATCTAGCTCCACTGTGTGCGACGCAATCCGAACCAGGCGATCAGAATCCCCGCCACCAAATGGCCGCTGAGAGCCAGGACGCTCATTGAACTTTGCTCGACCAGTTCTGTTGGCACCGTGCGTTTGATGCCGACGAAGAAGTCCGTTTGCTTCATGAGTTCCAGTTGTCCGGCCCAACTCCAGTAGGCAGAAATCACCGGCTGGGTGAGCCGCTCAAGTGGTTCTGACAGTGCGAGCACCGACCCGGATAGCGGAAGCTGAAAACCAACCAGGTAGATGCTCATCAGCGAAGCTTGCTCGGCGGTTCGCATCATCGCCGAAATACCGAGACAAATTCCCGTCATTGCGCCATTCACCAGAATTAACAGCAGGGTTCGCTCCATCAGCGGCCCGGGCAATCCGCAGAAGCGATCGACGAACACAGACATCCACATCGACTGTGCAAGTACGAGAACACCCAGGAATACTACCTTGCTGAACAGATAACTGGCGGAACGAAGCCCTGCGAATCGCTCCTTTTCGTAAACCAGGCGCTCGCCAGCGATTTCGCGCGCTGAATTATTCGCTCCAGTGAGCGTGAGCAGAATGATCTGAAACATCACAAGTCCGGAAATCAGGCTGCCAATTCGAAGCTGCTCGCCGATAACCTGACGCTCAGTCTCGATCGCTTGCAGTAATGAACTTTCGTCTCCGTGCAGCGGCGACTTGGGCATTTGCCCAATTCCATCAAAAGCAAAAATCACCACCAGCAGAGGAAACCCTAACATTAATGCCAAATGCAGCATTAATTGCCCCCGATCCCGCGCAAACAATCGCCAACGGCGGCCGAGCAGAACCCTCAACTGGGAAAAGAATCCAGGCAATGCTGGAATGCTCCCATCCGTGCTGCCTGTTACTGGATCGGGAGCCGCTGATGCGTTCTCATTCGCTTGCTCGCAGTCGGAGCGGTGCCGATCCCATCGTTCGTGCCACTCTCCCGCTGACTGATCACGCAATCGTTCGTAGACCAGATCAACTGAGGCTACTTCAAAGTATGCTGGCAATGCCGCAGGAGGCCCGTGATACACCAGCCTTCCAGCATAAAGCACGAGGACAGAATCCATCAATTCGATACCACCAAAACTGTGCGTCACATTCAGCACAATGCGCCTGCCGTCATGGGAAACAGAATGCATCAACTGCACAATTTCCCTCTCAGACTGAATATCGAGTCCGCTGGTCACCTCATCGCAGAGCATCAGCCGCGGGTTACTGGCTAATTCCATGGCCAACCCAAGACGGCGTTTCTGCCCACCAGACAATACCGCTACGCGCAGATGCCGCAGGTCTTCCATTCCTGTCTGCGCTAGAATTTCATCGACCTTAGAATCTGCTTCGGAGCGATTTTTCACCTTCACGCGCAGACGCACAGCGCCCAGAACACTCTCTTCTACTGTCAGCAAGTCGTAGGCGATACTGAATTGAGGGACATAGCCGACCTCCGTCGGTTCAAAATCTTTACCGTCAGTAAGCTTGGATCCGTTCCAGATAATATCACCTTCTGATTGCTCCTGAAATCCTGCAATGGTTTTCAGCAATGTTGTTTTTCCGCACCCGGACGGGCCGACAATGGCCACCAGACTTCCCGGCTGCACCGAAAAACTGATCTCCTTCAAGAGATCGAGTTCCTCTCCATCTACCTCTAGTTTGTATGATAAATCTGCTAACTGAAGCACGGCCAGATCATACGGATTCTCGGGCAGGACACAACTCGCGTGACAAGAATTCTTCGATGTGTGCTTCACATTGCATTCAGATTCGCACTATCGTTTCACCTTGGAATACTATGAGTGAAGAAAGCTACGGTCTCAGTAAAACTCACGCATCAACCGAAGGCGATGCGCCAGTGTTAGACTACCTCCCCAGGAAACCAGTCTATTTACCAAGGATTGGACTCATCGGGGCAGGAGGCATCACCGAGTATCACTTGCGTGCCTATAGCAAACATGGTCTGAATGTGGTGGCGATCGCCAACCCAACACTGGAGAAAGCACAGCTGCGGCGTGATGAATTTTATCCTCAAGCGAATGTGTACACGGACGCGGGCACCATCTTTGCCGACGACTCCATTGATGTCGTCGACATCGCCACCTATCCGAATGAGAGAGTTGCGCTCATTGAACAGGCGATCGATGCAGGTAAACATGTATTGAGTCAAAAACCATTCGTCACCGACCTCGATGTAGGCCAGCGGCTGGTAGACAAAGCAGATGCACGCGGGGTGCTGCTTGCCGTCAATCAGAACGGTCGCTGGGCCCCCCACTACCGTTACATCTCACAGGCGATCCGTGCAGGAATCATTGGTGAAATCAGCACGATCGATTTTGCGCAGCAATGGGATCATCGCTGGACAGTCGGCACCACTTTCGAGGAAATTCACCATCTGCTTCTCTATGACTTTGGCGTCCACTGGTTCGATTTTGCGCATTGTTTCACTGGGATTGCTGAAGCAGAGCGCGTTTATGCTTCTGTCCGGTCGGCGACTTACCAAAAAGCGCGCCCTCCTTTCCTGGCGAGTTCAATCATCGATTATCCGAATGCCCAGGTTCGCATCAATTTCAACGCGCACGTCGCCTACGGCCAACGAGACGGCGTGGTGATCTGTGGAGAGCACGGAACGATTCGATCGACCGGAGAAGGATTGAATCAGCACAAGGTGGTGATCGAAACCGAAGGAAAACGTGGAGTTCCAGCGCTCGACGGTGACTGGTTCTCCAATGGCTTCGAAGGCACAATGCTGGAGCTCCTGAACGCCATTTCCGAAAATCGACAGCCAGAGAACAATGCGAGAGACAACCTTGCGAGCCTTGCACTTTGCTTCGCCGCAGTCCGCAGTGCCGATTGTGGCGAACCGCAAGTTCCCGGAACAATCAGAAGACTGCTCTAATCCATTTAATCAATTATTGAGAATTGTAGTCCGAGCGACATTCGCCGCCACACCAATGCGGTTTGGATTGGCAATGATCGCCACTCCCCCCGCGACTTCCCTGTCTGGCACCAGCAATTCTGCGCTCATCGAAAACTGCCCAGTTTCCTTGCCGGTGACTCGATCATTCAAATAACTGATGCGGGTATAGCTTCCCTCGCAGCCGTCCTTCAGGCGCAACTCATAGACGATTCGCTCTTCTCCATCGGCAGTCGCGAACTCCATGACAACGCGGCCGACATTGGCTGACTCGGGTTCATAATCATACTCGAAAGGAACGAACGTCGAGGTGCCCACCAAGTCCTTAACAAGCGAACCTGTTCCATCGGTATAAAAACAGAGCTTCTCGCTCTTTCCATTTGCGGTCACTTCAACACAGATGCCCTCCATCTCACTCGGCATTTCACATTGCACATCATCTTTAGGCGGAGTATCCCCTCGCGGCATTTCTGGACTCTCAGGAAAATGCACCAACCCGCCGTCGGCATCGAGTGGGATTGCCTGACCATCAACAAAAGACGAAGGCGCACCAAAGACACTGAAAACACCGGAGTCTGACCTCATCAATGTATTCCCTAAATACTGCGAGCGCCTGAACTTCCCAGACCCGACAGAGGAAAACTCAAACTCGTAAAAGTCGTGCTGTCCCCGACTTTTCCATATCGTAAGCTGTCCGACGTCGTCCGCTACTGCGTAGTCATAGCGATATGACGATGAGGAATTCAACATCGACTCTTTGACTACGATGTCGTTCAGAATCCGAATGACTTTAGTTTGATCTTCACTAAAGAGAACAAGAGAGTAACCGATGGGACTGACAGGCACGCCTACATTAATACCGCGATCCAATGTAACATCGCCATTGAGATAGATACGACTGAACGTGCCTGCAGCTTCGCCTACCGTTTCTTCAGAATCAATACGCTGACATTGAAAGGTGCCAGCAGCATCCGTGGCAAAATTCATTTGCACTGTTTCTGATGATTCATCATTGAAGAGAATCTGCAGTCGCCCATTGCTGGGCCCTGTCTTGAGAAACCCGTAACGGAATGAATCCGATGATTCACCATCAATGCTTAGGTTGCCAGTGGCAGCATTCTCAAAACGAAGTGTTCGCAGCGCGCCGCCGTCGTTCATCAGGTAAGTAGCCCCCGCCAGCGATACCGGTCCAATCCCGACATCCCGAGCATTTCGTGTTCGAAGCCGGAAGAACTGACTACGCACGCCCTGATCCCTGTAAGAGATCAAATCAACGACCTTTGCACCATCACCGAAGTAGGATTCGCCCACGGTTCGCCACACTTTGTTATCCACTGATGCCTGAACATCATACACCACCCCTGAGGCTGACTGAAACTCCAGTTCCACAGCATCACTCACCCTGAGAGCAATTTCACCTCCTTGCGCTTGGGCTTTTGCAACAACCGAGGATGCAAGCACGAGTGTAACAGCAATCAATCTTGCAACAGAAATTCTCACCTCAAACGGCCATTGAAACGAGGAGCAGGAAGCTCTCATGATTTGCGGTTTCATAGTTTGTTCCTCTGTTAGGCAGACAGTTCAGGCAAGACAGCGAAGTATGTCAACTGAGGCAGTCACGGTCAGTGTATACGACCAGCCACCATCAGGCAACAACAGAGGAACGTATAGATGCGAGATTAATGCGTCATTAATTGATTGAGTCGAATGGAGTTGCGCAAATTACCTGAGTCGCTGAGGCTTCATGAATCCCACTGCTTCGCTTATGAGAATCCTACTTGTTGAAGACTACGGCCCGCTAAGACTTTCGATTGCAGAACAACTGCGAGAGGCGGGATATATCGTTGATCATACGGCAGATGGCAGGGAAGGCCTGTGGTTTGCCAAAGAAAACCACTACTCCCTCGCGATCCTTGATTTAATGCTCCCGGGCGTGCATGGTCTGGACATTTTGCGCGAAATCAGGCGCTCCGAGAAGGAAACCGCCGTCCTGATTACCACAGCGAAAGACGGAATCAACGATCGCGTGCAGGGACTGGATGCCGGGGCTGACGATTACCTGGTCAAACCCTTCGCCCTCGAAGAATTAATGGCCCGCGTCCGTGCTCTGGTTCGGCGCAACCATGGAGCCAAAGATGCCAAACTTCGCGTAGGGGATCTGGAAGTAGATACTAAAAGAAGGTCAGCCTCACGCTCTGGTGAAGAGGTGGAGCTCACCAGCAAAGAATTTGCGCTACTTGAGCTGCTGGCTCTTCGCACCGGCGAAGTCGTTCGCCGCAGTGATGTATGGGAACAACTTTACGATTTTAATCAGGATATCGAAAGTAACGTAGTCGATGTCTACATCGCTCATCTGCGAAAGAAGCTGGAAACTCCGGGATTAAAAAAACTGATTCACACGCGACGCGGCGAAGGATACATTCTTGAGGAACGCGATTAAAAATGCGCCACATCGCATCCGCTAGAGTCCGACTGTGCAGAACCTCCTTAGAAAACTGCTGGGTAGATCGCTAAAGGGGCAACTTCTCTGGACGATCTTCGCCATGATGTCGGCGATCATGGTCGTCAGTGGTTGTATCACCTACGCTCTCTTCGGTAATCACCTGAAACAACAACAGGACGATGCTCTGGAAGGAAAGGCTCGCCTGATTCGGGCGGTCTCCAGTCAGGATGGCAAATACATCGGCTTCCAGTTCGACAAAGACGCCTGGACACACTTTCGACGGCCTGACAATCCCGAACTCTATCACCTGCGCTTTGCTGACACGGGTAAAGATTTTTTTCTTTCGCCAAGCCTGGATGACAATAGCCTCCCCCGACCGAAATTACAGCCAGAGAGAAATGGTGATCCCGTCTTTGATTCCATCACACTTCCCGATGGAAAGCCCGGTCGCATGGTCAGCGTTCAGTTTCAACCACCCGTAGTAAAGGGGGACGAACCGCCATCGAATCTCTATCTGAGCGTCGCCATGTCACGCCAATCCGTTAACGACGCACTTTCCAGCCTGCGTGACTTTCTAATCCGCGGAGGCATCGTTTCAACAGGACTGCTTCTCATTATTTCCTATCTTCTCGTTACCAGAAACCTGCGCCCCCTGGATGCACTCGCGAAACAAATCGATAAGATTCCTGTAACCGATTCACCGGAGAGATTCCAACTTGAGAATGCTCCAGACGAACTTGACCCGGTCATCGATCGTCTCAATGATCTCATGTTTCGGTTTGAGAAAGTCGTTGAGAACGAACGCGCGTTCACGACCAACGCCGCTCATGAGTTGCGTAATCCTCTCGCCGGGATGCGTTCCCAACTTGAAGTGGCGCTTTCCCGTGACCGCACTCCTGAGGAATATGAGAGAGTGTTACGCCAAGTGCTTGAAATCGAAATGCGCCTGCAGAGTTCTGTTGAAAATCTTCTGTTGCTTTCACGCCTTCAGTCCACTGAACCGGGAGCAGCGGCGCGCGAGTTCCAACTTTCCAACTTCGATTTCGGGCCACTCCTCCGTCGCTCGTGGAAGCCCCACTTTGACAAAGCGGAGGACAAGGAGCTCAAACTGAAATGGCAAGTCGCACGAGACCTGCCCAGTATTCGCACCTCTGAGCGGTTGGTGGAACTGGTCGTGCGCAATCTTTTCGATAATGCGGTCAGTTATACGACGACTGGCGGCACCTTACGGATTGAGGCAAACTGGAAACGAGATGTGCTGATCTTCGCAGTGGAGAACACCAATCCCGGACTGACACAGGCAGATTTGGATCAAATGTTGAGTCGCTTCTGGCGTGCTGATCCTGCCCGTCATGGCGAACACCTTCATGCTGGAATTGGCCTTGGGCTTTGTTCGCGCATTGCTGAGGTTCTCGAAGGCAGCATTGTGCCATCGCTTACCAGTGATGGATTTTTGCGCATGGAGTTCACATTTCCTCCCGACTGCACTCCCCCACCCGATACCGGGCATCCGACGACCCGCCTTTATTAATTAATCCAGTTTACTCGGTTGGAAATGGATTGGCATCCCAGCGAAGTTCTACCTCCTCAGGTGACCACGGTGCCGTCCCCAATTCCTGACCAGATGTAAGTGACGGAACGACAAATACGAGGGCCAGGGCAACTACACAAACGACAGTAGTCAGCGTGGCGACCAGCCAGCGCAGCCGAAGTGGATGATCATCCGTGTTGCGCTTTAACAGACGCACAATTCGTTGTTCAAGAGTCCCAGCTCCCTGAGCTTTGCGCCCCGCCATTGCCAGCGCTGGAGAAAGCGCTGAGGCATGCGAGTGAGTAGAGGCGATCTCCAGTAAATGCCTGGCATAGGCATTGGGCCGGGCACCCGATGCGACTACGAGAGCATCACAGGCTTCTTCACGATGCACCAGTAGCGACTGATGCAGCGACTTCACCAGCGGATTGAACCAGTAGACTCCTCGAACCACCAGCGAGACCCATTGCAACCAGAGGTCACCGCGTTTCAAGTGTCCTAACTCGTGCAACAGCACCATGCGTCGACGTTCCGGTCCCCATTCGCGAGCAGTGGCCGGCAGCACCACTGTCGGGCGCAGCACCCCGACCGCGCAGGGCATCGTATGTTCTTTTGTCATTACCAGGCGGGGAAGCTTGCGCAAACCGAGAGCGGCACAGCATTCCTCCAGCATCCGTTTCCAATCCGCTTCTTTATTGACGTCCTCTGCCTGGCGCAACCGTTGCTTCAGGCGCCATAGTCCAGTCACTAATAATCCTCCCCAGACACAGACACCCGTCATCCACACCATGGTGATCAAAGGCAAGACATTACCCTGCGGAGATCCCTGGCTAAACTTCGAAGCAGTTAGATCCCCCAATGGAATTGCGACCTCTACTTTTAAAAACAGCAGGGACAGCGGCAGCAGTAGCAACAGAAGCAGCGACCCAAAAAGAAACCGGCAGCGAGCGATCGACGTCCCCCGCTTCAACATTTTCACACCAGCGAAAGCAAGCATGGAAATGAGAGCACTCCTGATCAGCCATTCGCTGAGCAACGACTGTGTCTGCGATATATCAGGCAAACCCATTGGCAATTGATTAGTATTAGTTGTTTAGCTCAAGGATCCGCTACTGAACGGATCCTTGTTCCGGTTCCTGTTCCTCGTGGATATCAATCAATTTTCGGATTCGATCGATCTCATGAGGTGATAACTTGATATCTTTGGGATCCAGGAGCGATGCCACCAGGCGCTCTGCGGAATCATTGTAAAACGTGGACAACAAACTCTTCACCGCCGAGCGTTTGGCACGATCAGGATTAACCGTTGGACTATAGATATACCGGCGGCGCACTTTTTCATGCTTCAGGCTGCCTTTGTCGACCAGGATCGCCAGCAATGCGCGCACAGCAGAGTAACTCGGAGCACTCGGCAAGTGCTCCTGCACATCAGCCGCCGATGCCTCACCAAGCCGGAAGATCACTTCCATGATTTGCCGCTCACGACGCGATAAATTGCTCGTTTCGATTGCCTCCATTAGTGCTAAAAATAGTGCACTAACATCAGCTGTCAACGCTAAATGCTAAGAGGAAAAAAGCCAAAAGAAATCGCCTGCTGCTGAAAAAACCGCAGAAACTATGGCAGTCTAGGAACGGAGCTGAATTGCTATTCGGATGGAGCATTTGAATCGTCGTCGCCACTTTCCGGCTCATCAGCGGTATCGTCAGTGGAAGATTCAGTGCTTGCTTCAGGAGTGGCATCTTCATCTTCATCTTCATCTTCATCTTCATTTGCAGTTGCAGTTGCAGTTGCAGTTGCATCTGAAGCTTCTCCGTCATTCGCGCCTTCATCTTCCGCTTCCTCGTCCGTTACTTCCTCTTTCGGCACTCTTGCGAGATCCTGCAATTTCTCGCCGT
>JBNMNB010000259.1:0-10474 GCA_051270635.1 Verrucomicrobiales bacterium | reverse complement strand
CAGGAAGTGGCGGTGTCCGGTGAAGGTCATGGCGACTTCGCGTTCGTTGGCGGCTTCGATGACTTCTGCATCGCGCACAGAACCACCGGGTTGAATGGCGGCGGTGGCGCCGGCTTCGGCGGCGGCGATCAGGCCATCGGCGAATGGGAACATGGCATCACTGCCAACGGCGCTTCCTTCAAGTGACAGGCCGGCCTGTTGGGCTTTCCAAACGGCGAGTCGTACGGCGTCGACGCGCGACATTTGTCCTGCTCCGATGCCTAGTGTGCGATCTTTGCCACAGAAGACGATAGCATTGGATTTGACGTGGCGCACAACGCGCCAGGCAAAGCGCATGGCCTCGATCTCATCTTTGCTGGGAGGACGTTTTGTTTTTACTTTCTCCTCGAGGTTGGTCAAGCCAAGGGTTTTGCGATCGTTGTCCATCACCATGACGCCGCCGGGAGCAGAGCGTACGACCTTTTCATCTTTGACCAATTCTGAATATTCATCGACGACTTGGATCAGTCGAAGGTTCTTCTTCTTTTGAAGCATGGCGCGGGCTTCTGCTTCGAAGCCTGGGGCAATAATGACATCGGTAAAGATTCCGCAAACGACGCGGGCAAGGCTTTCGGTCATCGGGCGGTTACAAACAATCACGCCGCCGAAGGGAGCCTGTCGATCGGTTTCGAAGGCTTTTTCCCATGCTTCACGCAGGTCGTCTTCGTCACAGCCCACGCCACAGGGATTGGTGTGCTTTAGAATTGCGACAGTGGGACGGCGGAATTCAGAAACAAGGTCAGCCGCGGCCTGGATGTCGAGCACGTTGGTGTAGGACAAATCCTTTCCGTGGAGCTGGGTGAACAGTTCGTTGAAGTTGCCGTAGAGGTTCGCCTCCTGATGCGGATTGTCACCATACCGGAGGTGACAGGCGAGCGGAAGGCTGATGCTGAAGATGCTCTCGGTCTTCTGTTCGTTATTGAGGAATTTGGCGATCGAGCGATCGTATTGGCTGGTGCGCTGGAAAACTTTGATGGCAAGATGTTCGCGCGTTTTTAAGCTGGTTGCGCCATTGTTGTTTTCCATTTCAGCTGCTACTTTGATGTAGTCTGCAGTGTCGACGATAATTGTGACGTCTTTGTAATTCTTGGCACCTGATCGGAGCAGGGCAGGGCCGCCGATGTCAATCTGAGCAATCGCGTCATCAAGCGAGACGCCTTCTTTGGCGATCGTTTGCTCGAAGGGGTAAAGATTGACTACCAGCAAGTCGATTGCAGGAATGTCGTGCTCCTTTGCCAGCGACTGGTGTTCTTTGTCGCTGCGCAGCTGTAGCAGGCCGCCGTGCACTTTTGGGTGCAGTGTTTTTACCCGGCCATCGAAGAGTTCAGGAAAGCCAGTGTAGTCAGAGACGTCTGTGACATCGATACCAGCATCTCTGAGGAATGTCGCCGTGCCGCCAGTCGACAGGATTTCGACCCCCATCTCTGCCAGTTTTTGTGCGAAGTCTTCGAGGCCTGTTTTGTCAGAAACGGAAATTAGTGCTTTTCGGATACTCATGTTGTGGTGCTGCTCCCTGAGAAGGAATCCCGGGAAGAGAGTGAATGCTTCAAAAATGGTGAGGCGTTCGAAGAATGTAGTTGGAGTGGATAAGCAGCGACAGGCTGTGGTTCAAGTGGAAAAAACGGGCAGGTCAATCAGCTCAGCAGCCTGAATCACGAGTTTCCGTCGAATTCTTCCAAAGACCGACAACTATTGCCTTCCAATTCCAATTGATTCATGTGCCGCTCCGGTAAGCAAATGGGAGAAATTCAAATTTACTTACTTTATAGATGTTAAAGGGCTAATTTTAGTATAATTGCTGAGAATATGAATTTCCATCTACCCAGCACCTGGCGCAGGAAGCAGTCGGGGTTCTCACTCATTGAGCTCCTGGTGGTTATCGCGGTGATCGGAATTATCACCGCAATCGGAATTGCGCGTTTTCAGGGGGTGACTGAGTCGACAGACACGGTGGTAGCCCGGCGAAATGCGCAAACGATCGCGACAATTGCGACTTCTGCGCAGGCGGCTGGCGATAAAATTGTGGCCGCAGCCACAAATATTGACGAGGCCGTGGCGATCATTATCGCTGGGACGGCGGAGGGTATAGGCAATTTTGCGGATATGAAGTTCCAGGTCGCCGACCTGAGTCCTGATGAAGTTGAGCGGGCGAAAGTGTTTCTGGACTTTACCGACGGGACGATTGTCTACAATCCCCGTTTGGACTGACTGTAGCAAGGTCGTTCGAATTTACCGATTGACGCGCAGGAATTTTACAGCGTGTTTTGGGCGCAATAATTTGAATGCCGCTGAAATGAATCAGCGGAGCTGTGAGGGAATTACTTAAGGATTAGCCAGGAATGCGAGTCTTCGTAAGCCGGATTTTGTCCCCCGCCAGCGCCTGGACGCTAGCGGATCAATGGTCATTTATCTAGCCTCACCCTGAGGTGAAGCTCCCGGAAAACCGGGTGCAACTAATACCCGAAGTCATACCAGCATTTCTGCTGGAACCGGACAGGCTGCCCGTTCCCTCTGTTCTGTCTTGCACCACGTGGGGTTTGCCGTGCCTCCTCAGTTACCCTTGGAGCGGTGAGCTTTTACCTCGCCATTTCACCCTTACCTGAACGAATCCAGGCGGTATATTTTCTGCGGCACTGTCCGTCAACGTCAGCTTTCACCGATGATGCCCTCGTTTTCACAAGGCACGTCGCCTTTTGGTGTCCGGACTTTCCTCTCATCTGCGGCAACGCAATGCGCTGATCACAAACGAGCGTCCACTTCGGACTCGCATTTCCATAGTGTGGGCACTTTTGGGGATATGCAACAGTGATTACCAAGCAATCTCAGTTTCCTGATTTGTTCGATCCCCCGAAGTCAAAGGCATCGGGCTCTGCAGGATTCTGAAGCAGGAGCAACCTGTAGAATGTAGTGGCCTGAGGGACTGCGTTGTTCCAGTCGTCGTCTTCTTCTCCTTCTGCCACGAAGCGATGAGTCAATTCCCATGTGGTCAAGTTGGAGCTTTGCTCCAGCTGATAGGTCTCTCCCGCTATCAGGTTGAGTAGTGCGATGTTGAAGCGATCGCTGCTGACGTTCAGTCGAAGTTTAGGGATCGTTGGCGCTTCCGATGTAACAGGAACAGTGTCAATGTCAGAGTCATGTTCGGCAGTGATGCGGCGAGAGTGAAATCACCGTTGGTGGAGGCATTGGCGACATGACGGTTCCAGCAAAGTGCAGCGGTGAGGCGTGTTGCAATTTGCCCTTGAGGAATTTGAAAGGTGAAGGATGTCGTCTCATTCGAAGACACCCTGATAGCGGACCAATTGGCGACTGTGGAAGTCTGTTCTCCTTGGGTAAGTATCAAGTGACTGCGGGATAGATTCAATTCACCGGCTCCATAGACTGTGTCCAGTGGCACCGATGGTGTGCGGTTCCAGTTGGTCAATTCCTGCTGGGTGGCGCCCGCCAGAATGATGGCCTTCATGACCTCTGGGCGAAGTGCCGACTGGTGAGTGTCCAGTCGACGGAAGACTTCATCGAGCAAAAATGCTGCGGCTGAGCTGACTGCAGCAGCCGAGAAGCTGGTGCGGGAGTGAGGGGCGACGATTTCGGGCTTTGTTCGACCTGGCTGAGTGAATGCAGTGACGGTGCCGCCCCTGCTATGTTGCCCATTAGAAAGGCCGACGCTGATGACATTAAATGCCGTTGCCATCAGTGGAGGGACAGGAGTGGCTGAACCATTGATGAGACCCACGATCGAAAGCACGGAGTCGCGCTCGGTGGCGTAGTCGATTCGCAGTAACGCATCCTCAACTTCTGTCGGCTCTACTTCATCTGTAAATGTTTGAACCCACGAGTGATTCTGCACCCATTCGATCGCTGACCCCGGGGCGACGGGGGAGTCTATTGCCATGATCCGGTTTAGCCAGTCGCCTGCGCTGTAGCATTCCAGTTCCGATAAATCACTGGGAGGGGTGCGCGATCTCCCAGGCGATCGCTCAGTTCTTGATAACCGATGTCTTGTAACAGGTCGGCAAGGGAGCCGCTGCCAGAGAACGATAGAAATAGTAGTGCAGCTACTAGCGTTCCTGACTTGTTGTGGGCAGCTTGGAGCCTTCCGATCGGATGACATCGATCGCTAAGGTAGGAACGATCGCGCGATGGCGCAATGGGCGTGTCGCTACGACAGATCCTTTGTGTCCTTTCATTCATCCGTGATTCAGACTTTCGTCAATTCCAGACAGAAGATCTGTGAATGAGGGATGGACGAAGTGCCGCCCTTTGCGGGCCCAACGATTCATTGGGCCTGACTGAAACAGAAAAGCACTTACTTTTTGGCTGCGGCGGCCGCTGCCGCTTTGGCCTTCAATTCGCTGCCAAATTTTTCGTCGATGACAGCATTCCACTTTTTGAGATTTGCGGCTTCGGCAGCGAACAAGGATTCCGTTGAGCCTTTGATGGTGATCGAAATGATTTTGTCTCCTTTCGGGTTTTTCTCCGACTTCGTCTCAATTTTGTCGACAACGTCCTGTCCTTTGGTCACTTCACCGAATACTGCGTGCTTGCCGTCGAGCCATGGTGTTGCTTTGTGCGTGACGAAGAATTGGCTGCCATTCGTTCCCGGGCCAGCATTTGCCATGGAGAATTTTCCTGGGCCAGTGTGCATTAATGACGGATCGATTTCGTCTCCGAAGCGATAGCCTGGGCCACCGCGTCCGGTGCCGGTCGGGTCGCCGCCTTGAATCATGAAGTCAGGGATGACGCGATGAAAAACGATGCCATCGTAGTAGTGACGGCTTGCAAGGTTCAGGAAATTTGCGGCAGTCATGGGCACCTTTGAGGCGAAGATGGTCGCCTCGATGTCGCCTTTGCTGGTTTTGATGACGATTGCGATGTCGGTGACCTTCGAGTCCGCTTTCTTGGGCTTGGAGTCCTCCTGTGCGCAGGCGACAGTAGAAAGGGCGACGGTCGCCATAGTAAAAAGAGACAATGCGAAGTTTTTCATAAATGGTAGGAAATTTGGAGTTCAGCGGATATAAGCGCCGCGTGGGCCTCTTATAGTGCAGAGAAGCATGGAAAAATCAAGCGAGTGGTGAATTCCTTCGATTTCTCGTGGAAATGTAGTCGAAAACGAGGGGAGTGCGGACACACATTCGACTTTCTTCGGCCATGAAAAAAGTGGAGCCCGTGAGGACTCCACTTTCAAAGATGGTTTACAGAATCCGTTTTGGGATCCTTAAAGGCTCGGAATTCTTACTTTAGAACCCGCACTTTGATGTCTTTAAAGAATGCGATGCTTCCTGGATCGTGCGCCTGGATGGCGAAGGTTCCTTCGCTGATGAGTCGGCCAGGCATCTTTTCAAGGTGCTCTGGCTTCTCAGGCTGTTTGTAATCGACGACCTTCTTGCCATTGATACGAATGATGACGTGATTGCCCTGAACGCGAATGATGTAGTCCATCCACTCATCGTCTTTCTGTGCTTCTTTGACATCGTCCACTGCGTAAAGTGAACCTGTCTTACGCCAGTCAGAGTGTGTGTTGTTAACCTGCACTTCGTAGCCTTTGTCCGGCCATCCTTCAGCCTGATATGCGGTGTGAAAATAGATACCCGCGTTGGCTTTCTCCTTCGTCATCACCTTTGCCCTCAGCACGAAGTTCTTGAACTTGCCGCCATTCACGTCGCCGGAGTAAAACAAGTGACCACGCTTGCCGCTTATTTTGATAGCTCCGTCCTCAATCGAAAACGAATCAGGATTCTCTTCGTTCGCTTTCCAGCCTTGCAGTGACTTGCCGTCAAACAGGGATACGAACTTTGCAGCATTGGCCTTCCTGGCTTTGCTCTGGCCTTTCTTGCCTGCAGCTTTAGCCTTATTCCTGGCTTTGCCTTTCGGTGCCTCTTTTTCTTTTGCAGGAGTTGGCTTCGCCTCGTCCTGAGCCTGAGTAGAAATCACTGAACCAGCAAGGCAGCCGACCACGGTGACGATTGTAAATAGGGAATTTCTCAACTTCATAATCTGTGGAATGTCAGCCAGTGGGGGGAACATCGTAAAGAGAATTCTTGCAGAGAATGCGCAAAAGTTCATTCTGGAAACAGTCACGGTCGATTTTTAAGGCGTGTTTTATCGACAGGTGGAGGCAAAGCGGCCGCTGCCTGTTCGAAACAAGCAGTGGCAAGAATCAAGCTTTAGCACAGATCGTCAGGATCTGAAACTCAGCCGAGTTTCCAGGGCTCTCGATAGTCTCGGGTCAGCAATTTGGAGGCTTCATCGTCGCCAAGGATGACCTCTTTTACGGGATCCCATTTGATCTTTCGTCCCGTCATCATGGCGATCAGTCCCAGATGTCCTGGAATCGCCGAATGATGCGCGGTTGCAACTGGGGCAAGTGTGGGCTTTCTCGACTTGATGCAATCAAGCAAATTACGGTGATGCCCCGGCGATTTGTAAAGGGCGACCTTGCGGATATCATCGGGCAGTTCCTCTTTTTTGAGGCGCTGGTTCCATTCAGCGTTGGAGCACTCGAACCCGCCGCGGTCCACCCAGACCCATCCGTCTTCGCCGATCCATTTGGTTCCACTGCGAATGTCACTGTGGCCACCAGCGATGGTCATTGTTACGCCGCTGGCATACTTCGATTCGATCCTGTACTTAGTACAAGTATTCCAGATGGCATCTTTATCAGGAAATTCGCCCACGCCTTCAACTTCGATCGGGCCGGAATTGTCGTATCCAAGCCCCCAGTGTGCGATGTCGCAGTGGTGGCCGATCCAGTCGAGCAATTGTCCGCCGCCAATGTTGTAATTCCAGCGCCAGTTCTTGTGAATGCGACACTCGATGTAAGGTTCCATCTTGGAAGGGCCGATCCAACGATCGTAGTCCAGGCTTTCTGGTGGATCTGTGATGTCGCGCTTATCTCCGGTACCTGCAAAGTCATTGTGGCCACCTGGCAGTCCGACTTCGACGTGTTTCACCTTGCCGATCAGGCCATTTCTCACCATCTCGCAGCCTTTGCGGAAATTCGATTGTGAACGCTGCCATGATCCTGTCTGCCAGATTCGCTCTGCGCCTTCCACTGCTTTGACGATTGCCTGTTGTTCCGCAATCGTTCTTGCCAGTGGCTTCTCGCCCCAGATATCCAGATTATTTTTAGCTGCCTCGATGGCGGTGAGCGCGTGCCAGGTGTCAGGCACTGAAAGAATCACCGCATCAAGGTCATCACGCGCCATCATCTCGCGATAGTCGTGGTAGGCTTTGCAGCCTGTGGTTTTACTGTACTCGTCGATATGAAGGGCAGCCTTTTCGCGGATGCCCTTGTCGAGATCACAAACCGCTACCATTTGGCAGTCGTCATAATTCATGTGCTGGTCCGTGTTCCACGGGCCTTGCATTCCCCAGCCGACTGTCGCCATAACAATTCTGTTGGAAGGTGCCGTTTTGCCGTCACCACCCAGAGCACTGGATGGGATGATCGTGGGAGCTGCGATTGCAGCAGACGCGGCAGCACTTCCCTTAAGGAAGCTCCTTCGAGTGGAATTATGAGCAGGTTTTTTCATCGGTTATCAGGTACAACGGATAAAACTAAAAGTCCGATCACTGAAAGTCCATGTCTTTTACGACGATGGATACAAGTTTCACGACACGCTCACTCCTGTTCCTGAGGAAGAGAGGAACAGGAGCAACGGTAAGCGATCAATTTGATCGCACCTGCTGGAAGCGAAAAACCGCTTATTCGCCTGCGCAGACACCGCGCCAGTAGGCGAATGCTTGATCAATCGAGCGAGGCTTGCTTCCGTGAATTCGTAAATAGGGATGATCCTCAAGAACTTTCGCAGCTCTCTGCCCGTTTCCCGCGTGGATGGCTGCTCGCACTTCACAGCTTCTGCCAGAGTGGTTGGCAAATGGTCTGAGAACGGGACAGTTTTGCGACTGCTATTTGCTTGGTCAGGGGCAGTAGAGGATGTGATGTAGTGGATAGGTGTAACCATGAGTAGTGGATGTATTAAATGTTATGTGCTGATTCAGCGCAAAGCATGCCAATCCATAACTCCTTGATTTCACCACATTTTGCACAAAAAACTGGAGTGCAGATGGCAACGGACTGTCCATTGTGAGAAATGAATTATCCAATCTCAGCGAGATCGTTCCTTTTTGAAAAAGGGTGCCTTAAGAGGCAGAGGGAAATGGAATACCAGATTGAGACCAGCGGGCGGCACAGCACGGCACCCGGTTTGGTTCCCAGGTATTGCTCTCTAGAGACTGAGGATATCTAATCTTCAACACACCGAATCGGAGATTCGCGACGCTGATGACAAAATGTTAAACGATCCTATGGCTGACCCCATTTCGAATCCCTCGGCAAGTGCAGAGCTGCCGATGGCGGTGCGAACAGTCGATATGCGCGTCGATTATGGCGAACATGTCGCCGTGCATGGCTTAAATTTATCGATTCCTAAGGGTGAAATTTTTGGTTTGGTCGGGCCCAATGGTGCGGGAAAGACCAGCACATTCAAAGTGTTGGCCACTCTGATGGAACCCACCTATGGCGATGTTTTTCTCAATGGGATTGATATCGCTGAGTATCCAGGAAGAGCGCGGGCCTCGTTCGCCTACATGCCGGATCTTGCTCCAGTGCCGACTGATCTGCGGGTGTGGGAGTTTCTCGATATGGTTGCCGCGTCACATGGTATTCGCCTGGGGCAGGGACAGCGCAGAGCGCGTGTCGACGAATGTCTTGAGAAAGTAAGCCTGACCGACAAGCGCGTTGCGATGTGCAACACGCTGTCACGGGGAATGAAACAACGCCTGGTTCTGGCAAAATGCCTGATGCATCGACCTGAGGTGCTGCTGCTGGACGAGCCAGCTAGTGGCATGGATCCGATCTCACGCGTGGAGATGCGCAATACGCTTCGTGGTCTGGCCAGCGAGGGTGCAACGGTTCTGATCAGCTCGCACATTCTCACGGAGTTGGCAGATGTGTGCTCGTCAGTGGGAATCATGTCGTTGGGGCACTTGATCGAGTCGGGGCCCATTGGTGAAGTAGTCGACAGGCTCGGCGGGAGTATGCGGAACTTGTCAGTGAAAACAGCGAGTTCCGAGGAGCATGGCACACTGGTAGGAATTCTAGAGAACCGGCCGATGGTCGAAAATGTTTTAGTCACAGTTGGCGGCGTCACTTTCGATTTTGCTGGAGCGGACGAAGAACAGGCGACGTTGCTCTCTCATCTAGTTTCCAATGGCCTCAGGATCAAAACATTCGAGGAAAGAAAATCCAACATTGAGGAAGTGATCCTTGGACTTAAAGACACGGAAAGGAGCCGCTGAATGAACGCCGATAGCAATAGAGGAACGCCAGCTCCCTTCTGGGCACTTTGGGCAAATCCCATTTTCATTCGCTACTTGCGCGCCAGGTTGCGCCCGGCAGGGCTGATTGCCTGGGGGCTCATCGTGTTTGTCATTACTGCATTTGCGTTCACCGCAGTGTATCTTGCCTTCACTAAGCGCGGTACTACTATTGGCAATGGGCAGTTTTCTCCTGCAGAGCTGCAGATGTTTGCCGGCAGGATTTCGCTTGTACCGCTTCTTTTTATACAGATGCTGATTCTCTCGCTGAAGGGGACGTTCAGCGTTGCCGTGGGAATCACGCGTGAGAGCAGCGAAGGAGTTTTGGACTATCAGAGGCTAACGCCAATGTCGCCGCTCAGCAAGATTGTCGGCTATCTGTTCGGATTGCCAATTCGTGAGTACGCGCTTTTTCTAATTACAGTTCCGTTTACTCTGGCAGCGATCTTGATTGGTAAGGTGCCGTGGGAGCTTGCGGGTAATGTCTACCTGGTCGTTTTCACTTCGGTTGTCCTATACCACATGACAGCATTCGTGGCCGGGATGGTGGTGAAGCAGAAAATCGTCGCTGGATTGCTCTCGCAATTCCTCATGGTGATCCTTTACCTCGTTCTGCCGCAGCTGTCGGAGATCGGTTACGTGTTCTTTGAATACTTGACTACTATGCCGGTGATATTTGAGCAGGCTTCCCTGCTGGTCAGTGATCAGTCGATGCCATTCAGCTCGGAGGTCGCCGCCTTTGCCGCCGATCGTACGCCGCCAGTGAAGTTCTTTGATCTCGATTTCTCGCACGTCGCGTTCACATTAATCATTCAGTTGTCGCTGATTTTTGTGTTTATTGTGATCGTTCATCGCAAGTGGCGGCAACCAGAGAACCATGTGCTGGGGAAACACTTCGCCCTGCTTGTCTACGGCGGTATTCAGGTGCTATTGTTAGGAAATATGCTGCCGTTGATTGAAAGTGGTCAGATTCTTTTCAGCAATGTGACAGAAATTGGGAGAAGCTTGCGCGAGGCGAGTCAGAATGAAACATGGGTTGTATCCGAGGGGATAGCGCTGGCAGGGGCTTTCGGGCTGACCTCTTTGCTCCTGCTGTTGGGGATTGTCTGGATCATCACGC
>JBNMNB010000258.1:0-10482 GCA_051270635.1 Verrucomicrobiales bacterium | reverse complement strand
GTGGAGGTGACGATCAGTCGGCTCATTTGCTTCATGTCCCAGCCGCTCTCAACAAATTCGACGGCTAGCCAATCGAGTAGCTCCGGGTGAGTAGGTGGAGTTCCCTGGGAGCCGAAGTCATCCGCAGTGCGCACCAGACCGTGTCCGAAGAAGCTTTGCCAGAAGCGGTTGACGGCCACCCGCGCCACTAGAGGGTTCTTTCCATCGACCAGCCAGCGGGCGAATTCGAGCCGGTTGCGGGGCTGCTCGCCCCTTGCCCCTACAAGCACGGCCGGAGCCGCTGGGGTAACCTTGTCACCACGGCTCAGAAAACTGCCACGAAGGTGGATGAACGTTTCACGGGGCTTCGCTAATTCACGCATGATTGGGAAACTGACAACTTTCCCTCCTGTGCCGAGCGCACGGTTGTAGAGTTTTACCGCTTTCAAGTCGCCCTTGAATCGAAATGCATTCGGCTCGGCCGAGTTGTCGTAACCCTGACCGATCACGAGGCGTCGTTGCGAAACTGCTATCGTGTCAGGAGGTCTCCCTGAGAATTTCGCCGCCGTGTCCTCGATCCCGTCAACGATGAGACGTGCTGACCTTCCCGCCTCGAAGACAACTGCGACGTCATGTTGCTGACCATCATTGACCGGCTGACTTCCGAAGACTGTCAGACCCGCGAAAGCATCGGCGCGCGACGAGATCCAGAAGTATAGATGCCCTGGCGCCGCGTTATTATCGCCTTCACCGCCAATGCCGAAGACAAAGCTGCGCTGCCCTCCGCGCCAGTCATACTTGGACAGTATAGCCGCTACCGGCTCGGCGGTCCGGATCCGAGCAGAGATAGTCAGATCACCACGGATATCGAATCTGGCCTCCTGAGTATCCAACCGTAGTTCCGCATTGCGTTTCTTCGCGTCAAACCCATGACAGGCGAAACAATTCTCTGATAAGATCGGTCGAATATCGCGATTGAATTCGAGTGGGGCAGGCTTCGCCCATGCATCCGGCACAGCCACCTCCATGGCCAACAGCAAGCTCGCCGTGATGGCGAGGTTACGGGTGCATGAACGGTAGCTGATTCTACGTTGCATGTTAGAAATATGGAGAACCAGGAGGAAAGGTTGGCCTCACTTCTTCACTCATTGAGCGAAGGAGCAATCAGGCCGCACTCTTAAACGAGAACAGGAATAGCAGAGCCAGGATCAAGACTGCAAATAGAGCGGTGATCCCGATCGGGAAGGTGCCGAGTCGGACGCGATTATAGAGGCTATCGCGTTTTTCCTGGAGCAGGTTCTGATTCATTCCTGACGATGCCCAGACGGGAACCATGATGAAGACGGCGATGCGGGCGGGTGCGTCGTTGAAGAAGCTGTTGAGCGCGCGGGTAATGCCTTTGACAAAGACTCCATGCGCCAGGCGATTGATACCATTCAGTGACCAATCAAAAAAGTGCACGAACCATTTTCCGCCGACGCGATAGAAGAAATCGCTATCGACGACGATGGTATCCGTTCGTTTCAGCATGGGAAGGAAGACAAAGAATGTCAGCGCAGAGAAAATGAGCAGCTGCAGCTGCGTGATCACTTTGGCGAATTTGAAGGGATGGAAATCGACCTCGTAGGGAAGGATGTTGTAGAGCGGTTGCGGATAGACTCCGAGGAAAATACAGAGGAATGCCAGAATGCACATCGCAGTGATCATAGTGCGTGGTGCCTCCTTTGGTCGCAATCCTTTGTCCCTGGCGAAGAACACGAAGTAGGGAAACTTGATTCCTGCGTGGAGGAAGACGCCGGCGGAAGCGATTTCCAATGTCAGCCACGCCCAGAACAGCGACGGCGAATGATGCGCCTCGGCGATGATCATTGTCTTGCTGGTAAAGCCGCTGGTGAGAGGGACGGCAGAAATGGCGAGGGCACCGATCACGCCGAGCCAGAGGCTCCATGGCATGGTCTTGTAGAGCCCGCCGAGGTCCGTACACTTACTTTTCCCGACACGATAGAGCACGGCTCCTGCAGACATCCACAGCAGGGACTTGTAAATAATATGGCAGAAGGCATGGGCAACTGCACCATTGAGTGCAAGTTCTGTTCCAATTCCCACGGCGCACACCATGAACCCGACCTGATTGATGATCGAATAGGCCAGAATGCGGCGCATGTCATTTTCGAGCAGAGCATAAATGATGCCGTAGACGGTCATGATGCACCCGACCCAGATCAGAATCTCCCACCCTGGAAATCCACGAATCATCGTGTAGACGGCAGTCTTGGTCGTGTAAGCACTGAGAATCAAACCACCGGTCACAGTGGACTCTGGATACGCATCCGAAAGCCATGCGGAGAATGGTGGCGCGGCTGCATTGACGAGGAATCCCAGAAGAATCAGCCACGTTCCCAGATGCATCTGATCAGCGGGATTAAAATGTTCGAACGCAATGGTGCCCGATGTATTCACCGTGATCACGATGCCCGCGAGAAACAACAATCCACCAAATACATGCATCATCACATAGCGGAATCCCGCGCCGTAGCTACTGGCTGACTGTCGCGCAAGAATCAGCATGGTCGACGCCACGGCCATGATCTCCCAGAAAACGTATAGAGTGATCAGATCACCTGCAAAAACAGATCCTAACGCACTACCAATGTAGACTAATGCCGAGACATGCTGCTGGCTGTCCTTTAAATAGAATGCGTAAATGAATGCCGCCGTGGCATTAATGGTAAAGATGAAGCCGAAGGCTTTACTGAGCTTGTCCGCGCGCAGCAAGGTGACGTCGCCGAAACCTTTCAGGAACTCGAATTGCATGAAGTTGCCGATGGGCAACAGCGCAACGGCTGCGAAGGCGATGATCGGCAGGGCAATGACGTAGACACTCTTGAGATTCCCCTTGAGGAATGGCACAAGGATCGCCCCAAGAATCAGAATGAGGCCGGGATGAAACACGAACTCACCCATCATTTTCCTCCTTCGCATAAAAATCCGGACGCACCTTCAGAACATATCCTAGCACCTTGGCAAGAATGATCATGATCGTGCAGGACACGAATCCGAGCACCGCAAACTCGCCCGGGTATGAGGTCGTATGCTCTTCACTACTGGAAGCAAACCAGTAGATCAGTGCGACCACCAGTGTCAGTGCGCATGCCCCCCAGAGGAACCACCAGAGTCGACGCTTGCCACTGTCCGTGTAAACCCAGTCGAGCTTGCTCGGATGGTCGTCTGCTTCTGTCGTTGCGATGGAATCAGCTTCGCTCATGAAAAATCGTCTAGTTACCGACACCTGTAATCAGGCTGGCGAGATCCAACAAAAGATCTGGAACAAAGAACAACGTCACTGACATCACCGCAGTGATACACAGCGGGATGACGCAGGCCAGTGGGGCTTCCTTGATTCCGGGTTCAAATTTCGACTCCTCTGGTCGGCAAAGAAAAGCCTTGTAAACGATCGGCAAGAAATACGCCGCGTTCAAAATCGAGCTGATCAGGAAAACGACCAGCAACCCGATATGCCCGGCCTGCATGGTTCCCATCACCAGGTAAAACTTGCTGATCAATCCGCCAGTGACCGGCAAGCCAATGACACTCAAGGAACCGACAAAAAAGGCGCTCATCGTCACCGGCATGACCCGGCCGATTCCGACCAACTCGCTCACATATTTCTTGTGTGCAGCGACATAGATGGCGCCAGCGCAGAAGAACAACGTGATTTTTCCGCACGCGTGCATGGCAATATGCAGGATACTGCCGGTCACGCCAAATGTGCTTAGCAATGAGACTCCGAGCACAATATAGGAAAGCTGACCAATGGTAGAGAATGCCAGCCTACGTTTCAAATTGTCCTGCGTCAGTGCGATCAGCGACGAAACGATGACAGTAAATCCCGCGATCCAACTGATCACGATAGCGACATCCATCGTCTTCAGGAAATCGGTTCCGAAGACGCCTGTGAACACTCGAATAATACAGAAGACGCCGACCTTCACAACAGCCACTGCATGCAGCAGCGCGGACACCGGAGTTGGAGCTACCATGGCATTCGGCAGCCATGAGTGAAATGGCATTATGCCAGATTTCGCGAAACCAAATACGAACAAAAGTAGCAGAACCAGTGTCTCGGTCGGTCCGACTTTCTCCGCCATAAATCCTGAGCTGGAGAAATCCATATTGCCGCCACTTTTCCAGTAACAATAGAGCATTGCTGGCAGGACAAAGCCGATCGACGTGCTTAGCAGATAAGTCAAATAAGTGCGCCCACCCGTCCGCGCTTCCCTGTCCTGGTGGTGCGTCACAAGTGGAAATGTCGCCAGCGAAAGCATCTCATAAAACAAATAGAGCGTGAATAGATTCGCGGCGAAGGCAACGCCCAGCGTCGCGGATAAGGATACCGCAAAGAACGCATAGAACCGCGTCTGCGATCCCTCATTGGCACCTCGCATGTAGCCGATCGAATAGAGCGATGTCAGAATCCACAGTGAAGAAGCGACTAGTGCGAACAGCATGCCAAGACCGTCGACGCGAAACTGCAGCGGCACACCTTTGACAATCTCTTCGACAAATGTGAACTCGACCACTTTCCCATCCAGAACCCATGGCAACATGAGGAGGACCAGGGTGAGTTTTGCAAATCCGGCAGAGAACGTGAAACTCTCACGAAGATTCGGATTCTTCCCAAAATAGACAATCGGAATCACCGCCAGCAACGAAGCCAGGCAGGCAAATAGTGGTAGTGGGCTGACGACAGTTTCCATCTTACTTACTAGCCAGCCACGGGGAAGAAGTTCAGTGATCGCAGCGCGGATTGAATCCACTGCACGATCGGATAGTTGAAGATTCCCAGAGCGATCAGCGAAACAGCACTGATCCAAAGGGGAATGGTCATCGACAACGGCGATCTCTCGAGAGTCTCTCGAGGTTGCGCATCAGGATCGACTTTGTCCGGCACAGGATCGTTCACTTCCTTCGGGAAATACGCCATTTCAAAAATACGGAAGAAGATTACTGCGTTCATTAAACTGGAAAACAACAATGCGCCGACATAATGCCATTGCCCTGCCGCGATACCGCCACTGACCAGATACCATTTGCTGAAAAATCCACACGTGGGCGGCAGACCGATCATGGATAACGCTCCCACGGTGAAGGCGGCCATGGTCAGCGGCATCTTTTTGAATAATCCGTTCATGCCCTCGATGCGCGATTGCCCAGTCCGAAAAATGATCACTCCCACAGCGAGGAACAAGCACAGTGTCATGAAGGCATCACTGACAATGTGATAAATGGCGCCGGTCATGCCCGTTTCATTGCCCAGCCATGCGCCCCCCACCATGTAGCCGACTTCCGCAATGATGATATACGTCAGCATTTTTTTCAGATCGCGCCGCGACAATGCCATTACCGAGCCCGCAACGATCGCAATGGCCGAGAGAGTGACCACCAAATTACTCCAGTGGAACGGCATGCCAGACGAAAAATCGAACACGTAGTCAAGGCCGAACACCGTGATCATCATACGAATCATGATGTAGATCATCACCTTGGTGACCAGCGGGGCCATGAGCGCTCCCGTTGTGGTGGGTGAGTATGCGTAGGCGTTCGGCAGCCAGGCATGCAGGGGAAAGAATGCCATTTTGATCCAGACGCCCATCAAGATCAGCACGAAGGCGACGCGGATAGAGGGAGAATCGGACAGATCATTGGCTACAATAATGGCGTGAATGTCCTGCATATTGAGAACGCCAGTCTTGATATAAAGATAGCCGACACCGAGCAGATAAAATGACGCTCCGATCGTTCCCATGATCACGTAGTTGAATGCCGACAACACCGCACGTCGCGATCCCACGGCGATCAACGCGTAGCTGGTCAGCGATGAGATCTCCAATAGAACATACAAGTTGAAGGCATCGTTGGTGATCGTCATGCCGGACAATCCCGCTACCAGCAAAAGGTAGAGCATGTAGTAATACGGCACGCGATCAGGCGTCTCTGCCACTACTCGTGTCTTGGAATAAATCGCAGTGATCAGCGAAACCGCTGCGATCACCAGCAGTACCAGCCCACTGATGGCATCGACGCGGTATTCGATTCCGATCGAGATTCCCTCGCCATTCTGCAGGCGGTCCCAGCCGCTGAGGAGGTAGATGAACTCGCCTTTGGCTAAAACCGTTCGAAACGTTTCCACGGTTGCAGCCAGTGAAACCAGCAGGGCAACAACGGTCAGCGGCAGGCACAATGCCTTGAACCGAAAACCCAGAAAGGCAATCAGCAATGCCCCGAATAGTGGAGCAAGAATGATGATAATCGGAGCCTGCTCTCCCATCAGTCGCGCAACTCCGGTTTGATTTGTTTGAGAATATCGTCCTCCTCCAGTGTGCCGTATTCGCGAAAGATTTTTTGCGTAATTGCCAACGCCAGTCCCAGCGTGGCGACGCCCACCACGATTGCCGTCAGCATCAGAACGTGCGGCAGCGGATTTGCGTAATCCGCTACTACTACAGGGTCATCAGCATGACTGTATCCCGGCATCATGTGGTGATCTAAAATGGGAATATTGGCCCCTTCCTTCACTCCGATGGAGACGTAGAATAAAATGATCGCCGTCTGGAAAATTGCCATGCCAATCAACTTTTTTACGAAGTTGTTTTTCGCGATCATGGCATACATCCCCAGCATCATTAGAATGACGTAGACCCAGTAATTGAATTTGGGGACAACAATTTGATCGAAGAATTCCATTCTGCTAGAGCCCCCCTTTCAATGTGCCACGCGTCGCGAGATTTGCATAAATCGAGAACATGATTGCGGTCACCGTAAACGCAACTCCAGTTTCAACGATCAACATCGCATGGGAGCGCGCCATGACCGGATCGGTCGGGAGAATTTGGCTGAGAATGTGATAGTCGAGGAAATTCTGCCCCAGCAGCATACAGATCAGACCAGTGCCTGCATAAATGACGATTCCTGTCGCAGCCAACAGAATGACTCTACCTTCAGTTAGAATTTTCGCTGCGGCTTCCACCCCATTCGCCAGCGCCATGAGAATAAAACTGGAACCCAGCATGACACCGCCCTGAAATCCCCCACCGGGACTATGGTGTCCGTGCGCCAGAACATAGAGCGCAAAGATTTGCAATATGGGGATCACCAGTTTGCAGGTTTGAATGACAATGAGATCCGGCTCCTCTGGCAGATTGTTCGCCAGTGCGGGCGGGTAACCCCGCTTACCATTTCCAAAGTCGCGCAACACGGCAATGATTGCGATTCCCGCGACGAATACGACCACAGTCTCGAACATTGTATCAAACCCGCGGTAGTCCGCCAGCACAGCAGTGACAATGTTAGGGACTTCCGTTTCCGTCCGCACGTTCTCGATGTAATGGGTCGCCAATTCCCCGCTATTCGCCGGCGAATCGACGGCTCCCCAATCCGGGAAATCACCCGTCGCAGAAAGCAACAGTGCGCCAGTCAAAATGACAGCAAACGAGGCAAGAGCGCGCATCATCTAGTCTTTCGACCTCCTGGCTGTCTGGTAAACCGTCGCCACCATAATCACGGTGCTGACCCCCGCACCAACTGCCGCTTCCGTAAATGCGACATCAACCGCAGTCATCTCTGCCCACAGCAGGCAAATCAGGAAACTGTAAATTCCGAACACCATGGAAGCTGCAAGCAAATCACGCACCCGCAGGGCAATGACCGCCGTCACCACCAGAAAGACCAGCAGAATAATATCGAATGCGGGGATCATTTATTATCCATTCCCTCCTGTGATGGATTCTCCTCAAGATCATCATCCCGCGTGAATGGCTCCACCCCGTCATCGTGACCGGCTTCCATCAAGGCATGGGTGCTGGTCGGACTGGTCAGCATGATCAGCACCGAGATCGCCGTCACCTTGATCGCCACCAGAAGTTCAATTTTAAAATGCTCAAGGAACTCGCCAAAGGAATGCACTTCCGCGAGATCATGAAACTGGTAAAGCGCGATTCCTAACAGAATCATAATTGTCGATAATGTGTCACCTTTCCCTGCTGCATGCATACGGGTATAAAAATCTGGAAAGCGTACCAGTCCGACAGCGGCTCCCAGAAAAAATACCAGTCCAGCGCAGATAAGCGCGACACTGATAATAGTGACAAAGATCGAAAACATATCGACTACGCCGCCTGGCTACCGGGTTCGGGTTGAGGAGACTCGGGGAGCAGATCGCGCTTGATAGGCCGCGTCCGTTTGAAGTAACGCGCCGCCGCCAGCGATCCCATAAAATTAAGTAACGCATAGGCCAACGCAAAATCCACGAACATGCCCGCTTGATCAAAAAACTGACCAATAATCACCAACAGCACGGCCGTCTTGGTGCCCACCATGTTGATTGCCACGATTCGATCCAGTGCCGTTGGGCCTAACACAACGCGATACATCACCGGCAACATGAGGACAAACATGAAAACTCCGGCGGCCACCAGAAACTCATGAAAAAAAACGTTCACGCCGCCCCCCTTCCGCTGCTTCTTGAAATCCTAGCGATTCCGGTTCGAAAATTGCAGCAATTCGTTGTTCCATGGCACCATCCAGGCCATCCGCTGCAAATTTGCTGATTGCATGGATCAAAAACTCATCGCCCTCGATTTTCACCGTCACCGTCCCCGGTGTCAGCGTGATCGACTGAGCCAGCAGAAACTTTGCAAAATCCGACTTCAGCTCCGTGCGGAACCGCACCATTTGCGGCCTTACTTCATCCGGCCCGCCTGGTGTCAATGCCAGTTTGAGAATATGCACATTAGCGTGGACGATCTGCCACAGCAACCACGCCAGATAGGGCACTAGCAACTGCAACTGACGCAGACGCTCGCCCATGTTTACCTTCCGGTTCGCAAAAAGCATGCCGGAAGACATCCACGTCACCACCAGGCACGAAAGCACGCCCAGTGAGAGATGAAACGGATCTAGAAGTCCCGAAAATATCACCCAAGTAAGGAGAAGCAGGAAGAATACCAAGGCTTGATACATCTTTATAAGTGCAAAACGAACGAGATTGAGTTGAGGTAATGTGATACGGAGGCCAGCCTTCGTGGCAAGTACATCTGTAAAATTTTCGCAAGATCTCTAACGTTTTCAGATTTTTCAATACCATGTTTACCGGAATCATCGAATCTGTAGCCCCTGTAGCTGAATTATCAGCGACTGAGAAGGGAGGACGCCTGACCTTGGAAAACGTTTCATTTGCCAGCGAATTGGAGCTCGGCGAAAGCATCGCCGTGAATGGCACCTGCCTGACAGTCACACACTTCACCCCAGATGGCAGCGTTTCTTTCGATCTGCTTCAAGAAACGCTGCGAGTCACTAATCTGGGAGCCCTGCGCCCGAATTGCCGCGTCAATCTTGAGCGGGCGCTCGCTGTCGGGCAACGCATGAGCGGCCACTACGTCCAGGGGCACATCGACTGCGTCAGCGAAATATTGTCCATTACTCCAGATGGCAACGACCACCGACTGGACATCGCGCTGCCCGCGTCATTCCAGCATCTCGTCGTACATCGAGGTTCCATCGCTGTCAGCGGCATCTCCCTTACGATTGCCGATCTGCGCGATGACGCATTCACCCTCTGGATCATTCCGCACACGATGCAAGTGACCAATCTAGGCGTTTCGAAGTCAGGCGATCCTGTGAACCTTGAGTTCGACGTGCTGGCGAAATACGTTGATCGCCTGGAACAAGTTCGACGCAGCAATCCCCAAATTCCCGCCTGATCCCAATGAGCTCTCACGCACACATTCGACCCGCGACTCAAAATGACGCGACAGCCATTCACTCACTTATCTGCGAATTGGCTGACTATGAGAAAATGTCCGCAGACGTGGTCTCGACTCCAGAGATGATCGCACAAAGTCTGGCCAATGGTGAGGCTGAAACGTTGATCGCCGAGGTGAACGACGAAGCCGTCGGCTGCGCCCTGTTCTTCTACAACTACTCCACGTTCCTCGGTCGACAGGGCATTTACCTGGAAGATCTCTACGTGCAACCTGCTCACCGCAGCGATGGCATTGGCAAAGCGCTCTTATTGAACGTCGCGAAAATCGCGCGCGACCGTGGATGCCAGCGCATGGACTGGAGTGTGCTCGACTGGAACCAACCCGCTATCGATTTCTACGAAAGCATCGGGGCAAAGATCCAGCGAGAATGGCTGCTGGTCAGGCTGGACTCAGCTGCACTCCAACAGTTGCAACAGTTGGAGCAGGGCTGAGTTCCCTCGCCTCACTCACTCACCAAGTGTTCGGATCCGGATATTCTTCCAGGCGACTTCGTAGGGGCCGCTGTTCTTGCCGATGCCGTGAACCTGGAGTCCAATGAAGCCCTTCGGATGGGATTTGTGAATTTCTTCGTCAGTGAGGTTGGCGACCTGGCGACCGTTGATCCATGTCTGGATGCTGGCACCCTTAGCAAGAATTCGAAAATGGTTCCACTCGCCGTCACGGAACTGCTTGTGCGGTTTCA
>JBNMNB010000257.1:0-10495 GCA_051270635.1 Verrucomicrobiales bacterium | reverse complement strand
GGTCAGTGAAGCGGAAACCGTGGAGATTTTTGCATTCATGGAAGCCGCCGACGAAAGCAAACGCCAGGGCGGTCGCCCCGTCACTCTGGAGAGCGTCGTGGCGAAGGCCTTGCAGGAAGTTGGGAAAGAATGACGGTGTTGAGATTCACAACAGGCCTGCAAGTGGGCACCCTCATCTTCAATTCGTTGCTCCCTTGACATTCCTTCACCAGATATCCGTGGGATCAAATGTTAATTTCCATTGATCGTCGGGCGCATCATTTATCAGGGAAGCAAACTATCGCTTTTCCATCAATGGGCCAATACCAGTCTCTGAGAATTTTGTGATATCGACGGCCGTCCGGATGTTGAAGATCAATGCTGCCGCCCTTTGGACCGCTTGCTTGAGCGCCAGGAAGCCATTCAAAAGAAGCTTGTTAACAAACATCTCAATGACGGATGGCTCGTCCTCTATGACATCACTCGTAGCTATTTCGAAGGCAAAGACCGGCGTTGGACAGTGCAGGATGCGGTGGAACGCTTGAACCAAGTCTGCCGGAATGGAGTGCCGGCCGACGGTATCAGATTTCACCAAGTGACCGAACTTGACGACGAGTAATGTAAGATCATCGATCTGCTGAAAGTGATCTTGTAGCCACCCTCTTGAAATCCCGGGATCGCCGTTAGGTGCTTTTTTTATAGAGTATATCGCCGATTTTCCGTGTTCGTGAGGAGGTGAAATGCGTTTAGCTACAACAAACCACGGAGATACGATCAATCTGGCTGCTTGCTATCCCGCCGACTCCTGGGACAACCTAGGCCAACACCCCCGCCCCAATGACTCAGCCGCGCCATCTCATCGCCCCTCTCGTCCTGATCGCGTCTTGCCTCTACCCTGCAGCGGCAGCTCCCAATGACGCCGATTGGCCGACGTATCTTGGCGACAAGGAACGTAGCCTTTATTCATCGCTTACTCAGATCGATCGCGAGAATGTTTCTCGGTTAGAAGTCGCATGGACGTACGAGACCGGCGAAAAAGGAGAGTACCAAGCGAACAACCTCGTCGTGAACGGCGTTCTCTACACACCGACTTCGAAACGGAGGATCATTGCCTTGAACGCTGCTACTGGCAAAGAACTCTGGGCATGGGATCCAACCAAAGAACGGTCGGGAAAAGGCTATCCTCGGCAGCGAGGCCTTGTCTTCTGGAAAAGCGATAGTGATGACGAGGAGCGTCTGTTCACTGCGGTAGGCAGCTATCTCTTTGCCTTGGATCCAAAGACGGGAACGGTGCTCCGTCAATTTGGGGACGACGGATCCGTCGACCTCGGCACAGGTTTGAACACGCCCGGCGTTCTCTACAAAGACACCCTCATCCTCGGTGGCAAAGGCGGCAAAGGAGCGGTCCGCGCCCTCGACGTTCGCACTGGTGAGCAACGCTGGATATTTCATCTCATACCCCGCCCTGGCGAATTGGGCTATGATACTTGGCCAAGGGACGCTTACAAGTCAGCGACAGGCGCGATGCCATGGTGCGGCCAATCACTCGATGAGGAGCGCGGCATCGTCTACGTAGCGACCAAGACGGGCGAACCCGATTTCTACGGAGGCAAGCGTCACGGAATGAATTTGTTCGCCAACTGCGTGCTCGCCCTCAACGCCACCACAGGAAAACGACTCTGGCATTACCAAATCGTGCACCACGATTTACAAGACAAGGACCTACCGTGCCCCCCAGTCTTGTTGACCGTGACCCATGAAGGTAAGAAGATCGATGTTGTCGCCCAGGGCACCAAGCATGGTCAGCTCTTCGTATTCAACCGCGTGACCGGCGAACCTCTCTGGCCCATCGAAGAGAAACCTGTTCCTGCCTCAGACCTTGTTGGCGAAGAGGCGTGGCCAACGCAGCCTTTCCCCACCAAACCGGCGCCACTGATGCGCCAGGGCTATACGGAAGCGGATGCGTCTAATCTTTCCCCGGAGACGCATCAACTGACTTTGGATCGAATCCGTGCTTCGCCAAACTTTGGCCCCTTTGCCGCGCCAAGCTTGAGAGAAACGGTCATGTTTCCAGGCTACGATGGCGGCATGGAATGGGGCGGCGGCGCTGCAGATCCTGAGGGCATCTACTACGTCAATATCAATGAGATGCCTTGGTTAATGCAAATGATAGAGACGAAACACGCGGACGGCACTCCGTTAGTTCCAGGGGAGCGCGATTACAAAGTCTACTGCGCTGCCTGCCACGGCTTGGACAAGAAGGGCAATGCGATCGCAGTCTTTCCTTCACTGATTGATATCGGCAAGCGCAAGACTCGTGCAGAGATCGAATTTATCACTCGCCAAGGCGGTGGCCGCATGCCCGGCTACGCCACCATGCCCGAGGCCAAGCGCGCAGCGATCATTGACTACATTCTAAGCGAAACTACCGAACCGAGCGCTTCGCGACCCGGCGAGAGAACTCCTGACAACGTCGCCAAAGCCGAGGAGCCCTCCTACGCCTTCGCTGGCTTCCACCGCTGGCTCGATCCTGAAGGCTATCCCGCGATCAAGCCCCCCTGGGGCACCCTCAACGCCGTCGATCTCAATACGGGAGAAATCAAATGGAAGGTTCCGTTAGGCGAGTATCCTGAACTCACCAAACGCGGCATCCCACCCACCGGCACCGAGAACTACGGAGGTCCTGTCGTCACGGCCAGCGGGCTCCTCTTCATCGGGGCGACCGCTGATGAAACGTTCCGCGCCTTTGATAAAAACACTGGCAAGACACTCTGGAAGGCAAAACTCCCCTTCAGCGGCACGGCAACCCCTAGCACTTACATGGTAAACGGAAAACAGTACGTCGTCATTTCCGCAGGCGGCGGCAAGTCGAGCCGGCCTAGAGGCGGGAGCTTGGTGGCGTTTGCACTGCCCAATTGATCTCGCTTAGAGCTCCCAGCCGGAACGATAGGGCTTTCGAATAAACTCGGTGGCATCTGGAGCGTTTAAGATGTATTGCTGACACAGCCCGGAAAAAACATCTGGCCAGGCAGGTAACTTGATTCGTATTACTTATGAATTCTAATCCATCTCACCAGTCTGGAGGATCGCCATTCCTACAGATTTTTCTATTACTCGTCGTTAGTCACCTTCTGTTTCCGACGAGAGCTTTGGCTGACGATGCAAAGAACGCCAATCGCATCCAGCCCTACGCCGAGAACCCACGCTATTGGCAGTACAAGGGTAAGCCTGTGATGCTACTGGGAGCGAGCATGACGGATCACCTGTTCTTGATCGACGACCTCAAAGCGCATCTTGACGAGATTAAAGCAACGGGTGGCAACTACGTGCGCAACACGATGAGTCAACGTGAAAGCCAAGATCTCAAACCTTACAAGTTGCTGCCTGATGGAATGTTCGATCTCGATCAGTGGAACGAGGATTTCTGGAAACGGTTTGAGGATTTCCTGCAATGGACTGCCGAGCGAGACATTATTGTGCAAATTGAAGTGTGGGATCGTTTTGATTATTCGGACGGCCCCGGCTGGAACATCTGGCAACGCAGCCCGTGGCGTCCGGCGAACAACATCAACTACGACGGCGCGCAATCAGGTCTGGCTGACACTTACAAGGATCACCCCGCCAGCGACAAGCAACCGTTCTTCCACACGATTCCTGGCATGGTTCGCTATCAGAAGACATACGATCTCATTCGCAAGCACCAAGAGCGTTTCGTCGATAAAATGTTATCCTGCAGCCTGGATCACGGGCATGTGCTCTATTGTATGAACAATGAGACATCGACTCCGGCAGCTTGGGGCCAGCATTGGATTGAGTTCATCCAATCGCGTGCCCAACAGAAGGGGCTGACAGTGTGCACAACGGACATGTTTGACGACGCCGCCGAAGGGAAAGACGCTAAGGATACGACTGTCATCTTCAGCGATTCTAAACACTACCAGTTCGCCGATATTTCACAAGTCAACGGCGGTGTCTATGATGACGTACACTGGAAGCGGCTGGGAGAACTCTTGCAGCTCATGAACAAGCATCCGCGCCCTAGTCTAGCAATCACGTCAAGATATACGCTGGCGGATTCACAAGCTGGGGATCGGGAGCGCCCGAGGATGGGATCGAACGGTTCTGGCGCAACATTCTCGGCGGTTCTGCTAGCTCCCGCTTCCATCGTCCCGGCAAGGATGAGGGTGTAGCGCTCAACGACTCTCGCAAAGGAAGTCTCAAGGCCGCGCGCCTCCTTGAGGAGCGCATCAATTACTGGGACATCAGCCCGCATCAGGAACTGCTGCGCGATCGCTCACCGAACGAGGCCTATCTCGCTGCCGACCCTGGGAAAAGCTACGCGCTCTACTTTACTCACGGAGGTTCGGTCGGACTTGATCTAACCGAAGCCAAAGGAACCTTCGAGGTGACGTGGATCAGTGTCACGATGGGACAAATCAGTGACACCACTTCAGCGAAACTCTATGCACGGACGAAGAAAGAAATTCAGGGTGGAGCCATCGTCACGCTAACAGCACCCTACAAGGGAGGTTGGATAGCTGCGCTGGTGAAAAAACAGGATGCGCCGGATAAACAGGAAGTCAGGCGCAGCGCGCAACTCGACAAGACCATAACGCCTCTGCTGCGGGTCGTAGATCTAAAGATCGGTGAGTCGCAACTGATAGAACTCTGTAACGGCGAGAAGGTGAAGGTCAAACTGCTCGACCTGAAAGAGACTCGCGATAATATTCGCGACGCCATCCGTGAGGCGCAGGTAGTTGTCGAGATCGATGGCGAGGCAGTCACGTTGAAATCGGGCAACTACCACCTCCCGGTTACCACCGGTGATGTGCAAATCGATTGTCCGATCACGCACGGCTATTATTCGAATACCAGCAACGACGACTGGGGGCTGGACAAAGACGTGCGGCTACGTCTGTGGCCGGCCGGTTCGCCGTTCGTGCAAGCAGTCACGTTTGGCTATCCGGTCAAGCAGCGCTGGTTCGCATCGCATACTTGGATGGGCAATCAGCCAGTCGATGGCGGCGATCAATTGAGTCAGAGAATTTACTATCACAGCGGTCTAGATATTGGTGGGGCGGAGGGGATGGTTGAAGTGATCGCCGCGACCGATGGTCTGGTGGTTTCTTCGGGCGAGGATGTGCTGGAAGCCGTAAAGCATGATGATACGCCGATACGGCCACGCTATGATGTGGTCTACGTCATGGACAGTCGCGGTTGGTAATACCGTTACAGTCATATGAAAGAGATTGACGAAGCGATTAAGCCGGGACGGATTATCCAGTTGGGTGACCGCATTGGCGTTCTTGGAAAGGAAGGCGATAGCGGTGGCTGGTCTCACTTGCATTTCGAGATTAAGAGTCGCCAACCGTCGGGCAAGTGGGGTACGCAAGAAGGCTTCGCTTTCCTCTGGGAGGCATACCTCCAACAATACAAGCCAAAATTGATCGCCAATGCGCGGCCGAGTCATCTGACTCGCGTTGGCGAGAAGGTCGTGCTGGACGGCAGCCGATCGTGGAGCGCCGGTGGCAAGATCGCCAGTTACGAGTGGATTCATGACGATGGCTCTACCCAATCGGGCGTTCAGGTCGAACAGGCCTACCCCCGCACGGGCACTTACAGCGAGATCCTGAAAATTACCGCCCCCGATGGCAAAGTGGACTACGACTTTACTAGTGTTCTGGTCGTCGACAACAGCCAGCCGGAACGCTGCCCTCCTTACATCATCCCTAACTATGCACCCACCTTCGGCATTAAGGTCGGCGATCCGGTAACGTTCAAAGTGCGCAGTTTCTATTTCACGGAAGGCCATGAGATCTGGAATTTCGATGACGGCAGTCCCCCGGTCCAAGTTCAGTCTGATGGCAACGTCGCGCAGCGGGCCGAAGACGGGTACGCGGTCACCACGCATCGGTTTAGCAAGCCGGGCCAATACATTGTTCGTGTGGAGCGAAATCGCGAAGACGGATTTCGCGCGGTCGGGCATCTCCTAGTAAGAGTACTTGGAATACGCCAAGGGCCTGGAAAACAAAGAGCAACGTGTTCGCGCGATCAATTCAATGTTAGGCCAGATGGCGCACTCCGATCCTGTTGGAGCATCTTCACTTGTTGAGTCGTTAGAACCAGGTAAGGAACGAGGAGAAGCGGCTAAGCGTGTGGCAAACGCGTGGTTCGAGACCGATCCCAAAACCTCTACCTCTTGGTTTCTCAGTCAGGTGCCGGAAGAGGACATGCCAGCGGCGATTCGAGATGTCACTCAGCGCTGGCTGCGACGGGATCCGAATGCAGCGGGAGAGTTTCTTTCACAAATGGAGCAGGGCAAAGACAGTGATCCCGCCCGCGCTTCTTTCTCTCAAGGGATTGCAACAATGGATCCGGAGAGCGCGCTCACTTGGGCAGGCACCATCACCAACGACCGGATGCGTGAAGGTTCCCAGGTGAATATCTACAAACAATGGTATCGACGAGATCCGCAGGCAGCCGGAAGCGCCCTCAACACCTCTGGATTGAGTGCAGAGAGGATCCAAGAAGTTTTGGGGAACTGAGACGATGAGACTGCAGGCTGACTAGATCTATGTCTTACGGGTGGGGAGGAATGGGATGGGAGTGTGAGCGGTTCGTTGCTTCGGTGAGGGCGATTGCTATCGCGAATTTGGCTGCCCGTTGTCCGCCACATCTTCGACGCGTGCGCGCGCGGCTTCCACTGTGTCGTGGACCAGGTCGCGGCCTTTTTCCAGTGCTTCGCGTCCAGATTCCTTAAGACTATCCTTCAAGTGATCCCGCGATGTTCCCAGCCACTGATCCTCTTTGCGCGTGCGAGGCAGAAGCAATCCGGCAATGACACCAGCGGCGAGAAGTCCAGCGCCGATGGCAAGTTGGTTTTCGTCCACTGTGTGGCGGAGTTTCTCCGTGTTCTCCCGTACTTCGGACTTTACGCGCTGTTTCGCCTCCCGGGCCGACTCCGCGACTTGGCCAGCGGTTTTACGAGCGCGCTTTGCGACGTCGTCAGCGGCCTCTTCCACGATGCCGCGCACGGCTCCTACGGTGTCCTTCGCTTCATCGGTAATCACATGCGCGGCATGGGAAATTTTTTCACCGGCATCCGACGCGGCATCCCCTAATCGTTCGGTGAGTGTTTCTTCTTCGCGATCCATAATCGCTCTGAAGATGACCCAGCCAATGCCAATGCCCGCGACCGTGTACGGAATCGGGTGCCGCTTCATGTGCCGAGCGACTTTGCCTGCGCCATTCTCCCAATCAAGTAGACAGTGGTCTGCCCATTCCACTGCGTCTTTGGCGCCGTCTAGTTTCTTGCTCAGTTTCTTCATTGTCTTTTCCATACGAATTCTGGTTTCAGTGATTTCCGATTGCAGGTGCAGCACTGCGGCCGAGTGCACGGCATTGCTACCGCGCTTTACAGCAGTCCTTGTTGTATGCATCGTGCATCCTGTTTGAAATTCTCGATAGTCGATTCAGGGAGAATCGGGTGATCTCTAAGCTTTTGTCCGCCGTAGTAGAGCAGTGCCACACCCCCGGCTGCAGCGCACGCCCCCGCGCATCCGAGTCCCAGAGCTGCCGCAGCTGCAGCTGATGCCCCCAGGGTGAGGAAGCCCCACGCAATCAGAGCGGCCGCGCACAGTAGCATCACCACTCCGCCGGCGCAGGCCACCAGTGCACCGGCAATTACCAGAACAATATGCACACCGGCGTGACGCATATTCTCGATGGTCTCAACCTTCGCGAGATCGAATTCCCGTTTAATCAGCGTCACCGTATCGTTTCGCAGATCGCCTAGGAGCTCGGCGAATGACGGGGCCGCGGGGTTATCCGGCTGCCTCGCATCCGGTTCCGATTCCACGTGCTCAATCATTCGCCAAAACTCCTTCCGTTGGCGTCATCATCACCGTTGATGTCGTGCTTTGGCACGGTTGCCGTCTTGGGAGCACTCGCCTTCAGAAACCGCGCGGCCGCCAGCCCAGCCACGAATGCTCCGGTGAAACAGGCTGCGGGATGCCGTTTGCAAAAGTCGCTCGCCTCCTCAAGCAATTCCTCTGGTGAGCGCTCGCCGAGGTATTGTCTTACACCTCCAACGGAGTCGGCCGCGCTTTCGAGTTGTCGCGCCAGAACAACGTGATCCTCGGCGCTCAGTTTTGAACTTGCATCGAGGAATGCCGATTCATAACAGCCGATTCGACCAACCAGCCGCTGTTTTCCAGAATCCAATAGCTCGCTACCACCCTCGCGCAATTGATCCCGTAGCGATGGCTTCTGCTCCCTGCTGCGGTCCCCGTGGGCGTTCTCGCTTTGGGCGGCGGAAGGCGCTTCGTTCGAATCTTGTTCTGTGTTCTGTGTCATAGTTGCCTTGATTCTTCCACCTGACGTTCCGGAGATCGGTGTGGGCCTGGGGCTTGCTCAAACTTAAGTTCCAGGATTCTTCGCCAGAGCGTTCGGTGTGGTCTGCCCCTTGGCTCTCCGCTAATGTACTGCAGATTGCTTATAATACAAAATGCTTGTGTCTCATTCCAATGCCATGGCCAGTAATGATTGACGCACATCAGCATATCTTGATAGTCGGCAACTGTGATGCAATCCAGACTGAAGGCAGGCTCAGGAAACGACTTGAATCGCCGATCCCGGTTGTACTGGATCGAGGCTAAGACGCTGTTCACGATCGTGTGCCCGCCATATCGGAACAGAGTGCCGCTTAATTAAGTTCGAGTAACTACTCCCTCCCGCCCTTAAGAAGGCCCACGCCCTGTGCTGCCAGCCTCTCTTCTGTGTGGCTCGCTGTGAATTGATCGAACATGACTCGGTGCTCGCCTGTGCAATGATCTACGAACTGAAAGGCAGGCACGGCCGAACGGATACCGTAGAAGAGTTCTTCTTGAACCGCTGGGGTCGATGACGGCAATCCCGAATACCTGCTGTGAGTTTTGCAGACTTTGTTCTCGATCAGGCTCTGCAAGAACGGCATGCGTCGGTTCTCGATCGCGTTGGTGAACTGCTCACGACTCAGACCGTCAATGGTCAATCTGCAGCATGATGAGGCCAGGCTTCTTGGGTTGTCGCTGGGTATTACGGAGGAGCCGACGAATGCGTACGGCCCATTCGCTCCGGCTCATCCATTTGCGCAAGCACCTTCCGGCGGTTTCCAGGCGTTGGTTCAACGGGATTCAGATGTTTCGAAGATGGCATCTCCGGCGGCGTCGGCGATTTCCCTGATGTAGTCCCACTCAGCGTTCGCCATTCGCATGGCCCATTCCCAGCGGTTTACGTCCTCACGTTCATGAGTATGACTTTCTGATCGAAGGCTTTTGTAGACATCGATCAGCTTACGGGTGGAGTTTTCGATACTAAAAGCGTCGGCTGTTTCGAGGCACGATCTTCTGAAGCGTTCGAAGTCTGTTGGTGAGGCACTGGCGAAGGAACCGAGGGCAGCAACGTACTCGGGTATAGAGTCTTTTGAGAGCAAGGTGCCATTTTCGCCGGTGCGCACGGTTTCTCGGGCACCAGGAGCATCGACGGCCACCACCGTGACGCCGCAAGCCATCGCTTCGGTCAGAACCATACCCTGGGTTTCGCTATGCGATGCGAATGCGAAAACATCCATGGCGCGGTAGGCACTGGCGAGAAAACGTCCGCTCAGGTTACCAGGTGAGTGAACTCTCTTGGCTACTCCCGCTCTTCGAAAATTTTCGACCAGCTGCTTGTTATATGGGCCGCCTCCGATGAGAAGGAATCGCGCCTGGGGATACTGCCAAAGAAATTCAGTCATGGCTTCAGAGAGGAATCCCAAGTTTTTTTCCAGAGCGAGCCGCCCCACATGGCCAACTACGAACGCGTCCTCAGGTATCCCCATGATCATCCGAAACCCGTGTCCACTGCCCTCCGCGAATTTACGGGAATTAACTCCCGTCGGAACAACAGAAACAGGTGTCGTTACGCCACGCTTCACAAGGATGTCGCGAACGCTTTCGCTTGGAGCGATCACCGACTGGCACATGTTTGCATAACTGGTCGCCAGTTGATTGGCGAATCGCTTCATGGCCGGGGAGTCGCCAGGCACATAATGCGTGTACTGATCATACATGGTGTGGTGGGTGAAGATCAGTGGTGTGTCGTAGGCTCTGGCGATACGAAAAGCCGTGGCCCCAAGAATAAAGGGGTGGTGCGAGTGAATCACATCTGGCCGAAAGTCTTCCACGGCGCGCCTCAACACTCCGGTGAGCGGATAAGCGACCGAGAAGTCGCTTCCATTAAATTTTTGGACTGCGGGAACACGGATGACGTTTTCCTCATCTTCCGGCATGTCATCATATACAGGAGCAACGGTCAGAATGTGCATACCTTGACGCCGCTGCTCCGCGCTGAAAGCCTCAATGGATCTAGCTAGAGGTTATCCGAAAAGGGTTCTGGATGTGAGATTTTGCCGGTCACTTCGCTGAGATTTTTTGTAGTCACCGTCGGCTCCGTCGTTTTTCATCCGCGCGGTTGCCTTCAGGAGCGATCTCATCGC
>JBNMNB010000256.1:0-10511 GCA_051270635.1 Verrucomicrobiales bacterium | reverse complement strand
TCATTCTCTTAATAGATCCAGACAGCATGGGGCCAAGAAATCTTTGTGTCTTGATAGGAAAAGCATTGTGCAGGCTCAGCAGCCAATCAATGAGAATGTAATGGCTTCCGATATTCAACGGGCTTACTATCTGCAGGAAATGCGGTATGCGACAAATTCTTCGCGCATGAAATCTCCTTCTAATCGGAATCTGATGTGGCTCACACCTTTTGTTGTTGCGCTCTTTTTGTCGTCGGCGACTGGGCAAGAGAATCCAACCAACGAAGCAACGGAACTCGATGTGGTTCGCGATCCTGATGGGATTGCCCGTGCCGTGGTGGAAAGCGAGGAACTCGTTCTCAAACTCATGCCAAGTCTGCGCGCACTCGCGAAATCGATGGTAAGTCGCTCGCGTGACAGCCTGCCGGATCCGGTCGCCACTGACGTCTCTCACCATCAATGGCCCGAGCTCCAGGGTGATGGGCTGGAATGGACGGACGCATCGTTTGGGATTCTGTCAGCGGAATTGAGGGCGTCATCATTGACGATGTTGACGAAATTCGAGGGTGTGCGCCGGGGGGGCGGTGGGGTGATTGTCGGCGTGCAGGCGAAGCAGCGACTGAAGTGGGTGGAGCAGGAGCCAGACCAGTGGCGATTGGTCGATTGGACATGCCGAGGGGCTGATCTCGACCGGTCGGAAGCCCCCCTCTTTGAGGAGGTCTTGGAAAAAGCGCTCCCTGATTGGATCGCACGCGATCAGGCGCGGCGTTCAGTGCAAGAGGAAACGACGGAAAAGGCGCTCACCGAAATGAAATTGCTGCTGGCGAAGCGAGAGTATGTGGATCTCGCCGATATGGAAAGCGCATTTCAATATCCGTCGGTGAGTGTTGTGGATTACGATGTCGATGGTCACGATGATCTGTTCATCACCGCGCGTTGGGCATCGCCGCAATTGTTGCGCAATCGCGGTGACGGAACGTTTGAAGATGTCACTTTTCGCTCTGGCTTGATACCGGAGAACTGCGTGAACTGCGCCCTGTTCGCTGACTTTGACAATGATGGCGACCCTGACGCCCTGCTGGGACGCTCGCTCGAGCCAACCCTCTACTATCGCAACGACGGCGGAAAATTCCATGATGTGACGGCGGAACTGAGTGATCTCGGTCGGCAGTTTTTCGTTGTATCGGCTGCGGCCGCGGATGTGAATCGCGATGGCCTGCTGGATGTTTACTTGAGCACTTACAGTCCTGGAGACGACGTTTTGCCGGTTTGGAAGAAGCGCTATCTCACACCGGAGCAGGCGCAGAAACTGGATGCGATTTCAACCGGCGCGCATCCGTACTTTGACGATCGTGGCGTGCCAAACGTGCTCCTTATGAATCGAGGCGGGGGGCGTCTGGAGCGCGTCGGCAGTGAAGTGGGGGTGGAATTGTGGAGAAAGAGCTATCAACCCGTGTGGGCGGATGTCGATGGAGACGGCGACGATGACCTCTACGTTTGCAACGATTTCGCGCCCGACAGCTTCTTGCGCAATGACACTCCGCAGGGGGCCGCAGATCCGGTTTTCGTCGATGCCTTTGCCGAGGTGTTTCCTGATGGGCAGATGGCCTTCGGCATGGGGGCGTCGTTTGGCGACTACGACACCGATGGTGACTTGGATCTATTCGTCTCCAACATGTACTCGAAAGCAGGAAATCGGATCATCGCGGCAGTCGGCAATGTCGATCCGCGCATCAAGGTGGCAGCGAGAGGGAACTTCCTTTACCAAAACCTCGGTGGAACGTTTCGGCAAGTTGCCCGGGCGGACATGCCAGAGACGAAAGTGGGCTGGGCCTTTGGTGGTCAATTTGCCGACTTCAACAACGACGGGCGTCTCGATCTCTATGTGCCCAGTGGCTACTATTCAGCTCCCAAAAAGGTGGCGACGGGGGTCGATTTGTGAAGTTGTTTCTGGAGCACGGTCGTGCTCTCAGATTCGACACAAAGCGATGCGTTCCGCCGTTCCGAGCACTGGAAATCTCCGCTGCTAGATTTTCAGCTCCGAGTGAAACAAGAAGGATTTCGCGGTGTACTCACTGGAAATGGTGGCCCCGCTTACCGAAGCAACTCCTTCAGTGGGAATGAGCGGAACCGCCTGCTGCTGGCGACTGGCGGCGGCTTTGTCGATCGCTCTCTCATCAGTGGTGTCGATTGCAAGGAAGACGCCCGATCGTTTGCTTTACTCGATTATGATCGCGATGGTTGGATCGATATTGCGCTCGCCAGTGCGAATGCACCACGGCTAAGGCTATTTCGGAATCGTGTTGGTGATCTCGGCGGCGGTGGACGGGTTGTCAATGTTCGCCTGATTGGTGGCAACACCAACGCAATTCCTTCCACTAAGAGCAATCGAGATGCCTGTGGCGCGGTTTTGACGGCGGTGACTTCCAATGGAAAGCACGTCTACCGACGATCGATCGGCGAGGGGCTTTCATCCCAAAACGCGGGTGCGATTCGTATCACATTGGCACCGGGAGATACTCTGCAAAACGTGATTGTGCATTGGCCCTCGGGAGCGGTAAGTAACCGTGTAGTCGAAGCTGCAACAGATGCAATCTTGCTGAGCGAGTAATATCAATCCGAATCGGTTCAACGCACCAATCAAACAATCAAACGCTGGTCACACTCGGTTGCTCCGTCGAAGCTGTCAGTGACAAATGACAAATGCTCTGGGTGATCTGATCATTTCCTGACGAGATTGCGGAGCTGTGACACCGTGGGGATTCCCTTTTGCATGAGAAGCACACGTCCGGTGCTGTCGACAATGAAGGTAGTCGGTAACGGGTGATCGCCGAAATGTTTCTCCATCAGTTGATCGATCTCTTCGCGCTGGGCGGCTGTGAGGTTCCTTAGTATCTCGTAAGGAGGAGACGCGTCTATCCGATATTTCGATAGTTTTTTATCAGTGTCATCCGGATCGATTGGAAGGCCATAAAACGCAATCTTGCCTGCAGTTGCTTCGGCAAGTCGCGTGAGATTCGGGATTTCTCCTCGACAGATCGGGCACCACGTCGCCATCGTAACAACGACGGCGAGGTCGGCCTCGATCGGTAACTTCAGATTAGCCATGGTTGGCGCGAGCCCTGTGGTTTGAGGAACTTCTGTGGCTTCGACTCTGACGCCGCCCTCTCCTAATTCTGCTTCGGCAGCGTTCTCATGCACGATTGCCAGGTGACCAGCCGCGAGCGTGCCAAATTCGCTCCGTTTCCCGGATGGCCACTCGACAGTAAGTTTGTCGACGCCCTTGCTATGCCCAATTCCAATCGTCAACGTGCGGCTGTTCTGCGCGGCAAAGCCATCACCACAGCGTAGTTCACGGCGCAGTTGTCCTGCTCCAATGTCGACTAGCACATGCGCACCGTAGCCGTCGCGCGGGCTCCACTCCTCGCTTTGTTCAGAACTCGTGTTCCCTCCGACCAGCTGAACGCTCACCGAGTTTCCAGAGGTTGGCACTTCATTGTGGAATAACTGAAGCTGCGGATTGTTTGAATTCGTCAACACGACGTCGGTTTTGCCGTCGTGGTCATAGTCGAAATAGGCGAATGCCCGGCCATCAGCGATGCTGTCGAGACCGCTGATTCCCGAGATATCATCGAAGGCCTTGCCGTTTCTGTTGTAGAACACGCTGTTGCTTTCGCTACCGCTGAAAGAATGACTGCGTAACACTCGTTTGCCGTCGACCTCGATATTTGTGTCGAGAACGCCCGGCATGCTGCCGTATTGTCGTGTGTCGACTCCTTCTTCGGCAAAGCGTTTGTTCAGATTTGTGTCTGAGCGCACGACCGCGCGCCACAGGTCGCTTCACAAGTCGACTTCAGTGGCTGTGTTGGCGGGAGGCGTATAGAGACCGTTTGCCACGTAGAGATCCAGATACGTATCGTTGTCAAAATCGGCGAACTGTCCGCCCCACGACCATCCGGTTTTCGCCACATTGATTCCACCGCCAGTAACGTTTCCAAAGCCGGTCGTCGTGTTTCTGAGAAGCTTATTTCCTGAAACGCCTTCGTACATGCGTTGTTCCAGTCCTTCAAACATCTCAACAATGCGGCTGCCGGCTTTGCTGAACATATACGTGAAAAATGGGTCTTGCCGCCCGTCGTTGTCATAGTCGCCCAGCGAGACGCCCATGCCGAAACCCTGCAGTCCGTCCTGCGTGAGCGCATTGGTGACGTCGATGAGTTTACCGTCGTCATTTCGGAATATATTGTCCGGAGCGTAGTCGTTAGCGACGAACAGATCGGGATCTCCGTCATTATCGTAGTCGGCCCAGGTGCTCTGGAAGGTTGAGACCCATAACTCAGCACTCGCGGCATCCACACTGCGGGAAAATTTGCCGCCGCCCTGATTGATCAACAGAACATTAGGTGGTCCGGTCAAGCGGAAGACTGGATGGTCGCGCCCGCGTCGGCGTTTCCACTCATCGCGCTCGTTCGCATTCAGAAACTGTGTTGCGAGGATGTTCTGAGGCTTGGTGATGGGAAGCCTGTAGGTGGAAATGTAAAGATCGAGCAAGCCATCGCTGTTGAAATCGGCGGCGGCCATTGATGACGCCCAATGAGGCATTGGAGAATCGACGAGTGTCTCGCTGCTCTCGAAGAACTGACCGGAAATATTCGTGAAGTAACGGCTGCGCTCCAGGCTGCGTCCGATAAACACGTCCTGGTCGCCATCGTTGTCGAAGTCAGCAAACAGCGAGCAATTGCACATGCCATCGATATCCAGACCGATATGTGGCGCGATATCCTCGAAAGTGCCGTTGCCTCGATTCCTCCACAATTGGTTCTTTCCCCAGCGTCCGGTGACGTAAAAATCATCCCAGCCATCGTTGTCTATGTCGACTACCGAGACGGAGGGATGCTGGTCAAGTGAGTCCCAGCTGGTGACGTATGGCCAGTAGTCTTTTGGGTAGTTGAATTTGGTGCCTCCGGTGAGAAATACTTCTCGGATGTAGCGTTCGTGGACCGACTCCCGGGCACTGGCGCGCGCCGTTGCATTTGAGATCGCTCCATCGAGCACTTCGCGAAAAAATGGCGCGTCGGCATGAGTCGTGTGCAGGCTCTTAGTAATCCAGCGCTGCACTTGCCATTTCTCATCGCGTGTCATACTCCAGTAAACGTCCACATTTCCTTTCCAGGAAGCTGTCTTGCCGGTGACAGTTTTGCCCCGTGCAGTGAATGTTAACTCCGTAACGAAGATGTCATCATCGAGAGTTTTCCCGCGAAGAACTCCGAAACGTGTATCGTCGAAAGAGAACGCTTCCTGCCAGAGAGAGGACCAAAGTTCGGTGATAGGTTTCTCGTCTGGAGGAATTTTCCAGTCGTGTTGCACCAGCGGCAAGTTGCTGTGGCGCATTGATTCACTCGGTTCGCCTAGATCGATCATGGTGGCGTCATCGGCGAACAGTTGTTGTGCGTGGTGTCCGGGCAGCTGCAGGTTGCGGACTGCGCGGGCGAGCCGATTGATGAGAGGAACAAGAGTGCCTATCGTCTCCTCATTGGCCAGCATGGCGCGGAACGCGGTGTCTGCCGAGATCACATCCAGTGTTGGTTCCGCGATGGAGTTACCATTCTCTTCAGTGCAAGCGGGCACGAGAGCCAGCAGCACGCCGAGGATGCAGGCAGCAATACGCATCAGCGTAAGCGCGCTACGGCGCGATGTCTTGTACGCGATAGTAGCGGACCCTGGTTGCCGCCGGAGGCATGTCTCGATAGGTGGTCTCCGTTTCTGTGGCCATTCCGTCGTCCACCTCTTCCCATTTGGAGAGGTCGGGAGAGACATCGACCGCGTAGGTGTGACCAGGCACTGAGTTCCACGTGATATCGACAGTGCCTGTGGCTCCATCGTAAAACGTTCGCGTGATAGCAAATGGTGCGGAGCCGCCGGGGCCAGCCGCGAAGTTTGCGGCCACTTCGTCGTCACTGAGCGTGCCGCGCCAGATGCGGAACTCGTTGACTGATCCGGTGTGCCCAGGGTCGTTCCATGCGGTTGAGCCAATTGATTCTGTGTTGGTGACAATGTTGCTGAGTTCGTTGGTGGAAACATCGAAGATTTCCTGTTCGCCGTCGATCCAAAAATTTGTGGTACCATCAGGGTCGACTGAGACGACGAGATGATGCTCCTCGTCTCCATGGCTACATGTTGATGTTCAACGATTTATCTAAATATGTTGGGTTGTGTAACGTCCTCAAACATCGATGACGTCCTGGTACGTTGCCACTTTTGTTGCCACTATGGCGGATAAGAAGTAACTTCCTCTGTCCCCGTAGTGTCCGAAAACTCGATTACAACGAGAGCATGCTGGCGCTCAACCATTTGGAGGCGGTAGTCTAAGGGGATTTCGGGCTGATTTCCGAGCCAAATGGAGGCTCACGTTCTACGATATATCGTGCAAGCCGCATTCTCACATGGCCAACACACGGGCAAGCCGAGGTCGGCTGAAACAGGTCGCTAGAGCTGTCGTCATGCGCCGCCATTCCTTCATTCTGAGGTACGGTCGAGTATTTTGACTTACGGGACAAAGAAACGTTCTCATAGTGAATACGTCAGAAGGGAGTAGTGATTTATAAAGCGCGGAAGAATTCGGGTATCGACAAATGTTGATCATGGAGTCAACACGGCTCGACTCGCAGAACCCAATGATCGTAGTTCCTTGCGCTCTCACCAGACCAGAAGGGAGACGACCCCCCTAAGCTCATTGTTTATTTCAAGAAACTGTTCCTTCAGATCGCACGAACTATTGTGGTGCTTTTGATCTTACGCCGACGCGGTAGAACTCTTGCTTGTTCTCCTGGCTTCGAGGTTCGCGGAAATAGAATCCTTCCGGAGTCTCAATCATTTCCGCGGCCGCCTCGTTCCATGGACCCCGTATGGTCAAAATACTCAGTCGAACCGTAATTCGCTGGTGTTTCAAGGCTCGATTGCCAACTCAAAACCTCGATTCCAGCCGACCACACGAGAGCCGTCTATTGGCCTCTCGCTTTGCCTTTCGAGCGCTTTTCCGGTTCTCTGAGGGTGCCAGTACCGCCCTCTTCGGAAGCGCAACTCCTTGATCGCGGACGGCCTTACGCGATTCATGCTTTCGGCTGCATAGTCGAGCCTCGTGCCCGTGCGGGGCTCGAATGGATATACGCGCAGCATGAAGGCTGAGAGTGCCCTTGGAATACGAAACTGCCTGAATCTCGAAGCGTCCAACACCCTAAATATCAGCAGTTCCTGCTGTAATCGAGTTTTCGGACACTACGAGGGGGCAGTTATGGAAATGCAGTTGTAGATGCCGCTCCGTCTGATTCGCCTGAGGGTCTGGGCAGGACTTTGCCCGCGGGCGTAGGTTCTCCAAAACTGGGCGAACCGTCATCGCTGAATCCCATTGGTTGCACATAAATGGCGCGCCGCCAGCCGGGCTTGCGGTCACGCTTGGCATGGAAGATGTGCCACCATTCCTTTCCGTCTTGTGACTTGGCAAAACACGAGTGCCCTACTCCGTAGGTTTCCTTGGTACTGGTGAATACCGGCTTCTCGAGCTTCTTCCAGGACTCAGAATCAAGCGGATCGCTGCCGGTGAGTTCGAGCAATCCGAGCTTATAGGTTGGAAGCCACGATCCACCACAGGAGTAGGTGACGAACGTTTTCCCAGCGTTTTTGATTACCTGCGGCCCCTCATTGAGGCCGCGGCCTTTGTCTCCGTCCATAGTGAACTCCCATGGGTAATCGTCGTTAGAGCAAATGCGAACGCGGGGGCCGGCGAGCTCGGTTGCGGATATCATCCGGGCAATGTAGAGAAACTGTTGGTCTGTTCCGGGTGCATCCCATCCAGACCAGAGTGCGTAGCGTTTTCCGTCGTACTCCAGCGGCGTCATATCGATGGCCCAAATGTTCGGCGATTTGCCATCGGCTCCATCCCCAGTCGCGAACGGTCCGTGCAACGCATATTCACCCAGTGGATCATCGGTTTTCGATCGGAGGGCATAAGCGAGATGATTCGCGTTTTCCCCGTCGGATGCCGCAAAGTAGATCACCCATTTGCCATCGAGGAGGTGAAGCTCCGGTGCCCAAATTTCTCGCGAGATCGGGCCGCTGTCTGGCGCTCGCCAAACAACGTGCTTGGAACCTAGCGAAGTCAGATACTTGCTGGCGCAGATGGCGATTCCACGGTTTCTCTCAGACTGGCACCAAAGATACCGTGGCTGGTTCGGATCTCGGATGACCCACGGATCGGCACCCTCGGAAATCGGATTGACGAAAGTGCCTGGCTTGAGCTCTCTACTTTCAGCGGAACTTTTTTGGTCGTCTGAAACAGGCGGAGCTTGGGCGAAAATAGCTGGGCCAAGGAGAAGTAATAAGAATAGGGGGAAGATCGCGCTGTATGGTTTCATTTGGTTTGCAGGTACGATCACGATATGAGCATAGATGAAGACATTTGGCGTAGCGCTCATTGCTCGAAGAATGCCCGAGGCTGCTCCTACCGTCACCCCAAATCGGGGTTCTTTGCACAACCCCGTAGTGTCCGAAAACTCGATTACAACGCGAGGTGCTGGCACTGAATCTGTTAAGAGCTTCAAGTCGACGGGATTTCGGAGTGCATTCAGCCATCCGAAATTGCAATAGTGCGCTATGGATTCGATCAAACTGACATTGGTGTCGCTGGCTGGATCAACCGCCTGGCGAGCTTGCCGCCAGGGAGGTCGAGCTGTGAGATGCGATCACGCTCCGAACTGCACTGCGAATCGGAAACGTTGACCATGATCGAATGGCGCAAGGTTAAGCGCCTGCATCGGGTTTAGAGGTTATTGATTTTTGGGCTCAGTGCGTCTTCCACGAAAACTCAAGATTATAGCTAACATTACAACAATATTGCGCGTTTCCGTTGCTCCCAATTTGAGATAGTAAGGAAATTTTGTCAGAAAAAAGAGGTGAGAACCCGCACGGCTGGTAGCTGTTTTCATGCAAGCAAAAACACCATTTCTCAACAGATTTCCCACGCGCCTTTTTGGCAAAGCGAAGCGCTCCGCGCAAGAAGTTTTGAAGCAGCAGCGCAAGCAATTGCACGAAAACAACGTGAGTGAAATCAGCGCTCAGTTCTCTGGTGAGATTACGCCGGAACTCATCCAACGACACTCGTCAACCAAGCGCACCCGTATCTACTCCCATGCAGTAACGTTCTGGGCATTTTTCACCCAAGTCTTTTCAGAAGACGCTTCTTGCGCCAAGGCAGTAGCTCGCGTGCAACAATGGTGCCGCCAATTGAAATTACCTGCTCCCAGCGCCAACACCACGAGCTTTGTGGATGCCCGTCAGCGCCTGCCGGAGGCAATGCTTCAAGGTATTCATCAGGGTCTCCTGAGCAAGTTCGCCCGCCACGGATCCAACGACGATCTTTGGCGTGGACATGTGATCAAGGCTGTCGATGCCACATCAGCTCAAATGCCTGATACGGCACGCAATCAGGCAAAGTATCCACAGCCCTCAAGACAAGCCGCAGGGTGTGGATTTCCCGTGGTCCAACTCATCGGCGTGATCAACCTCATCAACGGTGCCTGGGAAGAATTTGTCGAAAGCGATTTGAGAGTTCACGAGCATCGAGGATTCGAATTGCTCTACCGCTACATTGCTGAAAATGAGATACTTGCCGCCGATCGTGCGTATACTTCCTATGAGTTGATCGCCAGATTAATGGCCCAGAAATCGCACTTGATTGGTCGCCATCATCCGACCCGCAAACTTGACTTTAGAAAAGGGAAAAAGCTTGGCCCCAATGAACGCTTACAGAAGTGGACCAAGCCCGCCGTTCAGCCGCGGGGAAGTTGCCTGAGCAAGGAACCATGGGAGCAGTTGCCTGAAGAGATCGAAGTGCGCATCATCCGGGTCAAAGGTCCTGATCGCACAGGAAAAACCACAACAAAATACCTCGTAACCACTCTGCTTGATCCAGTTCAATATCCGGCAGAAGAAATAGGATCGCTCTACTGTCATCGCTGGGAGATCGAGCTGCGCTTCCGTGACATCAAGACAACAATGAGAATGGAAATGCTGCGCACCAAGTCACCGGAGATGATTCGTAAGGAAATCATGATGCACATGATCGCGTATAACGCCTTACGTCTACTCATGCTCAAAGCCGGCAAACAGCACGGACGAAACTACCGGCGAGTCAGCTTTAAAGGAGCGCTGCAAGTAATATTTAGCAGCATAGGCGGTTTTGTCGGTGTCTGGAAAAAACCACTCATCAGACAGCGCGAAAGGGACAACCTTTTGCGGCGTATTGCCGAGAGAGTGGTCCCCGACCGGCCCGGTCGCAACGAGCCACGCAAACTCAAACGAAGAACCAAAATCTTACGGATGGATACAACAACCGCGTCACCACTACCACCAATGGTGTGGAAAACTCTGCAGGGGAAATTCGCTTTATTGCTATGTTAGTGCGCCGTGCCGCGCACATGTGAGCTCCGGTTCATCTGGGTCGAAATCGCCCTCGCCGCGCCCTGCGCCGCGACTAA
>JBNMNB010000255.1:0-10526 GCA_051270635.1 Verrucomicrobiales bacterium | reverse complement strand
AGTGGGCGCTCATGATTGGAGTCGGAATGATTCTATTCCACCGCTCCGTCGACATCGTCATGGATCTCCAGTTCCGCTTCAACGAATACTCCGACTGGATCTTCTGCATCAACCTGCCATTCTGGGCGGCCCTCGCCATGCGCCATGCGCTAGGACTCGACAAATCGAAATCTTAGAACGCGCAATCATGCTGGCTGACTCGATGCATCGATTCCGTGCGAAATTCGAGTGGGTATACGCGCAACATAACGGTCGCGGCGTCGAAAAGGACGAATCCCTTGTGGCTTCCAACAGCTTTTCTCCAACCACCAACGGCTTTCGCTGTAATGTAGTCGATTTTTCGGACACTACGGCAGTGATGCTTTTAGAGGCACTCAGCAAGTCTATTTGAAACTTAGAGTGCCGACTCGCCAGCTAGCCCGATCAAAACTTCAGTGAGTAACTCAGGGTGGTAACATGCCAATTAAAATCATAGTTCCCATCGAAAGCGGGACTGTGGACATTTCCCGATACTCGTCTTTCAGGATACAGTGCTACAGTGTAGGCGAGATCGATTGAATGGTTTCCTGAGCGATAGCCAACCCCTGCACTAATCATATGTCGATCGTTAGCGGGCACCGATGGCAGGAAGGTACGAGATGGCATCGGTGATTCCGAAAATAGATATCCAGTACGGAGTGCCCAGTGTTCGTTTATCTGCCATTCAGCGCCCGTCCCGAAGCTCACAGAATCTTTCCAATCGAGCTCAATACCGCTTTGTCCGAGCAAGGCCTGGTTCGAACCAATATCCAGCGGTAGAAAATCGTGAGTGGAATTCTGGATCCACTCGAAGTCGAATCCTAGGGTTAAGCTATTGGTAAGATCGATCCCATACCCAATGCCGATGCTACCTGGGTATTGAATCGCACTGTCGAAATCAGTATTATCGGAAAAGCTACTACTCGATGGCGTGTTCGATACTGAGAAGCTTCCATCGTGATCTACCCTGAGAGGCGTCCGTGCTACCAGCGACAGTCGTTGTTTGTCGGTAATCTCAATGTTGACGCCTGTATATGCCCCGAAACCAATGCCATCCGCATCGAAGTCGGCTAACCCATCTGCCAACCGCGGACTACCCAGGTGGACGCTCCATGGTATTGCTTGTTTGAGTTCAAGGTGAGAGTAGAGCAGTTCGCCTCCTAGTCCGATTGAAATACGATCAGTTAAACGATAGCCAACCGCCGTATCGAACGCGAATGTCTCAAGCAGATTCTCATGGGGCAAGGAGTAGCGAAAGGGGCCATTCTCAGGCCAGTCAATCATCAGGCCGTAGGGAACGGACACACCAATGCCTACGCCAATGGAGTCAGAGATTGATTTTGACCAGAACAGGCTCGGCATTATCGCATGTGTATCATCCATGTCAGTGGTCGATCCATCGGCAGAGGTAAAGGATGTGCGGCCGAACCAGTATGAAGTGTTTGACTGCACGTCAGTTCCCGAGATCTTGGCCAGCGATGCAGGGTTGTCCCGCACAACTGCAGGATCGGTTTGGTTTGCGAGGCGCCCCCCAGTCATGCCTATTCCTTTCGCCGAAGGTGCGAGCGTTCGCAGGCCCTCAGATGAGATCAATGGTGACATCGACAAGATGCACTCGATCAATACTAACCAGGAGAGGAGCTGAATACGGGACATATTTTAGGTATGCCATTTCTCAGCGATAATGAAAGAATGAACTGTCCATCGAACTCAGAACACGTATGAATCTGATCTTGATGCGGGATCTGAAATTCGGAACGATCGTTGGAATAGTGCGATGTTCGCGCTACCCATTTTGAAGATTCTTACCAGCCGGATTTCAACTGCCACTGGCAGAAGGTTACCATGCATTGACGGGAGTGAACTGTCATTTCATTCCTAACAAAACATGATATATAGCAACAAAACAAATTAACAAATTAACAATGCAGCAAAGTGACATTTTTTGCCTCTCACATCTGTCTTGACGCGCTTGACAAGAGGGTAGTATCTCTCGTCACTTCCCACTCCTTCTCCCCACATAGAATGCAAGAAAACGCTTCAAAGATTGCTGGTCGTGACAGTCATATCACATGCCTGAATAGCCAAAAGGTAGAGTTGAAAGCCAGTCTCCACCGCGTAAATCGGTTTGTGGTAGTATTTGAAGTTTATAACCCCTACAGCATTCTCCAGGTTTCTGAAGTTCTGTCCGAGTTTAAAATCGTTATTAACGACCGTGTTGTCTATATGGGCAGAGCGGTGGTGAGTGGCCTTGTGAACACTGGCCTAATGGTTGTTTGTGAGGCAACCTTGGATGACAGTTGGCAGGATGTTGGAGTTGTCGAGGTTTACAACAGTCCAGAGAAGCTCACCGCTGAGTTCGACGCTTTTCTCGCGGAATACAGAAAGCTTTGCGATGTCGATCCAAAGTTTAAGGTAATTGTTACGGACATCGAGACACTGCTCAGCGAGTTTCGCCGCTGGCTGGAACAGGTTGAGTTGAGTCTGCGTGCGGCTCCAGATCGAGGGCGTGCAGAAACAAAGGTACTTGATACTCTAAGCGAGCCGTTCGCTGGTCCTGTGAGCGAAGTTTTTCAAAGATTCGAGCAGATTGCGGCTCTCGTAGGAACCCAGTCGGAAATGGTGCATGGAATGCACATCAAGCGCCGCCTCCATCCTCTCGTTCTGTGTTCGCCTTTCATTTACAGGACATTCAGGAAGCCACTCGGATATGCGGGCGACTACGAGATGGTGAATATGATCACTAAAAACTCGAACGAAGGTGCGACCCTTTTTGCCAAAGCCCTTAACTCCTGGATACTCTCTCAGGCTCCGGCAGTAGGGCATCGGAACCGGATCAGTATTCTAACCGAAAGGATCGTCGCAGAAACCACCAGGGCAGTTGGATCTGGGGCACCCAAGGTTCGTGTTTTTAACCTCGGTTGTGGGCCTGCCTGGGAACTTCAACGTTTTCTTGCCGATCACGATATTTGTGAGCGGTGTGAACTCAATCTTCTCGATTTCAACGACGAGACGTTGGCTTACGTGTCTACAGTACTTAATGGTATCCGAACATCCCGTCAGCGCCGCACCCCGATTCGTTATGTCCAGCGCTCGGTTCATCAGGTGCTCCGAAAAGGCATGGGTGGCGAAGCAGGTTCAAATGAGGAGACTTACGACATCGTTTACTGCGCGGGCCTGTTCGACTACTTGTCGGATCGAATTTGCAAGCGCCTGGTGTCGATTTTTTATGACGCTCTCGCTCCTGGCGGGCTGCTCATCGTAACGAATGTCGATTCATCCAACCCGATTCGTAACATAATGGAGTTTCTATTGGAATGGCACCTTGTTTATCGCGATCAGGCTCAATTGCGAGAGCTGGCACCGGACAGTGCCGCCGAAGACGATATCAAAATATATGCGGACAAATCAGGTGCGAACATATTCCTCGAAGTGCGTAAACCGCAGGCATGAATTTGGATTCCGAGAAAGTGCTCCTCGCGTTCAGGGAGCATGAGCGTGCTGAGGGGATTAGGCGGGCTCGTATCGCGTGTGTTCTGGTGATCGTATTGATGCCGGCAGGAGCTGTATTGGATGCTGCAGTATACACTCACCATTTTTCTACGTTTCTCGCGTTGCGAATTGTCAGTTCAGGGGCTGCTGCACTGGTATATCTCGGTCTTAAGTCTCACAGATTCCAGAGTGCGCACGGCTACCTTTCCGCAGGCTGGTATCTGATTCCATGCGTCGGCATCTCCATGATGATTGGCCTGACGGAGGGATTTGTTTCACCTTACTACGCTGGGCTGAATCTTGTCGCTTTGTGTGCAGCTGTCGTGCTGCAGGTGACTGTCCGCCAAAGCATCGGGGTGATTCTTGCCGTTCTCCTTACATATGGGATTGCGTCGGGGTATACCGTTTATGCACACGGTGGGTGGCCGGATTGGCGACTGGTGGTGAACAATCTCTATTTTCTCGTAACGACGGCGATCGTTGTTGTTACCGGAAGTGCTATCGTTGGGCGAATGCGCTTTAGAGAGTTTGAACTCCGCTACGCACTTAATGAGAAAGGCGCCGAATTGGAATCCTCAAACGAAAAACTTCGTGCGCTCGATGAGGCAAAGAGTCGGTTTTTCGCAAACATCAGTCACGAATTGAGGACTCCGCTGACGCTGCTTCTTTCCCCGCTTGAATCCGAGCTGGGCAGGTCGGATGCCTCGCAAGACGAGGAGACTCGGAATGCGCTAAAAATGATGAGGGACAATGGATTGCGACTGCTCAGGCTGATCAATGACCTCCTTGATTTGGTGAAACTTGATCAGACCGAGATGAGACTTTTACCTCGCTTACTTCAGATGCCCCAGTTTCTATCGGGTATGGTGAGTGCTGTCGCTGGTGTTGCCCGGGACAAGCGGATCGAGCTTCGGACTGAGATTGCCGACACTCTCGACACGCATTGCGTAGACCAGGAAAAATTGGAAAAAGTACTTCTCAACCTGCTGTTCAATGCGTTGAAATTCACCCTTCCCGGTGGAGTCGTTACACTTCGGGCCCGTTCGGAAGAGGGATTTCTTTGTATTCAGGTTGTCGATACTGGAATCGGCATTAGTGCCGAAGATTTGCCAAAACTCTTCCACCGATTCTGGCAGGCAGATGATTCATCCCAACGTAAGTATCAAGGCACGGGGATTGGTCTTAGTCTCGCCGGGGAGTTGGTGGATTTGCACGGTGGCACTATAGAAGTTGAAAGCGAACTGGGCCGGGGAACCTGTATGTCCATTCGCATACCACCGATCACTGAGAGCGTCATCGCCGCCGACACAGAATTCACTGAGTTGGTGACCACCGCCAGTGTGGCAGAGAGCGACCTTCGGAGACGGGCCGCCGCATTCAGTAGTATTGGGACTCTCGAAGACAATCGTCCATCGAACGTAGTCGATTCCGGTATTAGCGACAGGAGACCGACCATACTTATAGCGGACGACGAACGTGATATGCTGGAGTTTCTCGCTGGTCAGTTGAGTGATGACTATCGTGTGGTTAAGGCTGCGGATGGTGCCGACGCGTTGGAGCTCGGAAAGAACGGTTTTCCAGATGCCATTATTCTGGACGGTATGATGCCGGAAATGGATGGGTTTGAGGTTTGCCGAAAATTGCGAGCGCACACATCGACCCGGAGCACGCCGATCATCATGTTGACTGCGCGCGCTGATGAAGCCACCAAATTTAAAGCCCTCGATGCTGGAGCAACTGATTTCCTGACAAAACCATTTTCCCTCTCAGAGGTGAAATCGCGGCTTAGGAATCTCGTAAATGGTTACCAATTCCAAAAGGAACTGGCCCTCAAAAATACGCTTCTTGAGAATGCGATAGAATCTCTTAAAGAAACCAGGGAACAACTCGCCCAATCGGAGAAGCTCGCCTCGCTAGGGCAGATGAGCGCTGGGATCATTCATGAAATCAACAACCCACTCAACTTCGTAAAGACCAGTCTCTATACTTTGGGCAAGCTGGGCGCATCGCTGAATCCCAATGAAGTGGAACGCTATCGGCAAGTCTGTGACACCATTGGAAACGGTGTCGAGCGGATCGAAAAGATCGTTTCCGAATTACGATTGTTCGCCCACGAGAATTCCGAAAGTATTCACGATATATCAGTGCTTGATTGCGTATTGACTGCTCAGAGGTTTTGCGCCCATGACCTCGACGGTCGCAACGTTGAGGTCGAGATCCCCGCCGATCACTTTGTGCTCGGCAATTCACACAAGCTTATGCAGGTGTTTCTCAATCTCCTTCAGAACGCCGCACACGCCACGGCTGGGATGAAAGCTCCAACGATCCGAGTGTCGAGCCGTTTGGTTGATGATGATTGTGTGGTTACAGTGTCCGATAAAGGGGTGGGGATACCTGGTGAGAACCTCAACAAAGTGTTCGATCCCTTTTTTACGACTAAAGATGTTGGCAAGGGAATGGGTATGGGACTCTCGTTCTGCCATACTACCATTACTTCCTGGGGAGGGCGCATCAGCGCTTCCAGTACTCCGGGCAACGGAACGGCTATGATACTAACTCTTAGAACTTCACGATCCGACAACGGTAAATCTTAGAATCTGAACCCCGCGTTCCCATTGAATACTGACACTAACAATTATTACAAGAGGTTCATCGTTCTTTACGTTGACGATGAAGAAAATTCCCTCGATAGCCTGAAGATCGCTCTCGATGACACGTTCGATATTATAACAGCCACAGGTGCGGCAGAAGGATATCGGATTCTTCAGGAACAGGGGAGCGATATCGGTGTGTTGATGACCGATCAACGAATGCCTGGCGAGAGCGGAACTCAGTTTCTTGAAAAGGCCCGTGCATTGCATCCGGGGATCATGCGGATTCTGGTAACCGCCTACTCCGATATTTCCGCTGCCATTGATGCAGTAAACGCGGGTGCAATCTACAAATACGTCTCTAAACCCTGGGATGTTCGTGATCTTGAGATCACGCTCAAGCGGGCGCTTGAATACTTTCAGCTGCTGCGGGAACGAGACGAACTACTGCGAGATAAGCTGTCGGTGACATATTCAATGGTGATCGCTGACCGAATCATGATGCTCGGCCTCATCGGCGCTGGGTTGAATGAGAAATTCAGGAATGCTCCTGCTGCTGTTCGTTCCTACCTGGAGTTTGTTGGTAATGGACTTCGGCGCGATTCGATATCTATCGAGCACCTGAAAGAGATCAGTGTTTGGGAGCGCTTTCACAAACGCGCCGTTGCGGATGCTGAGGTGCTGGCTCGCACGTTGGATTCACTCACCATTCGGACGGCTAGTGACGATGATAAAGAAATCAAGGCGGTCTCATTCGCCGTTACGACTGCGGAGGAAATTGGTCTGGTACTCGACAACGATGGGGGGGGGGACGGGCCGGTAATCGCGGCCGCTGAAGACCACGTGAAACAGCTGTTCAAGTTCATCTGGAAAACTCTCACGGCCGTTTCAGCGAAGGATTGCAAATTGTCATTCGGAGACGGGCGTACAATCGAAATTACGTCCATGATTCCGGATGCTGCAGGAGCTGGAGCGCAATTTCTTTTCAATCCATTTGCGTCGGATGATCCTGAGAATACTGCAGAGATTGGTGCGACACTTCTGGCCGCATTTGTTATCGCGTACCATCTAGGAATTCAGATTTCCGGAACGGGCTTAGCTGATGGAGAGGCGAGAATTTACCTTAAGTTTTCTGGGGAAAGAATAGGGATACCATCAGCAGCCGCTCAGCTAGACCAGGCGTTGATCAATGAGACGCTCTGGGAACGAATTATCGACTAGACTTAAAAATGCCAACGCCAAGGGATCGGACGAGATTTCAACGTTGGCACCTCGGAGATTCCAGTGGGAACTAAGGATTACGTGCGCGAACACATTGTTCTGAGTTCTGAAGGTGGTAACGGTGTTCATGAATCCGATAGAACTTTGTCGAAATTTTTCTTTCTTTTGAGCTTGAGAACGTCTATTTATGGAGATTTGAAGTATATAGCGTCGGCGACAAAGTGTGTGGCGTAATCCAATAGATGATATCTAAAACCGATGATGATCGCAAGGGCGGCACCATACTTCTTGTCGATGACGAGATCGAATTGCTGTCAGCATTCAAATTAGCGTTTAAAGACGATTTTAAAATCAGAACGGCTAGCAACGCTCTTGAGGCATTTGAAGTCTTTGATGAGTATCATGCGGAGATCGATCTTGTTCTGTCGGATCAGTGTATGCCTGGGGGACAAGGCATCGAGTTCCTTCAGCGAGTGAAGAGCCTGTCACCTGGGAAGCCTTGCTTTCTGATCACTGCGCATTCGCAACTGGAAGTGCTGAAAGAGGCAATCAACGGCGGTTGCGTTGATCAGTTCATTAGCAAGCCATGGGATACCCAAGACCTGGCGGCTCAGATCAAGTCGTTCATCGCGCAGTCGAAGCTTGATCGGGCGGAAATGTTGTCGGCGTCAATGATGGCATTGCAGGCGGGGACAGCTGGTATTCTGCAGTTGGGAGTCCCCGAGATTTATGGCCCATATCTGAGATCGATCGAAGTTTTCACGGGCGCAATTGGGAGCTACTACTGCAGTGGAGGTGTCCCAATTCCGCCAATCCATGTTAATAGCATGATGAATAGCCTGCGAGAGTGCGCCCTGAGTGCGATTGACGTTTTCGATTGCAGAGAAAATGCGTTTAACATACGAATCGGTCAAAGCCTAAAGGCCATTCTGTCGGACTTGGAGCCCGAGTCGACCGCAAAAAACATCCGTATTGAGCTTTTTATCTGCAACGAAGAGCCATGCTTGCTTGTCGACATGTTGATATGGCACGAGTTCCTTAAACTTGTGATCAGGGACGAGCTTTCGTATGCGATGCCCAATGGCGCAATGAATATCACAGTAAGCATGCGCTACAGAGAAGGATGTGTGGCTGCAATGGAATTGAAGATCACCCAATGGATATCACGAACGGTAAGAACGTGGGATTCTGAACCTGGTAATCATTTTGAAAGGCTGGCACACGGTTTTGCACATGATCTTCTCGCGAAATTGATTGGCCTGCAGGTCAGTAGCGATATCGAAGGATCAGATTCCTTGCAGAAAAGAACGATCACGGCGATAGTACCTGCCGATCTTATTTCTACTCCAGTGAGAGGTGCAGATGACCTGCGGGAACGTTGAGTTCGGGTGCGTTTACTATCGTCAAAGGATAGAGGTAATCAATTAAATGGTGGCGCAGGCGACTTCCGTCCTAATCTCATGGAGTCATGGAGCTGTGGTCAAAAGTGCATGCACTCTCTGCTATTTTTAATGCTCAGACGTCGTCTGATCGCGCGGCTGAGAAATTTTGCGTAAGTGGTCGTTGTACGACCGACTCATGCTTGCGCAAAAGCTCTCGACATTGGGTACGGGCTCGCCGGCTTCAATGAATTTTTGAGCAATTTCCGGCCATTGATAACCTTTTTCGCGGAGTACGAAGGCTGCTGGTCGAAATCGCACCCAAACGTTCCGACCATCGTCTTTGTCTGGAGTGGCATTTGCAATCTCTAAAAGTTCTTCGGGTGTCATTTCAATCAAAGGATTTAGCTGAGGCTTGCTTCTGCTTCTACCTTCACATTCGATATTGGCAATTTTATTGCAAGATTAAATTGCGCTTTATCTAAAATCGCCATCCACATGTCGTCGATGCATCAAATGTAGCAGGGATCACGGATTAAAATCATTCCGCACCGAACTGGGGTCGTTTTCGATCCAAACGCTAGAATGCTGATTATACGTCCCTTACGATTCTGAAAATAACCGAAAATTCAATCTGTGCTTATGGTGATTGTATTCATGTTAGGTGCATGACAACACTTACTCTCGCTGTTCCTCGTTTGATCCTAACAATGCTCTAAATCTAGAGCGCTTGTGACATTTCTCCCTCTCAATCTAGAGGATGGTAATCCCGGTCACGACGTCTTGGACGTACCTTTCGGCGAAGACCACTGGCCAGGTATGCGACCGCTTCGCAGCGCACAACCCCTGCATCATGCGCGAGCTGGCTGCCAATGTTCTACGCGATCATCCGGCGAATAAATCGATCCGGGCCAAGCGCAAGCTCGCCGTCCTCGCGCCCTCGATCCGCATTTCCCACGGACTAGTCAATGATGGTAGGGGTCAGGAAGATAACGAGTTCTGTCTGACTCTTCGAATCCAGGTTCCCTCTAAAGGCACGTCCGAGAAGTGGTATGCTCCCGAGGATTGGAATACCTTTTACGCTGCGAGTCGTTTTCTCCTGGATCAGACCTGCGATCACAATCGTCTCGCCATTGTGCACTCGGATCAAAGATGAGCTCTGTTTGACGTCGAGAATCGGCGCGGTCGTTATTGAACCTCCGCCAGCGGAGGCGGTTCCTACGAGGCTGGTAATGACTGGCGAGACGTCAAGTGTAATTTGATCGTCGTCGGAAATCTGCGGCGTAATCGAAAGAATCGTTCCCACGGTTATCATTTCGAATGAGGTGTTTTCAAACGTGCCACCTGGGGCTGCCGTCGTGCCAGTGATGAAGCCGCTGTTGCTGGTGAAAAACGGCTGTTCGGTGCCCACTTTGATGACCGCCATCTGATTGTTCAGTGAACGCAGCCTTGGTTGAGAAACCGCTCTTACGTTGCCCTGTTCCTGAAGCGCGTGGATCGTTGCGCTGAGTTGCCCGTTCTTGTCGTTCTTGAGTAGCGAGGCGACAATTGACGGGTCACGTGGAACAACTCCGCCCGCTGGGTTTCTAACAGTGGTGAGGCCGTCGATACCCGACAACAGATCAAGATCTGCTCGTTCGATCACAAGGGACCAGTCAACTCCCAATTGAAACTGCCGGTTTAGCGTCACCTCGTAAATCTTCGCTTCGATGTCAACCTGACGGCGCACGCGTCGTTGCATTCTGGAGAGGAAGGATCCGATGTTCTTGAGCACTTCTGGCCGTTCCGTCACCTGGATAATTCCGCTCATTTTGTCGATCATCAG
>JBNMNB010000254.1:0-10602 GCA_051270635.1 Verrucomicrobiales bacterium | reverse complement strand
GGGTGGAGAGGAAAGCAGCGATAGAAAATTTCATATTTCGGATTCGAGGGTAATCAAACACAAAACCCGTGTGCTTGTCGACCTCAGTGTTCTGACCCAATGGCCTGGGTGGCCTGGGTGGCCTGGTTCCTTTTTGCATTTCGCGATGGATGCCATCGGTCAAACACGCAAGACTTCGTCACTCTTGGCTAATAGTTTGGGCACCCATTCACGATGCACACCTCGCGCAGAAGGAACTCAGGTTCTGAGTGCGGCATCAGCGCAGAGCAAACCCGATGCCCCTTGAGGGATGCACTGCATTTTTCTCGACAGCGTCGATGTATGCGCACCCCCACTCGACACGTTCTCTCCAGCGACAAAAAATTATAGGATTGTCTGTTTCATCGGCGACCAAGTAGATTTATGGGTCGATCTCACGGCCTTAACGAACTCTCGTCCACGGTGCCTGAGATAGCCAATCCTCCGGAATCCACCGTTTTGACCCCCTCTGAATTCGGCAATTGACTGGGCTATCTCAAGTGGGTGATCATCGCTGAATGAAAACGTTTTCGCTTGTTTGGCATCTCGGTCGCACAGTGGCTCTTCTATCAGTCCTTTCAGGCGCATGGTTGCCGTGTATCCTTCCTGCGGAGGACAAAACTCCGCCGATCAAAAAGGCGGATGCCAGTGCGCTCAAATCAGGCCCACAGGTCGGCGAGGCGGCAGTTCCCTATCACCCGCTGCTTGCCACAGGGATTACGGTTGGACAGCGCTGGTGCATGGTCTGCACCCACAGAGATAGGGGCAATGCAATGGTCATCGTATTTGCTCGAGAACAAAACGAAGTGGTTTCCGAACTCGTCGCGGCGGTTGAGGCTGCCACTCAGAAGCATAAGAAAGTCGGTGGGATCATCACCTTTCTCACCACCACAGGAAAAACTGCCAGTGAAGCGGAAGCATTGACCGGAAGCAAAGTGGTTTACATCAACGCCGATGAAAAGAAGCGCTTTCATGCCCTCCAGGAATTCGCAAAAGCCCATAAGATCACGAACACCAGTCTAAACATCTACACAAATGATGGACCACGCGGATACCAATTGTCAAAAGAGGCCGAACTGACGATCCTCGTTGCTGACAGCAGCGCCATGGTGAAAGCGAACTACGCCTTGCGTCCGTCCGAAGTCACCAGCAAGCGGATCAAACAGATTGCCCAAGAAATCGACTCCGCGTTATCAGGCAAGTAGCCGCCGAAATCGCAACGGGATGGTGTATTCCTCGCCAAAACTCCCGCCCCCCTGCCAAATGGGCCAAATGGGTGCTTTGCTTGCCGACGTTTACCTGAATTGCCGAAAATAACGAAGGATCTTAACCCATCAGAGCCATGGGAGATCTGCAAGCGTGAAGTCGGTGCTGATGATTTACGAATCGAACCGCGCTCGTTGAGGATACTCGGCCTCAAGTTCTCCTTGCACCTCATACATTGTTGAACTATGCATAAGCCGATTATGAATAAACCTCCAAGGGAACTCGTTGCGGCCTCGTCCCGGCCGCTGGTATTGGCGCTACTGGCGCAGGGTGATTCTTATGGCTACGAGATCATCCAGGCGGTGAAGCAGCGCTCGCAAGGGACACTGGAGTGGACGGACGGGATGCTTTATCCGGTGCTTCATCGGCTTGAGAAGGACGGGATGATCGGATCATTCTGGAAGAAGTCGGACACGGGAAGGGATCGAAAGTACTACAAGATCAAGCGCGCTGGCCGAAAAGAGCTGGAGAAGTCGAAAGCACAATGGGGTGCCGTCAACAACACACTGGAAGGCCTCTGGGGGGAGCCATGCACGACATGAATGACGCTGCAATCACCGACTGGTTGAATGAGATGCGCTCCCAGGACGCGATCGACGAGAGAACAGCCAGGGAGATGGAGGATCATTTCCGCTGTGCTATCACCGATCGAATCGATAGCGGAGACTCGCCCGAAGCAGCGCTCTCCTGGGCGAAGGCTGAGTTTGGAAAACTTGAGGACGTGAACGCTGAGCTTTCAAAGGTTCACATCGAAGTCCCTATGATTCGAAAGCTCCTTTGGATATTGGTGGGATACTCGGCAATCCAATTGTTCTTGTCAGTCATCGGAAATTCTACAGACATGCTTTCGCTGATATTCATCAAACTGGGAATGCGGGGTATCATCGAATTACCCTGGCAACTCAGTTTTCCGTTTTACAGTCATGGTATATCGGAAACAAACAGGATCGCCACATCAATGCTTCTTTCGCACATCGTTTACTATGGTGCGTTTTTCACAATGGTATTCTTGTGCATCGCCTGGATGCGCGCGTCCCGTAGCCCACTGATCCGAATCACACGGTGGATCAGCTCGTCACGTCGACGATTTTTAATCGTAGTCGTGCTCCTTGCTGGAATCAGCTATACTGGTTTCTCGCCTTACAGTGTGATCGAATCCGTGCGAAGCTATCTGGACATCGTCTTTCCCTGGCACTGGCAAGAAACATTCATGCAATTCTTTCAGCTGACCGAAGCAGAAATGGGAATGCCTGCACAGGAGTATGAATTGGGGAGAATGTTCTCGTTTTCGTTTTCGATTGCCTGGATCTGCATTCCTTTTCTGACTTACTTGTGCTTCACCGCTGCACAAGCAATTAGTATCGATAGCGCTTCGCCCATTGCATGGGGAATCACTGGCTACTTCTTGATTCCGCTCATCGTAAAAGCTTCCATCTGGTTTACCACACTCGCTAATATCATCGTGCCTGATTTAGGCTTTCGAGATTACTGGGAGCGCCCAATTGAACAAATTGGACTTGGATTGTCCTGCCTCTGTTTTGTCGGACTTGGCGTCATCATGGGTAAGCTGTTTCTCTCAAAAAATCTGGCAACATGGTCTGTCTTTAAGTGCCGGATGCCTCTGCTCTTCACAACAAGTTGGTTATTTTTCCATACAGGTATTACCTGGATTATCATTCAGCAATTTGCTACGTTTGCGTCTGACTACGGCGAAGGCTTGGGATTCCACTATTATCTCTTAGGAAACGAACCGAAGATCGCATCCGTCGCGCTCGTGATTACTGCATTTGTCATCTCTTTTCGATTCAAGAAATATGCAAGCGACGACTGCCTGACGGCTTAGATGCATCGAAGGGGAATGCGAACATGAACTTGGGATTCTATTCCTCACCTCTCCAGCGATAACCTACCCCTCGAACAGTCTCGATGATCTCAGGATTCGCCGGATCGTGCTCGATCCGTTTACGCAGACGCGCGATATGTTGATCCAATGTTCGCGATTCCGGATAGTAGTCGATCCCCCAGCAATGGTCGAAAAACACATCGCGATTGATCACTTCGCCTGGACGAGAATGCAGCAACTCAAGAATGCTCAACTCACGCGGTGACAGCCGAATCTCAGGCAAGCCATCGCGAATGGCACGCAGTTCCTTTGGAAAGATGGTGAGATCCCGCATGGCAAATTGTTTACGTTCGGCGAGTGGCTGCTCCTCACCTCGGCGCAGGATCGCATGAACTCGCGCCAGCAATTCGCGTTTCCCGAACGGTTTGCGCACGAAATCATCCGCACCGAGTTCGAGCCCGACGACGACATCGATTTCTTCGGACTTCGCAGAGAGGAATAGAATCGGCACTCGAGAATCCTCTGCTCGCACACGGCGGCAGACATCGTATCCATTGATTTCAGGCATCATGATATCCAGACAAAGCAAATCCGGCTTGCTTTCCTGCCAGACATGCAATGCTTCTGTTCCGTTCGCAGCAGGCAGTACATCGAACCCTTCTTCGCGAAGACACGCAGAAACAGCGTCTAGCGTTACCGGATCGTCATCTGCAACTAACACCTTCATGCCAACACTTTCCTTCCTGGCAGCTTCAATACGAACACTGCCCCTTTTTCTGAAGGCTCTAGTGTCAGCGAGCCGCCCATCTTTTCCGCAAGATCCCGTGCAATCGTCAGTCCGAGGCCGGTTCCACTCACGCCTTCATTCGATGCTTCAATGACTCGCTTGAAAGCTTTGAAGATCCGCTCGCGATCCTGTTTTCCTATACCACTTCCGGCATCAGCCACAGTGACGCAAAACTCGTTGTCCCCCTGCGTGACGGAAACTCGTAAGCTCTTACCATCAGCAGCATATTTCTCCACATTCGACACGAGATTTGCCAGAATCTGCGAGAAGGCGTCTGTATCTAACTCGATCTCATTGGCCGCAGCCCCTTCGAGAACGACCTCAATCCCACGCCTCTCCAGCGCTGGGGAAAATTGCTGCAGGACATCGTCAATAAGGTCGTCAGGAACGACGGCGCGGGGATGAAGTTCGAGCCTACTGCCGTCATTGCGTTCACTTTGCGAAAAAGTGAGGACATTCTCGATCAATCGCCCCAGCCGTTGTGATTCTTCGCGCACCAGAGAGATTCTTCGCTTCACCTCAGGAGCGCAACCGTTGAGCCCTTCGGCCGCAAGGTCTGCGTTGAGCTGGATGTTAGTCAGTGGTGTTCGCAGTTCGTGTGACACTTGATTCACGAACGATACGCGCTGTTCCGCATTGCGAAGCGACCGGCGCTGCATCACGAATGCAATGAGCCCACACCCTGCCAGCAAAGAGGCAAGAGTAGCCGCAGCAGCAATCGCCAACGTATCGTGCGTGGTCTTCGTTTCGAACGTATCCCACTCGCCCAGTTCCCAGACGGCGAAGCGGGAATGCACTGGCAGGAGAAAGTCCGGAGCCGATTTCCAGGTGCCTCCCGGCGGAAGGATCACGTGTGTTGACACGTTGAGTTCCTCAGCAATCTCAGCATCCATGGCTTCGGCGACAACCGTTGGGTCAATATGGAAAACGGCGGCCCTGTCGGTGGCAATTCTAGCCCAGAAGAGAGCTGGCTTCCCCGGCTCATCGATCCACCCGACGGTCTGCACGGCATCGATGCCGAACAGTAGCCGCTCTGATAGCGCCACCTTCTTTCCCAGTGACGTCACCTCGGCACCTTGCGCGTGAGGCACGATCATCGATCCTTCTGTGATCCCAAAAAAAATGTGGCGGTCGCTGCGGAATCGCTTGGCGGGATGGATCACCGACACTTGCCGCACTCCTTTGAGACGCTCGCACTCAGCGCGCAGCTCGAAATCGTCCAACTTTTCAATGGACTCGGCGATTCGACGCAGATGGGATTCATACAATCGATCGAGTCGATCCAAACTCCTCCGTAGCTGTGCCGCGAATGCCTTAATCGGTGCATGATCAGGAACTACACGCGTCGATACTTCTCGGGTTCCGAGCCGGATCCCTCCCCACAGTATCGCCACTGCTCCGCATAAACAGAGCAACAGCGATAAGATGGGAGTGAGTGATCGCATTTTTTAATACGTCTAACGTCTCGCGGAAATAAACAATAGCAGCTTCCGCGAGCGTTCCGGTTTCCCGTCCTCACCAGCTGGGGTCATTATCCCTACAAGAGTGGGCACACCAGGCTGCACTGACACCGCAGTGGTTGTCTGAACACTGTAAAAAATGGGCATTGTCACAGTTGGCTTCTTGTCACTCCGGTAACTAACAGAATTCCCCACCAACTTTACTAACTCAGCGGACACATTTACGTCGACACCAGCCGGACCACTCACCGGATCGATCTCCACAGTCGAACCCTGATTCCGAGTTTCAAATGCCTCAGGCATGCCTTTTGACGGGGAGTATTCCGTTGCATAGATCACTTCTGAGATCGATTCACTTTTGCATCGCTGACCAGAGCGCGTCTGGATCGATGCCAGATTCGCGACCGATGCGAGCCCTTTTTGCTGCCAATCTTTGGCAACACTATAGGCACTCGTCGAGACCTTGCCAAGTTCCTGCTCAAACAGCCACTTTCCTATCTCGACTGTCGGCACCTCGAACCACTCAGCGGTAACGTGCACTCCGTAAGACTCGATCGGCTCAGAGTTTTCCTCCAGAAGAGCCCCCGCAGTGACTGCGGCGCGAACAAATGATAGCACGGAACGGGAATCTCCGTTCTCTCTCGCCGGCCGGACATCCAAAAGAACGTAACCTCCACCTACGCTCGTAACCGCCGAGCTCAACTTCATCGACTGGAAGTGTGGAATTGAAACGTCGCCATCCTGGAACCAACTCGGTCTCTGGCTTGCAGGACTCTCTCCCACATGGGCAGAAAGCTCAGGAGCCACATTGAGATCGACAATGGAACCGTCCGGACTGCTTATAGGGTCAACTTCGATCATCGTCCCCGTATTGTGCGTTTCGAAGGCTACTGGAATGCCAGTGTCCTTCGACCACTCAGTTGGATAGATTAATTCGCGAACCGACTCAACCTTCGCCCTCTGCCCCGATCGCGTTGAAATCAATCCTACTTCCAGGATTGAAGCACTGCCGTCAACGATCCACTTCTGCACCTCTCTGCGCAGCGCTGTCCCATCAGCGAGAAATCCCGGATCACTCGCATATGCCGTCGCTTTGTCTTTGGGAACTTCGATGTATTCAATCTGAGTGAGCAGATTGCCTGGCGCGCGATTTCCCTCGGAGAGAATTTCAATCTGTGCATGCTTCTTTTTATCCTTGAGAAACGGATCACCCTCCTGGGCGAGACTACCCGTGACGATGAGGCTTAAGAAACAGGCTCCTGCAAGACCGAATGTTGTCTGGTTGATTAGGTATGTTTTCATATCGTGATGAGAATAGGGTTACCGTGCACGACATTGCGTCTGATGACCGTAATAGGACTGTAAAAGTTGTGTGACAGCCGAATCACTATACATGCTGAGGACACGAGGTGTAACCACAGTCACGGCGGCATGCTTCAGGATAAACTGGGCGAAGCCTCGCACAAAGTTGCAAAATCTCCCGCTCGGCGGAATAATCCCCAGCGAAAGGGCTCACATTGCCATGGAATTGATGAAGACCACACTGATCACACTGTTGCTGACTGCCGCCCTCGGATCGGCGCAGGAAACGAATCCCGCCGCCAAGTCAGCACCGCAAGAGGCTCCAGCGGAGATGACCGGATTGGAAGTCGGCAAGCAGGCACCTCCTTTTACCCTGAAGAACCAGGATGGCAAGGAACTCGAATTCGCCGGACTTCTCAAAAAGGGCCCCGTAGCCGTGGTCTTCTACCGGTCGGCAGATTGGTGAGGATTCTGTAAAAAGCAGTTGGTTCAACTGCAGGCAAAAATCACAGACTTCGAATCAGCAGGCGTGCAGGTCGTCGGTATCAGCTACGATTCAACTGAGATCCTGAAAAAATTTGCAGCGAAGCAGAAGATCACGTTCCCGCTCCTTTCCGATCCAGAGAGTAAGGTGATCAACGCTTTCCATATCGTAAACGAAAAGGCACCTTCGAAGTGGAACGGCATTCCCCATCCCGGGACTTTCATCATCGACCAGAAGGGCACCATCCGCTCAAAATTCTTTCTGGAAAGCTATCGCAAGCGCCACCCGGCTTCGGTAATTCTGGATGCCGCCAAAGCTGTGAAATCCTGATACTTTGAGCGACTCGACATTTAAGGGTGCGTGTTCGATGGCGGAGTAGAGCCGTAGCCGGTATCGCAACCACTGCATTGAATCTCTGACAGCTTAAGCATGGATGAAAAAGGGGGTAAAAGCGACCGCTGAAACGTTTGCTTTCTATCCATTTGATTCGAAGGCATGGTAGCGTCAAAGACACTGATGCTCCGATTTTCAAAGCCATTCCGTCCTTATCGTTTTCTGCCCTGGCAGGCTTTCCTGCTGGTGCTAGTTATGATCATGGTCGCGAATCGTGTGGTAGCAGACGTCGTGATCAGTGAATTGATGGTTCGCCCAGTGGGGACGCCTGAACCAGTGGATGAGGAATTTGTCGAACTCTTCAATACGGGCACTACGCTGGTGGATGTATCGGGCTGGCAATTAAATCGTGGAGTCCGCTTTACCATTCCGGCGGGAACGTCAATTTCCGCAGGGGGCATCCTTGTGCTGGCGGCAAATCGCGATGCGCTCATTGCTCGATCACCGAACGCGATTTCCATTATCGAAGGCGGATGGAGCGGCAAGTTAAGCAATTCTGGTGAGCGCGTTCGTCTGTCTGATGCGACTGGAACTACCATTGATCAAGTGGAATACGCTGACGAGGGTGACTGGGCACAGCGTCGACCGGGACCCGTGCTTTCGGGCACACGAGGATGGGTCTGGCAAGCGCCACATGACGACGATGGATTCAGTCTTGAGTTGATCGATGCCCTGTCGCGCAATGATCGCGGCCAGAACTGGAGCAGCAGCAGTGAACCCGGCGGAACGCCTGGAACGATGAACTCGATCGCCAGTGACAACATTGCTCCTCTCATTTCCAAAGTGCAGCATCGACCGGCCGTTCCCGCGCCTGCTGACTCAGTGACGGTGCTCGCACGAATCGAAGATCGAGGCACCGAGGATCCTGAGGTTACGCTGCACTATCGCATTGCTGAGTTGTCTGCTAGTTCAGGAAATTCGCTGCAGCGCCAATTTGAACAGGCAACGATGGTTGATGACGGCAAGCACAACGACAATGCGTCGGGAGATGGTCTCTACGCCGCCATACTGCCACCACAGAGTGATGGCACTATCGTGGAATTTTTTGTCGAAGCCAGCGATGGTAACTTGAGTAGAACCTGGCCAGCGCCTTCAGATGAAAATGGTAACCACGATGCGAACGCGCTCTATCGTGTGCAGTTGGCAGAGGATCGCGGCAGCCCGCACGATGCGATATTGTTAGTCATGACGCCGGACGATGATCGCACATTTACCAACATTCGACGATCAAGCAACGCGCTGATGAATACGTCCGTGGTATGGGTTACTGAAAATGGCACTCCTGAGATTCGTTACCAATGCGGGGTCAGAGTGCGCGGCAACAGCAGTCGCGGCAGCAACCCACACCCGATTCGTCTGACAGTTCCGGAAGACGAACCGATCGACAATCGCACCGAGTTCAATATCAATTCGAAATCATCTTACCTCCAGGTGCTGGGGATGCATCTTTTTTCACAGGCTGGGCTCCCCGCCCCCGACGCACGCCCGATGCAGTTGTTTTACAATGGACGCAACCGCGCTAATCGATCGTCGCCTATGTTCGGACATTACGCGATGCTGGAACCGCTGGGAGATGAATTTATTGGACGTGAAATTCCGGATAGCGCTGGCAATTTGTATAAGAAGCGCAGTGCCAGCCCCAGCCGTGATCGGAAGCGGTGGGGTGTCCACTTTGAAACCAGCGTGGTTTACAACAACGCCAACTGGTACCGCACGGATCGCTGGGAGAAGCAGACCAATGTCTCTGAAGATGACTGGTCAGATCTGCAGCAGTTTGTCGAAGTGATGCACGCCGCGCCGGACGAGACATTCCTGAGTGAAGCGGACGCGGTGATCAATCGCCAGCAGTGGCTACGATGGTTTGCGATGATGACGATATTCAATAATCGCGAAACCAATCTAAGTAATGGAATCGACGACGACTACAGCATCTATCGCGGCATTGACGATCCGCGATTTGTGCTGCTCCCGCATGACTTTGACAGCATTTTCAATTTTGGCGCCGACGCAGACGAAACGATCTTCCCAATGATCGAACGAGTGGGTGGTGTCTCTGGCGCGGACGAGATCCCACAGCTCATCCGCTACATGCGATCGCCGGAGATCGAGCGCGAGTATTTCGCGCAGCTGGATGAATTGCTGCACACCATCCTGTCGACCGAGCGCTTCAATTCCACTGTTGATCAATTGCTTGGGAGCTGGGTAACCAGCGGAACGGTTCGCTCGATCAAAAATTCGCTGGAAGCACGGCGGGAATTCGTCGCTGAAGCAATTGCCGCGAAACCGGTGGAAGTCGATTGGTCAGGCCAGGAAACCGGGGAATTTGCTTCTACTGATGCGGCGGCCACGAACCTCAGTGGTGCGTTCGATTCCACTGTTCATGCACGCATCACTGTCGCAGGAATCGATGCCGACCTGAACTTGGTTCGGGATCAATGGAGCATCGATTCTGCCTCACTCTTTCCCGGAGTAAATCGCATTCCCATCGTTGCATTTGCTCATGATGGCACTGAGGCAGATGCCACATTCATCGACATCTGGCGAACTGGCGTTGAGGCCACACCGCTTCCCGAATTGATCGGATCAGACCTTACGTTGACACCAGAAACTGGGCCTCATCTGGCATCTGGCGTAGTGACAGTTGCAGCCAACATCACCTTGACTATCGCGCCTGGAACGAGCCTTTTCTTCGAGCCCGAAGCCCAACTGCGAGTGGAAGGCTTTCTCAAAGCCGAAGGAACGAAGAACCGCCGCATCCGCTTCACAAGTGTGCCAGGCGCCGAGCAAGTGGAGGACATTCGGCCTGAGCTCCCGCTTTCTCAACCGCACTGGGCGGGTATTCGATTCGAGCGTTCGATCTCTCCCGAGAATATCATTCGGTTTGCAGATATTGAGTATGCACAGGATTCCCAAGGCGCGATTCACCTTGAACGATCGGAGGCCGTGATCGACCAATGCACATTCCGCGGCAGTCGATTGCGTTACATTCATTCCGTTTCCTCCAGCGCCACGATTTCTAATTGTCGTTTCCCTGACATGTTCCTGCCTG
>JBNMNB010000253.1:0-10623 GCA_051270635.1 Verrucomicrobiales bacterium | reverse complement strand
ACCCTTCGATCGCCGACTCGGCCTCGCCAGCGTGCTGGTAGATGCCGCTGGTCAGACCCACACCGGCGGCATGCCCACCATCCGCCACCTGCCACTGGATGAAGCTCGGGAATTAGCGCACTTTCTCCTGGCTCCGCAGCATGGTCGGCGTCATGATTGATTCGTCACCGCTGTTCCTTTTTCTCCAACGGCACAGAACTCTCATTCTCCTGAATCGCGTCGATGCTTTCAGCGACTTTCAAAAACTCGTTGCTCGAGTCACTGACCTTCTGCAGCAGCATTCCGATACGATCATGCTTTCCCGTGGTTTGGAGGGAATCGAATCCATCAGTGAAGCTAGTAAGGTGCTCGTCCCAGACGACTTCCATGGCAGTGAAGGCAGTCGTCTTTGTAAGGATAGCCTTCAATTAGTGAACCTCTTTGTAGCTGATTGAAATAGCAATGCGATCCCAAATTTAATTTTAGTAGCGTCCAAGGGCAAACCCTTATTGATGAACTTGGTACTCTATATCTCGATTTTCACTACAGTGATATCGATTGGCAGCCGCTCCCGCTGGAAGGTAGAGCCTAAACCGCGATAGAGACAGATTCGTGTTGGACTTGGGTCAGCATTTCCAGATGTCGCGCTGCGATGTCGTCCAACTGGGCCAGCGATTCTACTGAACTGAACTGGACGCGAAGGCTTTTGCCTTTTGCCAGTCCGCGGGAGTAGGCCATGAGGCGAGAGCGCATCGCTTGCAACGTCTGGCGCTCGCCGCCGTAGCGGTTGGATTCGATGGCGAGGACGCAGTGGCGTCGCATGAATTTCCACCGCTCCTCGGGCGTGGCAGAGAGTGGCTGCTCGCCGTGGGTGAGGTAGTGTTTCGCCTCGGAGAAGATCCACGGATTCTGCATGGCGGCGCGTCCGATCATGATGCCATTGACATTGGTTTCCTGCTTTCGCCGCGCAACATCGGCGCCGCTGGTGATGTCACCGTTGCCAATGACGGGGATCGATACGGCATCAGCGCACTGGGCAATGACGTCCCAGTCTGCTTCTCCGGAGTAACCTTGCGAACGCGTCCGGCCATGAATTGCGATGGCCTGCATGCCGCAGTCTTCTAACACTTTCACCACTTCTGGCGCATTGATCGATGTCAAATCCCAGCCGATGCGAATTTTTGCCGTCACTGGCACGCTGACGCCGCGAGCGATGGCTCCAGCGACACTGGCGAGCAGTGGACAATCACGAAGTAGTGACGAACCCCCGTTCTTGGAGACAACCTTGTTCACGGGGCAGCCGAAATTGATGTCGATAAAATCCGGTTGCTTGCGGTCGATGATCTTGCGTGCGGCTTCTGCCATGCGTTCGCCATCGGCACCAAAGAGTTGGACTCCCACTGGCCGCTGCGTTTCTTCAAAATCAGTGTACTTTTGCGTCCGCTCGTCCGCACGAATGATACCCTCGGCCGACACAAACTCGGTCACCATGACATCGGCACCCAGTTCCTTGCACAATCCACGGAACACAGCATCCGTCACGCCTGCCATCGGTGCGAGGTAGAGCGGAAACTGATCGTGTTCGAACCAGGGAAGCATTACGAAAGATGGAATGGCAGCCAGTGCCCTGCGTCAAAGCGTGAGCAGCAACTGAATGAGGAGAGAGGCTGACCGAGTATTATGCCTTAGAGGCATCCAATTCTGCGCGCAGATCATCCACTTGTTTTTCAACCTTGGCCAGGTGTTCGGTATTGCGCTTTAGGCGGTCGGCCATGACTTTGCAGAGGAATCCGTAGAAAGCCGCGTAGTAGGAGGCGTTCTGACCTTCGGGCTTGATTTCGCTGAGGAACTTCTGGTCGATTACGAGACAGAGGAGCTCAGACTTTGCGCGGACAGTGGCGGAACGTCTTTCGTCGCTGACGATGGCCAGTTCGCCGAACACTTCACCGCTCTTGTTGATCACTGTGATGACCTCGGAGTTTTTCACGACTTCAGCTTCGCCTGTCAGGAGAATGAAAATCCGCGAGTCGTCGGCACCTTGCTCGATCAGAACTTCGCCACCGTCGCACTGGATGAAGTAGCTGGAGTAAAGGATATCGTTCAGGTGACCGTCGGTGAACGATTCCAGAAAAGGAATATTGTTCAGCAGTGTTGGGAGTTTTCCCTCTTCGTGGATGTAGGCGAATTCTTTCATACGGACGACCTTTGCGTTGTGGGAGGTAACACAGGGACCCCTCGGATTCAACCACGATTCACGAAGCAAAAGAGATCGATGCATCGCGATGAATGATGTCTAATGGTTTAACGGTTAGAAAGTTACCTCAATTTTTTGGCTGCGGATTCGCTTTTGACTGGAGCGAGAGTGATAAGATCGCTTTTGAGAGCCTTCCTTTGTGGGCTGTTCATCGCATTTTGTGGTATGGATGAATTTCATTCAATTTGAAGCTCCAGCGTGCCACTTTGGATGTTGTCAGACAAAGACCAACAGAATTCGGGACTCGTCCAAACATGCATCGGCTTATTCCTTTTTGCTTTTTCGCAGTATTCTTAGCTTTTCCTGCCTCGGCAAAGCTGGACTACAACCGCGATATTAGGCCCATTTTAGCTGACAGTTGCTTCAACTGCCATGGCCCGGATGCAAATTCTCGCAAAGCGAAGCTGCGGCTCGACACAGCCGAAGGTGCGACCCAGGAACGTGAGGGCGGCATTGTTCCGGTCGTTCCGGGAGAGCCCGAGTCTTCGGAGCTGATCGCGCGTATCTTCTCTGCTGATCCGGACGAACAGATGCCTCCGTTGGATCACCCGATGCAACTGGACGCCAAGAACAAGGCAATCCTCAAGCAATGGATTGCTGAAGGTGCAGAATACAAAGGCCACTGGGCATTTCTCAAACCAGAGCGCCTGGAAGCCGAGCAGGGGATTGATACGTTTATTTCGAGTAGACTTCAGGAAACTAGGCTGCGTTCAAATTCAACCGCTTCCAGGCAAACTCTGATCCGTCGGCTCAGTCTGGATCTCACTGGGCTGCCGCCTACGCCAAAGGAAGTGGAGGCCTTCGTCAACGACCCGTCATCTGAAGCTTGCGAGAATCTCGTCGATCGCCTTCTCGCCTCGCCGCGTTATGGTGAACGTATGGCGATGTGGTGGCTCGATGGCGCGCGCTATGCTGACAGTCACGGTTACCAGGCCGACTGGGAGCGCTACCAGTGGCCGTGGCGTGACTGGGTCATTAATGCCTTCAACGACAACATGCCGTTCGACCAATTCACGATCGAACAGCTGGCTGGGGACATGCTCCCTGGCGCAACCACCAGCCAGATCGTTGCCACGGGATTCAACCGCAACCACCGCATCAATACCGAGGGCGGATCGATCGATGCCGAGTGGCTGGTCGAGAACGTGATCGATCGCGTCGAGACTACCAGCGCGGTTTGGCTTGGGCTCACTTTCGGTTGTGCCCGTTGTCATGATCACAAATACGACCCTATATCGCAGAAGGAATTCTACCAGTTCTTCTCCTTCTTTCACAATGTTCCGGAGCGTGGCAAGGGACCAGGAAAACAGGGCAACTTTGATCCTGTCATCCGCATTCCAGATCTAAATGCCGATGTGAAACTCGCCGCGATCGAAAAAAAGATCAGCGTTGCCAGCGATGCGCTGAGAGAAATCGAAGAGAAATACAGAGACCAAGAGGCTCCTGCATCCCTGTGGGTTCCTGTCGAAAATCTCGCCTTAGTATCGACGGGCGGAGCGACGATGAAACGCCTCAAGGACGGATCTTTTCTAGCGACTGGCAAGAAGCCCAACAAGGACACTTACAACATCACAATTAAGGATGGCGGCAAGAGCATCACCGGGATCATGATCGAGGCGATTCCTCACAGGAGTCTTACCAGCAAGAGTCTCGCCCGCTCGGTGAACGGGAATTTCGTCCTTAGCCAAATCACCAGCGACAATGTTGAGTTTTCCTCCGCCTCTGCGAGTTACGAACAGAATGGCTGGCCGATCAAAAACACTCTCGATGGCAAGAACAACACTGGCTGGGCTGTCGATGGCAACTCTAAGATTGAAACGAAACAAGCAGTAGTCACTTTGGCGGAGCCGACAAGCGAGCCCTTCGAGTTCCAGCTTGAGTTCAATGCTCTGGACGCACACATCGCAGGTCGAGTGAAGGTCTATACAACGACCGCCGAAGCGCCATCTGTTCCCGGGAAAGTTCCCGTTCACCCAGCTGTCAAAAAAGCCCAGAACCAACTCGCAAAACTCGAAGCTGAGAAGACCAGGATTTCCTCCAGCGGTGCCACGGTCATGGTCATGAAAGAAATGGCCACTCCGCGCGATACATTCATTCTCGATCGTGGCGAATACGACAATCCGACCGAAAAAGTCTCCAGCGGATTGCCCGCAGCGTTCCCGCCGATGCCGGAAGGCCAGCTGATGAACCGCCTGGGTCTCGCCCACTGGATCACATCTCCAGAGAATCCGCTCACCGCTCGGGTTCAGGTGAATCGCTACTGGGAACTGCTGTTCGGCACGGGCATTGTTGCCAGCAGTGAGAACCTTGGCACCCAAGCTGAGTGGCCAAGCCACCCCGACCTTATCGACTGGCTTGCCACCGAATTCGTCCGGCTTGGCTGGGACACCAAGGCGATGCTCAAGACGATCGTGATGAGCAAAACTTACCAACAGGGTTCTGAAGTCACACCAGAAAAGCTTGAAGTCGACCCCTACAACCGGCTGCTCTCGCGCGGGCCGCGGTTCCGCATTCAAGCGGAGATGGTGCGCGACCAGGCGCTGTACGTTGCAGGCTTGCTCAATGAAAAACTCGGTGGCCCCAGCGTTCGCCCCTATCAACCCGAAGGAATCTGGAGCGAATTCAACTTCTACGGCAACCTGCGAGACTACAAACACGATAAGGGCGACGACCTCTATCGACGCAGTCTTTACACCATCTGGAAACGCACGGCTGCCCCTCCTGGTATGACCCTGTTCGACATGCCAAGCCGCGAAATGTGCACCGTAAAACGCTCTCGCACCAACACTCCGCTGCAAGCACTCGCACTGATGAATGAGGTGACCTACGTCGAAGCATCCCGCTCGCTTGCTGAAGACATGATCCAGAACGGCGGCGGCACCCTCGCCGAACAGATCAGCTACGGGTTTCAGAAAGCCACCAGCCGCCAACCATCGCCCGAAGAACTTGCTACTCTGACAAAGGGACACAATCGCCGACTCAAGAGATACGTGTTGGATCCCCCGTCGGCAAAACAACTCATCCAGTTGGGAGAAAGTAAGCCCGATCCAGCCATTGATCCTGCCCAACTAGCGGCCACAGCGACGACCGCCAGTATCCTCCTGAATTTGGACGAAACGATTACCAAGGAGTAACTCACCCACGCACCATGTTAGATCTTCAGGACGCTCTTAACCGCCGCACCTTTCTGCAGCACTCGGCCCACGGCCTCGGACTCGCTGCTCTGAGTTCGATGCTCCCCGGTTCGGCGATGGCCGCCGGCACGCCCAAGTTCAATCACCCACCCAAAGCCAAGCGCATCATCTACATGTTCCAGTCGGGAGCGCCATCGCAGATGGATCTCTTCGATCCCAAGCCTGGCCTCATCAAGCACCGCGGCCAGGATCTTCCCGACTCGATCCGCAAGGGGCAGCGCATCACCACGATGACCTCGGGCCAGAAGACGTTGCCAGTCGCGCCATCGATTTTCAAGTTTGCGCGGCACGGCCAGTCCGGGCAGTGGCTCAGTGAACTTCTCCCGCACACCGCCAAAATCGCTGACGACATCTGCATCATCAAATCGATGCACACGGAGGCGATTAACCACGATCCGGCCATCACCTTTTTCCAGACGGGTTTCCAACTCGCCGGGCGTCCGTCGATTGGGTCTTGGGTCAGCTACGGCCTTGGCAGCAACAACGCTGACCTGCCCAACTACGTTGTCCTCACCTCGCGCGGCACCGGCCGCCCCAATGACCAACCCCTCTACGATCGCCTCTGGGGTGCAGGCTTCCTGCCCAACCAGCACCAGGGAGTCAAGTTCCGCAACGCAGGCGATCCGGTGCTCTTTCTCTCGAATCCTCAAGGCATCGACCGCAGCCTGCGCCGCGACATGCTCGACGATCTCGCAGAGTTGAATCAGCAAAAGCACGCGGTCATTGGTGATCCAGAAATTCAGGCACGCATCGCGCAGTACGAGATGGCGTTCCGAATGCAGAGCAGCGTGCCAGAGCTCACCGATACCTCTGGTGAACCCCAGAGCGTCCTCGATCTCTACGGCCCAGAGGTCAAGACACCCGGAACCTATGCCTCCAACTGCCTGCTAGCTCGGCGATTGGTCGAACGCGACGTTCGTTTCATCCAGCTCTTCCACCAGGGATGGGATCACCACGGCGGATTGCCGAAGGCGCTCAAAGGCCAGTGCTCCGACACCGACCACCCAACTGCCGGACTGCTGATCGACCTGAAACAGCGCGGCCTTCTCGAAGACACCTTACTCGTATGGGGCGGCGAATTCGGTCGCACCATTTACTCACAAGGTGCGCTCACTGAAACCAACTACGGTCGTGACCACCATCCGCGAGCCTTCACCATGTGGCTTGCGGGAGCCGGTATCAAGCCTGGCATCAGCATCGGCGCCACCGATGACTACTGCTACAACATCACTGAAGATCCATTCCATGTGCACGATCTCAACGCAACCATCCTCCATCTGCTGGGACTCGACCACGAGCGCCTGACACACAAGTTCCAGGGCAGGCAATTCCGCCTGACTGATGTGCACGGTGAATTGATTCAGCCCGCGCTGGTTTAGGCCGTAGCTGCAAGATTTTCTGGACGATCTCTTCCGCTTCGTGGAGCGAGTTCGGCGATCTTGCGATCGCACCTTCATCTAAAATCGTGTAATTAATGTATGTGCTCGTCACTGAGTTGGAGCAAAAAGCGTGTCCAAGGTCACGGATGCGTCGACGAGTTCGAGCCCATAGGGATTGTGCTTCACATCGGCGGTGGTCACGAAGGTGAGAAACAGACTTTTCTTTGTCCCGGTTTCTCTGCGGAACGTTTCCCGCCGTTGGCGGAGGAGCGTAGCGTAGCGCTTGTCGATGACGAATGGACCCTCACAGAACTTCATCTCACACAGATTGATGCAGCCATCCGCGCGGTCGATCAGAAGGTCGATCTGCGTGCCAGTTTCGGTCACTTCCTTCGGCCTGAACGTCCACGATGAGGATTCGGTCGAGACCCCGGCGATCCCCAGCGCGGCTTTGATCTGTCCGAGGTGCTTCATGCACAATTCTTCGAAAGCCATGCCACTCCAGGCGCGCCAGGCTGGGCGGCCGCGCATCTTCAACCAGCCGCCTGTGTCGCCGCGCCACGATTCGATCCAACGTAGATAGAACCGGGAATATTCATCCGAAAGGCGGTAGCGCGTGTCCTTTTTCTTCTTTCCGAAGGGCAAGGTCGCCCGCACGAACCCCGACTCCTCGAGTTCCTTGATGATAGTGCTAAGCCTGCCACCGTCAGACAGGCCCGAGGTGGCCGCGATCTCCTGGTGAGTGAGCGATTTTTTCGCCAGGGCGCGAACTACTTCCAGATGACGTTCCGGCGAATCGAATAGCGCCGGGTAGAGCAGGTCGAACTCGTTGCGCAAAAGCCCATCTTTTGCAAAGCAGATCCGATCGATCGCCTGGGCAGTCGATTCTCCGCGCCTTACCTGCTTCAAGTAGTGAGGGATGCCTCCCATTGCCATGTAGAGTTCTGCAATCTGCAACTCGCCCAGCGGCACCCGCCTCTTGGAAAGGAATTCGCGCGTCTCAGCGAGAGTGAAGGGATCCAGGCGGAGGCGATGGGTGACTCGATTGTGCAATCCTCCACGGTCATGCAGCAGTTTGCGAATCATCCACGAGGCCGCTGAGCCGCAGACGATTAATACGAGATTTGACTGTCGCGAAGCCCACGAGTTCCAGAAATGATCCAAGGCTTGAAGAAAGCGTGATCGGGGAGTTGCCAGCCAAGGCAGTTCATCCATGAACAGGACGTGCCTTTCTCGGCGGGGAAGCATTTCGAACCATTTCGCCAGGAGAGCGAATGCCTCCTTCCACGATTTCGGAACTCCAGTAACCTTTCCGGATGATGCGGCAGCGAGAGCGCTGCTGAAGTTTTCCAGCTGTTCGCGGAGGTTCGCATCCTTCAAGCCTGTCAGCTCGAACTTCAGCGCATTCGCGGTAGCACGTCGCACCAGGAACGTCTTCCCAACTCGGCGGCGCCCATAAATTGCCACCAATGCTGGTACCGGATCCGCTATTATTTCGTCTAGCAGACGCACTTCATTTCGTCGGCCTATCAGTGGTTCTTGATCTTTCAAAGTGGCGGAATCCTAGCTCGTAATTAGATAAAGCGCTAGATTTAAAAATATAAATGGCGGAATCATGCGAGTATGCGGTGATTTCGCGGAATAAGCCGTTCGCGTTCGCTGGTCAGTGAATCAGTGTAACGGAATACTTGGGAGTCAGGAAAACTCGTCATCAATGTGGTACTGTGGCCCGGATAGGGAAGGGTGGTATCCGTATCTTCTGTTTAAATAGAAGAAATGTATTGACTGCGGTGGGCAATTGGTGAGAACTTCTGTTTAAATAGAAGTAATGGAGAGATAAAAATGCCACGTGAAGTATCAAAATATCCTACTGAACTTGAGCTTCAGATTCTGAAAATTCTGTGGTCGGATGGGCCGTTGCCGGTGCGCGATGTGCGGCAGGCTCTGGCGGCGAGAGAGAAGAAGCAGTTGGCTCATACATCGGTTGTCACAACGCTCAACAACATGGTGGCGAAGAAGTATTTGAAACGAAAGGCGCTGGGCAATGCTTACATTTTTGCAGCGAAAGTGCATCGTGATGAAGTGTCCAAGGGAATGGTAGGGGACTTAGTGAAACGTGTGTTCGATGGATCGGCGTCCGCGTTGATGCTCAATCTTCTGACGGACGAGGAATTTTCTGAAGCGGAGCGGGAAGAGCTGAGTCAATTGATTTTCATCTATCGTCAGCAACAACGAACGGGATCAAAGAAATGAATATCGAGACATCAGCAGCCTTCGAAAATTGGGCGATGCTTCTATCCGGGGTGTTGCTTCATTCCCTGTGGCAAGGGGCAATCATCGTGATGCTCGTGGCGGTAATGGTGAGATGGGTAAAGTGTTCCGCCGCACTGCGCAGTTCAGTCTATATGATTGGTTTGATCGGAATTGTGATCAGTTTTCTTTCGACGGGATTGCTTATTCGCCAGCCTTCGTCTGCGACTTTCGGTGCAAGTGAGATCGCTGGACGAAGTATCGATTCGGTTGCAATAGTTGCAGCTGATCGACGCTCGGAAAATTCCACTCGAACTCCAGCTCTTAACTTTACGGAAAACGATCAATCAGCGAACGTGATCGAGGCATCACCGAAACGCTGGGTCGTGCTTGCCCGGTTTATCGCTGGTTTCTATTTGCTTGGTGTGCTGCTGATGGCGGGAAGATTGTTTTGCGGGGTGACGGGGTCACGTCGTCTGCGATCGAAGGCTGAGCGAATTAAGGACAGGAGCGTCCTGCAGATGGTTGAACGGATGAGCGATGCCATCATGCTTCGGGTGAGGCCACCAGTGGTTGCGTTTTCCTCAGAGGTAGTGACGCCGGCAGTTGTAGGTGTGCTGAGGCCCATGATTCTGCTGCCCGTTGGCTTGCTGAGTAGTATTCCTCAGGAGCAGGTCGAAGCAATCATTGCTCACGAGTTGGCGCATCTTCGTCGGTTCGATCATATTGGCCTGCTGGTTCAGCGATTCGTGGAGACCGTAGCATTCTATCATCCGGCGGTGTGGTGGTTGAGCAGGAAACTCGCTGATGCGCGTGAAGAGAGTTGCGACGAGATCGTGTTGTCCTGTGGTTGCGATCGAGCTGACTATGCGGAATCGCTCCTGACGATGAACGAATGGGCCCGGGGCGCACTGACCAGTGATCACGGCCGCTTGGCGCTTGGCGTTGCTGGTCGTAAACAGGTGCTCAGAAAGCGGCTCCTTCGGATTCTCGGTGTGATGCCAGCGCCTGCTCGTCGCCACCGTTTCTCCTGCGATGTTGGGCTGGTTGGGGCTTTGGCGACTCTTCTGATTTGTGGAGTCGTCGGGGTGCCTTTTCTGGTTAAGGCGCAGGAGGGGGGCGGGGTTGCTCCGATCGGGGCAGAGCTTTCTCCTAAGCCTGATGTCCGTATTCCCGGGCTTCATCCTGTTGAACGCGAAGTGATTGAAAAGATTGAGAGGCTGGTGAGAAAATCTCGAGCGCTTGCCAAGACTGAGGATGAGCAGGGGAGCAAGGATTCTGAGCGTCCCCCCTCTGTCGATTTGTTGTACAAGGCGATTGAGTTACTCGAAATATACTGTGAAGAAAGTTCTCATCCCGAACTGCTGCGCCTTCATCGAACAGTGAACCTGCTTGCCGGGAGACCTGGATCTGCCGAAGAATTTCAGGCGTGGATAGTGCCATCGCAGCATCTTCGGCGTGCAACCGAACTGGCCGACAAGGGCCAATGGCAGGCAGCTAAGGTTGACTATCTTAAGGCCTTCGACACTAGACCTGAAAAGGCCGGTTGGCGGGACTATGGATACCT
>JBNMNB010000252.1:0-10683 GCA_051270635.1 Verrucomicrobiales bacterium | reverse complement strand
TTATAATAACCATAATAAAGAGAAAAACAATACGAATCTGGCGAGATGAGCTGCTTTCATTGGAATGCCCATCGAACAGGGCATTCTGCCGCAATAGTGAAGCTTGCCCTGTCCGTTGCCCCAGCTATTAAGTAGTAGCAACATGCTTTCTGACCGCCAATTAACTCTTGGCTGAACACTGACTCTTTCAGCAAAATCACTGAGGTCTGGTAATCGTAATCCCTGCCATCGATAATCCAATTTGTAGATCTACAGTGACCTTCGTATCCGCTTTTTTTCGCGCCGTCTCACGATCTTGCCACGCCTTTCTACTTCTTCCCCTCGGAGGTTACGAATGGGTCTATCGTTCGCCGGCCGCCTCTCCATGGTCAACTCACGATGATACTCATAAGGCAGCGAAGTGAAAACGTACCAGATTAACAGATAGCCTATCATCATTGGGAGTCCCAGCCTTATGATTTGACCGTAGATATCCTCGAACCCCGTTTGCTCGCGAAGCATCTGATTGCTGGTGCGACCAGTGAAGCGATGCGGTTCTGGTGATTCATGGTTGTCCCGAAACGTCTGATTGTTGCTGAATTTGTCAGGATGTGAACCACTCATTGAGCCAGTAATCTCGGATGCGACTTCGCCGAATCCTTGAGACAGTACCATTAGGATCGCCAACGCAGCGCCGGTCAGCATGTGGGCTGCAAGCGATTTCCCGCGCAGCATGGATATCGACGGCAGTCCTATGATTACTTGGAAAAATCCTGTCGGCACCAGCATAAATGCCAGAATAAAGGGAATTACCAATAGACCACTATTCCCCGGATCGCGCATGGCGTCGGTAACCATACCAAAGGTGACAGGTAGGAAGAATCCGATCGGTAAAGGAATGAAGAACTTACTGTAAAGCTCCAGCTTCCTCTGTCCGTGGTTTCGTCTGTGTGCCATGCGTTGGCCCCTGTCAAAGTCATCCTGATGACTGCATGCATAGTGCCAAAAATGGCCAGGCTGGTAAAGCACTTTGTTGAACCGTTGCCAGGAACCGCAATGCGAGAATGACCTGCGTGTGATGTAGGAATTTCAGTTATTATCTATAATTGGCCAATGAGGAGCCTTAGTCAGGTTGGGGTGTTTCTTCACGCCATATGATTGCAGAGGGATTCCATTCACTGTAGCAATGCCTTTGAATCAGGCGTTCTTTGGGGCTAGGTTTGAAAATGAACCTATTTGATGTTCTCCCTGACGAAGATTTCCGGCAATCGATGCGGTTTTCAAAGGGAGAGCCATCGGGATTTTATGGAAGGACAAAGGATCATGACGAAATCCTTGCGCAGCGAAGTCGCCTGCTGCGAGGAGAGTCCTTTCGATACGCTATGTTATCGTCATCAAGTGAGGGGCAGCCGCTTCTCGATGAGGCGATCGATATTGCCCGCGAGACAGGCGGCATCAATGGGGAGCAGTTCGACAGCTTGAATGCGCAGGACGATTCTGCTGGCAAGTGTCAGCTTCTTGGTGCCTGCTGGGAGCCGGATTTTCTTCTCATGAAGTCGGTTGATGGAGGGCCTCATCGACTGGTCGGTGGTTGTGTATGTTTCCCTTCGAACTGGAGTCTGGAGGAAAAGCTGGGGAGGCCGATGGTGGCCATTCACTCACCAGTGCCAGATTTGAACGATGACCTTGGTCGGCAGATTGACGGCTTTCTCAGCAAGATCAAACCTGGAATTTCATGGGAACGCAGCAACTGGGGGCTGGCGGCGACGGCGCAGTTGAATTTGCATCCGGAGTTGCCGTGGCCTCGATTGCATAGTGATGTCACGGCAGACGATGTCTGGCTTCGTATCGAGTGGCAGTCATTGGTGGCGCTGCCTGTTTCCGGTGGAGTCTTGTTCGGTATTCGATTGCAGATCGTTCCGTTGCGGGAAGTCATGCAGTCAGCAGAATTGGCACGACGTTTGAATCTTGCGTTGACCACGATGTCCGCTGAAACATTGCGCTACAAAGGGTTTGCGCAATGCAGGGAAAGATTGTCCGCATTGTTGTGTGGCGAGATGCGGTGAATTGGGGGCTCGACAGTTCAGTCAGCATGGCGAATGTTGCCTTACGAACTTATGAAGACGACATTACGTGCATTTCTTGTTCCTCTGCTTTTAGGATGGTGGATGGCTCCTCTGTATGCGCAGGGCGATGCAGACGAAGCCAGGGTTGATTCCCAGTCGGACGCAAAGAACGTCAAGGTGAAGCCTGCCGCAGAGGAAGATGTTCCGCCTGCCCTCACTACTTACAAAGGACGCACGATTGCGCAGACAATGCACTGGATGGGAGCGGAATGGCTACTGCGGCAGGAGCGTGAAAGGGAGGAGGCGACTACGATGCTCATGCGGGAGTTGAAGTTGAAACAGGGCATGATCGTGTGCGATATGGGCAGCGGGAATGGCTACCATTCTCTCAAGATGGCAAAGGCAGTGGGGGAGGAGGGAAAAGTCTATGCGGTCGACATCCAGCCTGAAATGCTGCGACTTCTCAAGGCGCGTGCCAGAGCAGCGGGCATGGATAATATCGAGACCATTGAGAACAAGTTGCACGATCCAATGTTACCGGAGAATACCTTCGATCTGATTCTGCTGGTGGACGTTTACCATGAGTTTTCGCATCCGCAGCAGATGCTGCAGGGCATGCTGAAGAGCTTGAAAAAAGACGGAGTGGTCGCGCTTGTGGAGTTTCGACTGGAAGATCCTGACGTTCCCATAAAATTGTTGCACAAGATGTCGAAGGAACAAGTTTTAAAGGAATTTCCACCGAATGGCTACAAGCTGGTGCGTGCGTTTGACGACTTGCCGTGGCAGCACTTGATGTTCTTTGGTCGTGATGACGAGAAGGATGCAGAGAAGTGATTAACCGTGACTGATTTCAGCGACCGTGGAAGTGGAATGGGAAGCGTTGGCAGTTTTGATCCAGGTGCGAATTCCCAGAGTGACCGCTGTTAGTGTGAGGCCAGCGGTGATTCCCCACCACATTCCGATGACTCCCCAGTCTAATCCGTAAGACAGCCACCAACCTAATGGCAGCGAGATGACCCAGTAGGCAAAAAAGGCCAGCCACGCGGGCACGCGGACGTCATTCACCCCGCGCAGTGCGCCGGCAAACACGATTTGCAGGGCGTCGCTGAATTGAAACGCTGCCGCTACCAGCAATAAAGTAGCACTGAGTTTCAGTGCTGTAGGATCAGTCAGAAACCAGCCTGCGATGATCTCATTGAAGAAGACGAAACACTGGGCGCTGACCAGGGTGAATCCAATCGCCATGATGCCACTACTGATAACGATCGGGCGGAGACGATCGAAGGCGTTTGCCCCCCAGGCTTCGCCGATGCGAACCGTCAGTGCCATCGATAATCCTAGCGGAACCATAAAAATGGTAGCAGCACAACTGATCGCAACCTGGTGGGCAGCCAGTGCTTCTTTGCTGATTGTGCCGATCAGGATTGTTGCCGCGACAAAGGCGCTACTCTCGGCTAGTAGCTGCATGCTCGCTGGCATGCCGATCTTGAACAAAGATTTTACCGCCGTCCATTCTGGAGCCTTGAACCAATGGTTAGGCACCCACTCGCGAATGGCGCGGTCATGCGTGCACCAGTAGACTAGCCCGGCGATGGTCAAAACGCGCGCTATCAGAGTCGCGACGCCGGCGCCCTCCAGTCCCATTGCGGGCAGTCCCAAATTTCCATAGATCAGAATCCAGTTGAGCAACACATTCAACCCAACACCAGTGAGGAGAATCGAAAACGCGGGCCACGGGCGATTCATCGCATCTGCGTGGTTCTTGATCGCCATCGAGCATGCTGCCGGAATTATCGAGATTCCGATAATTTGGAAGTAAACTCCCGCTTCTCCCGCCACGGATGATTCTTGCCCGAAATATCCTAGAAACGGAGTCAACGCAAAGGCCCCGATCATCGTCAGGATGCCGGCAATGAGGCCCAATAGCATGCCGTGGCGAAGCGCCGCCCGTGCAGTCTCGGGTTCCATGCACCCGCGGGCCTGAGAGACACGCACGGATACGGCGATCGTCATCCCAATCACCACCATGAACGGCAGGTGGATGATATTGTTGGCAAATGTTGCTGCGGCCAGTGGCACCACACCCAGCCGACCAATCATGACGGTGTCGGCCACTGCCATCAGCATATGGCTCAGCTGACCGGCGATCAATGGCACCGCCAGAACCGCGGTTGAACGAGCTTCACGAAGAAGGATGGGAAACGTATGCATTGAGAGAATCTGAGACAGTGGATCGTCCCGCCACTCGCTTCCTGCATACTCGATCGGGCAAAAAAAAGAGCCCGCAGGAAAGGATCCGACGGGCTCTTAAAGAAAAGAAAGTGACAACAAATCAAATGCTCAAACAAGCCCGTGACTCCGTCACTGGGACGGAGCGAAGAATTCGGGATTTAAGTATTTTGAACATAGTGTTTCTCTATCTCCGCGAGAATCGACTGTCAGTCAAGAGTGTCCCAAAAATTTCAAAAGAATCAAAATATGGAGGGTTGGGCACTGGTGCGTCTTTCAATCTAGTTTTCCTGAATGATGCGGTAGTAGAGTTCGACCTCGTCACCGGTTAAAGAAGGATCCGTATAAGTGGTATCTTCTCCTCCGGATTCGTAACCATCTTCCAGTTCCTGCCACTCGACATCTTCTGCCAGGATGGGAGTTTTTTCGATGCGATAGCTGGCACCATCGACCGATGTCCAAGTCAGTGTGACTGACTTACCGGCCAAGTCAGGGATCAAACTGGTGATGGAAAAGGGTGCGAACGTGCCCCCTTCTACAAAGGCGGTAGCATGACGAAGAATGACATCCGTTGGCAACAGGACATTATAAGTGACCACACGGTGGATGATTCCGAGCATTCCCTCTGCTCCCGCATCGTTTTTTCCACCGAGCCATCCGAGGCCGGCGGGCATTGCAAAGTCGACACCTTCGGCAATGCCAGCAAGGATTCCATTAACATACAGGGACATCGTCAACTCTTCTGAATCCCAGGAATAGGTAATGTGGGTTGGTACCTCGGGAGATAGAAGCAAGTCTGGATCGTCCTCTTCCACGAAGAGATTGTCTGCCACTCCCAATCGCGTGAAACCTAGTTGTCCAGTGTCGTCCCACTGCTCGTAGCGAAGGTTGTCCAGTGGATCTTCACCGACCGCAAGAAAGCCGTCTTGCCCGCCATCGACAGGATCCCCCTCCAGAATGAATTCAAACGTCGCGTTCTCTTCAATTTCGCCAAAGTCAAATTCCGCTGCCTCGGCACCATCGAATGTTTCTGCTGCGAGTAAGGCTGTGGAGTAAGGGTAGGCGCCGTTGCCGTCGCCATGATCTGACGCTATGATAGCGTCATAAGAAGGTAAGGTAGCCAAATTGAAAGGTGCTGATCCCGAAACGGCTATCTCAGTGATTGGCGAGAGTGGGTCGTTACTTTTGATCTGGATTGTTGCTTCATATTTTCCGGGTGCTCCGGGGGAAAATGTGATCGTCGATTGATCGGATTCGCCAGAGGCGATCGTCCCCGGATTCGTAGCCGTAAAAGCGTCAGCACCATCTCCGGTAAACGTAATGGTCTCAATGACCAGATCTTGTGCGAAGCCAGTGTTCTTTATCTCAAGCGGGAGAGAGATTGTGGTTCCAGTCTCTCCGAATTCCAATACGGTGCCCGTTTCGAGAGTGGGATCATGAATCACTCCAGATAGCGTGACTAAGATCGCATCATTCTGAGGATCGTCACTTGCAATCAAAAATTCTGCTGAAATGGTTCCAAGCTCACCTTGAGGATCGAATGAATACTCCACTACTTTTTGACTGCTGGGATCAATGGTGAAGGGCAACTCAGTTGTAATGTTGAACTTGTCCGCAGAATCGCCGCGGATTGTGATCCCACTAACGTTGAGTAGATTTTCGACACCTGCGTTAAGAATAATGAGCTCAAATGTTTGAACGGCACCCGTTAAAGTGAGGTTCACAGTCATGCCCACCTGAAGGCTGGGATCTGTGCCCGCCGCCAGCCACGAATTCCCGTGAGTGGCAATAATTTCTGGACTGAGGAGTGAGTCGTAAGTGGTTACTCGGTGGATTATTCCCTCCATTGATTCTGTCCCTGCCGCATTTGCTCCAAGCCATCCTGCCCCAGTAGGCATTTCGAACGTTGCTCCTTCCACGACACCAGCCAATGCGCCATCAATGTAAAGATCCATGCGTTGGTCATCACTTGCCCAGGCGTAGGTGACATGCGTTGGTTCAGTGGGCGACAGAACCAGATCCTCATCTTCTTCCGCAATGAAAACGTAATCGGCAACTCCGCTGCGAGTAAAGCCCAGTTGGCCAGTGTCATCCCATTGTTCGTAACGGAGACTATTCCCTGTATTCTCTCCAACGGCGAGGTATCCATTCTGAGCAGCCTCAGGATCTCCTTCGACGATGAACTCGAAAGTCGCGTCTCCTGAAATGTCCCCGAAATCAAACTCGATTCCCCCAGTGGTATCAAATTCTAGCGGTTCCGTTAGTGTCGCAGCGTAGGGAGACGATCCATCTCCTCCTCCGTGATCGGCGGCGATTGCAGCATCATACGTCGTTAAGTCAGCGTCAGATGGCGTTGGTAGAATTACGGCAGCAAGGGCAATAGCCAGGACGGTGCTCCCTGTTGGGAAATAGTGAAATAAGTGAAGAGTCTTCATTGGACGTTGGATGATTTAGAGTGATGAAAAAAAAGCCCGCACACATTGGGAAATGTGCACGGGCTCTTAAAAGCTGAAACGGAACCAAGTGAGGTGCCGTGCCGAGGAAAAAAGGTAAATCTAGCGTCGACGGCGGAGTGTCAGGAGGCCGAGTCCAAGAAGTCCTAACAAACCTACAGAAGGTTCAGGAACCGTAGTGAAAGCAGCGCTGTGTCCACTGATGGTGGCATCATCCAGAGCCGAATCGTAACTTGTTACGCGATCGATGGTTCCGAGCATGCCTTCATCCCCAGCAGCGTTCTTGGCCCCGAGAAAACCCGCACCCGTTGGCATTTCGTAGCCTACTGCTTCGGCAGAACCAGCGAGATCTCCATTGATGAAGACATCCATCATCGAGGTTTCTGAAGTGTAACGATAGGCAACGTGAGTGGTATCTTCTGGAGAAGCAACAGCAGGTGTGAGCAGGTAGTCAGCGACTCCCAAGTGAGTGAATCCGAGTTGACCCGTGTCGTCCCATTGCTCATAGCGGAAGTTCCAAGTACCGTTTGCACCCACTGCGAGGAATCCATCCTGACCGCCACCTACAGGATCGCCGGATATAATAAACTCAACCGTGCCCGAACCGCTGGTAGTGCCGAAATCAAATGGCACGCCAGTCACGCCGTCAACGCTGACGGAGTCGGTGAGGACAGCTGTGTAAGGGAGTGCACCAGCATTGTCCGCCGCAATCGCAGCGTCATACATTGCAAGCGATGCATTCGCGGATGTGGCCAGTGCCACGGCGGTGACTGCCGTGAGCAGCCCTTGTTTGGTTGAAAGATGGTTGATCATTGTAGATTACGGTTGAGCAACTTCTGTACCATGAAAATTGGCACAATACGAGCTTTTTTCAGCTGCTAGATCAAGATTTTCCACAATCCATGCTACAATCAGAAATGAACCAATCTCTCCTAAGATGCTCCCGAATTTGGGGCATTTCCTGCCTGCTCGTTCTGAGTCTCGTGATTCGTTCCGAGGGTCAGCAATCGACTTTACTACGGATAACTGAACTCGAGAAAGAAACTGGGAAGGATTCTAATGCGCTTTTGTTCAGTCAGTTAGGAGAAAGTGAAACGGGCATTGCCTTTAGAAATGACTGGAAAGCTCCGGCGTCCCTGGAATCAGCCAGGACACTTTCATTTGCTGGCGGAGGCGTTGCCAGTGGCGATTTTAATGGAGATGGATTGACCGATCTTTACCTTTCCCGTCCGTTCGAGGGGGGCAAGCTCTACCAAAATCTGGGCGATTTCCGCTTTAAAGACGTGACGAATTCCAGCGGATTGCGGGTTGAGGGAAAGAAACCCTTTTGGGAGGCTGGCTGCACATGGGCAGATATCGACAACGATGGCGATTTAGATCTCTCGGTTTGTGCTTTTCACGGAGCAAATCGGCTATTTTTGAACACCAACGGCCAATTTCGTGACGTTGCGGCCGAGGCTGGCGTGAATTTCATCGGCGCGAGTGTGATTATGGCATTCTCTGACTATGACCGGGACGGCGATCTCGATGCCTACTTGCTGACAAATCGGGCGTTTTCACCAACGAACGCGTTTGATGTCACCAGTCGGGAAGTCGCGCAGAAGGTTTTTCCACAGTTGGAAAAAGACGCCAACGGAGAGGTTATCGGAATGCCTGATCATCTTAAGGAAGTCTTCGATCTCCAATGGAATCCAGCTGGGCAGATGAACATGTTCATTCGGTCAGGACAGTACGATCGCTTGTTCCGGAACGATGGAGTTTCCACGAAGGGCGGCGTCCCTCAGTTTACAGATGTAACAGATGAAGCGGGTTTAAAGGACAACGGCATGGGGCTCTCCGCCACTTGGTGGGATTACAACGACGATGGTCATCCGGATCTCTATGTCGCAAATGATTATTTTGGACACGATCGACTGTATCGAAATCAAGGGGACGGAACTTTCAAAGACGTGAGCCAAGTGTCCTTGCCGCACACGCCATGGTACTCGATGGGCTCGAATGTGGCAGATCTGAACAATGATGGATTGCTCGATTTTATGGGGACAGACATGTCCGGAACCAATCACTTTCGACAGAAAATGGGGATGGGGGACATGAGTAAAAATGCCTGGTTCCTGGATTCCGCTGAACCTCGTCAGTACATGCGCAATGCGGTTTATATCAATAGTGGCACGGATCGATTTATGGAGGCAGCGCAGATGACGGGGCTGGCGAATTCTGATTGGACATGGGCAGTGAAAATGGCGGATCTTGACAACGACGGACGTACGGATGTGTTCATCGCCAACGGGATGACGGGTGATTTGTTCAACAGTGATGCTCTCAATGCGCAGCGCACTGATCCTTCATTGATAGCGGTGAAGCCCGAAGCAAAACGTGATGCTAACCTTGCGTTTAAGAACCTCGGCGATCTGCGCTTTGCAAACAAAGCAGTCGACTGGGGGCTGAACAAGGAAGCCGTCTGTTTCGGCGCGGCGCTGGGCGATTTCGACAACGACGGTGATCAGGATCTTGTCGTGAATCAATTCGAAGGTGAAGTGCTCGTCTATCGAAGTAGTGCTGCTGGAAAGAAGGATAGTAACAGTGTTAGAGTGCGATTGATCGGCATGCAGAGCAATCGATGGGGAATCGATGCCAAAGTCCGAATCGAAACAGCTGCTGGAATTCAAACTCGGCTGCTGACCTTGTCTCGCGGTTTCTACTCTTCGGATGAACCTGTGTTGCACTTCGGTTTGGGGGCGACGACAATGATCACTGCTCTGACGATCGATTGGCCTAGTGGGATTGTGCAACGCTTCACCGATTTGCCTGCCGGCAACCTCTACACCATCACTGAGGCGAGTGTGTCGAATGCCAGGCCATTTCGCGAACGCCGGAGCACTGCCATACCGTTGTTTGCGCAAACAAATGATTGGATCAATGTAGAGCAGACTGAGAGACCGTTCGACGACTTCGAGAGGCAGCCCTTGCTTCCGAATAAGAGCTCACAACTGGGGCCGGGGCACGCGTGGGGCGATGTCGATGCAGATGGTGATGATGACCTGTTTTTTCCTGGATCGAAAGGCGTAGGCGGACGGATCTATCTTCGCGAAGGTGACCGATTTGTAGTCAATAGTCTGGCTCCGTTCGATAGCGAAGTCCATGCGGATGCAGAAGACATGGCACCGCTGTTTTTCGATGCCGACGGCGATGCTGATCTCGATCTTTATGTCGTGAGCGGTGGGGTAGAATGCGAGCCGCAGGCCCCTTGCCTTCAGGATCGGCTCTACCTGAATGATGGTAATGGCACCTTTACCAGCGCGCCCGCCGGGGCACTGCCGGAAGCCCGGCACAGCGGCGGCGTCGCCTGCGCTGCAGATGTCGATCGTGACGGCGATGTGGACATTTTTGTCGGCGGAAGAATCGTGCCCGGACGCTATCCTGAGTCACCTGTGAGTCAGTTGCTCATCAACGATGGAAAGGGCACATTTTCTGATCTCGCACCAGAAGCCCTTCGATCAACAGGGCTTGTCACCAGTGCCCTCTGGTCTGACGTCGACAATGACGGCTGGCTGGATCTTCTGGTTACTCACGAGTGGGGGCCAGTGAAGATATTTCGCAATGCAAAAGGAACACTGATAGACATCACTGATGCGACTGGAATCGCAGACCATAGTGGGTGGTGGAACAGTATCACAGGTGCCGATATCGACGGTGATGGTGACATCGACTACGCTGTTGGGAATTTTGGACTCAACACGAAGTATCATGCCAGCATCGAGCATCCAACCTTGCTCTTTTATGGTGATGTCGAGAATCTGGGACGACCGAGCATCATTGAGGCTGGCTACGAAGATGAAATATGCTACCCCATCCGTGGCCGCAGTTGTTCCAGCGGGGCAATGCCTGCCCTGGCTGATCGTTTTAAAACTTTTAGGTCATTTGCTGCTGCTACTTTGGAGGAAGTCTACAGTCCC
>JBNMNB010000251.1:0-10806 GCA_051270635.1 Verrucomicrobiales bacterium | reverse complement strand
TCCCACGTATGTCGCCTTCCATCCTGCTGGCGAATCCAGATCACCTCCGGCTCGTCCTTCACGCCCGATAATACAATCCACGTTTCGCCCACCGGATAAACTCTCCCCGTCTCTCTCCCGTTGTGGTCTTTACACCTAATCTCCTGCTTAATGCGAAGCGACTCTCCAGCGACGAGCCCACACGGATACTCTCGAAGCGAATAGGTATCGACTAGGTGGAATTGATTATCGTCTGGAACCATTTCTAAGCCGAACGTCAAAGAGATGTCAGCCGCTGCTGAGGGCGCACTCTCGACTTCGGGTTAGTGTTCAAAGTTGTCTTCACGATATCGACTCCACGGTGGCAGCGGCTTGACCATCCTCGTCTTTGTTCGGCGCGTTGTGATCTACGCCGCCCCACAATAGATATGCGTAATGTTGTTGGTTGTATCGATGAGAACGAGGGTTCCTGCACCCCCGCCATAATCGCGAGAAGAAAACAGCACGATTCCTTTTCCGTTTAATTCTGGATTCCAAGGTTCAGAGAAGTACTGCTCCATGCCCGAAAATAGAGAAAAATGCTCCGCGTGGCGTCCCTGGTTTCCATCGACACGGGAGAAGTTCTGTTGCTTTAAAAACCCCATGAACTCTTTCGAGTTACAGTTCGCTCGAAAGAAACAACTGTGTCCTTGCCAAGTGTCACCGACGCCCTCAATTTTGGAGATTGATCCTGGTACGGGAGCTCCAAGTGCCTCTTCAAGCCAGTAATCAACATCGAACACTTCACGTCGTTGTTCTCGCACATCACAGGATCCGAGCAAAAGCAACAGGGGCCAGAAGGACAGCTTTCTAAGAGTGTTCATTATTTCTCCGCCGAACGTTCAGAGGCCTGCGAGACGCTGCTGAGAGCATCGGATAGAAACAGGGGAGGGCCTGACTTTCTCGATTCCGCTCGTCTTTCCCAGTTGCAGCGGCTTGGCCAGCGCTGGCTTGTTCGCTTCGATCTTTGTTCCGACCTCTCTTCTTTCCTTCTGCCATAGTCGCATTAGATCCTTTAACGAGTACCACTTTAGTTTTCCAACTTTTGCAGGTACCTCCACCGGATAGACAACATCACTAGAAAAGAGTTCAGTTATTTCCGTCGCCTCAGTCCTAGCCACCTTGATTTCCTCATTCAGATAAATCCAATCACCTGCAGACCACTCTACTTCAAATCCGTCCGCGCGAATCAAAGTGTCTCCTCCTGGACCCTCTTCGAATTCGATAATTCCACTGTCTATTCGTTTAGAAACAAAAAAACTCACCCAAGAGAATCTAGAGATTCCGTGCTTATTTTTCGACGGTATGTGCTTTTCCAATTTCAGGGCGAGAATCTGTTCTTCTCTCTGAATCAACAAGTATCGCCCGAACGGAGCACGAATCGCTCTATCACACCTTCCCGTTGCAAATGAACGGAAACTCATAATCCAATTGATCGTCCCCTCCCGCTTCTCATCTACCGGATTAACCTGCGCTTTAGCTGTTCCATTCAAAACGAGAGCAATAGCCACGGAGATTAGAAAAAGCTTCATTTGTGTTCTATGTTTTCTTTGTTCCACGAGCGAACGTCAAAGAGATGTCAGCCGCTGCGGAGAGCGCACTCTCGCCTTCTGGCTGATGGTTGGAATTGTCCTCACGGTTTCGACTCCGCGGTGGCAGCGGCTTGATCATCCTCGCCTTTATAGTCCCTGTTGTGATTTGTCGTGCATTTGCTGCTGAAGTTTCTCGACCATTCGAGCCGCCTGATAAGAACCAACTAGAATGATGATCCCACCACCCCACATTAGAATCACTTCGACCATGCGCCCGATCCCAAGGGCGAGCATACGCCAATGAGTGGATTCGAGGTGTTCATCGATTGCGTCGGACGAAGAATCCATCGACTGAAGTGCATCTACCTCCTCAGCGACTCCGGCAGTCGAGAAATCGACGATTAGTCCGATTACCATCGCGGTGATCATTGCTGACGCTCCGAGGAAGATCTTTCTGCTAGGGGACATTTTATTAAGGCAACGGGCTGTTATTTTGGCGGACGGGCGAGGCTGTGCAGGCCAGCATTTGCACCTCCGGTTCGAATGCCTGGTCTGCACAAGCCCTGGCCTCCGCTGCAGCGGGTTCAGACTCGCCCCCAACCCCCATAGGTCTGGTGGATGGATTGGTGCCCAACGTATGTTGGCCCAGCCGACCACCAAAATTCAGGGCGAGTCCCAGGCGACCAACCGCAGGGAGTGGAGCCCAAAAGTCTGCGCATAGGCGGTGCAGGGAGGACTTAGTGATGGCCCGCCTGCAGGGAGTTTCGGGTGAACTTCTCAGCTTTACCGAAGCGGCGCACTCTAGCGAGTCGCGCGCCTCTTAGTATCATCGATGCCGAGGTTGCTCTTTGAAAGCCTTCAGTAAACCTACGGCTCTCAACCGCTCCCTTCGGATCGATGATACCAACGCCGAATCCGGCGTCAAGCATAGAAATTCACCCTAACACTTGTCCCGTTTCCGCCATCACTAAAACCGCACGTCGCCCAAGCCGCGCACTAACAAACCCGCAAAATAACATTGTGGGTACCTGTCAAAAATGCAAGTTTTCGCTCATTCCCTTAATAGCTTTCAGATTTGTAGAATATCCCGCAGTGGATGCTCTTCAATTGGGGGTAAAAAGTGAAGGAAAACTCCGTATATTGCGGGATATATTGCAAATTTGAAGGTTTGCGTGGATGAGTCTTATTCTCCTTCGTTCAGGAGGCTCTTCAGTGCGGCTTCTTTCTTCTCATCTGTTTGCTGCTTCAGTTCGTTCTGCAGCCGCTGGATTTCATAGAGTCGGATGATTGCCAGCTGGAATTTTTCGTTCTTCACCATGTGCACGAGAATTTCGTTCATGGTTGCCAGAATCGCGCGTTGTCCTGCCAGTGCGTTTTCCAATGACTGGTTTCGTGGTGCTCGTGCATCGAGCAGGTTTCGCGCGCCGTCCAAGGGAGTTGCTGCTGCGGGGATGAGTTCTTCCCGCAGTGTTTGCATTGGGCTAATGATGCGTTGCTGAAGGCGAGTCTTAAGGACGTCCTGCTCGTCGGGCAGGCGATTGTTGATCGCTTCTTCGACCACTGCGGCAAGGTTCTCGACCACTGGTTTTACATTGGCGCTGATCAATTTCTGCCGTCGCTGAAGTTTGAACAGGGCTGAGCGCTGGTCGTTGCCGATCGATTCTGATGCCCGCGTATCAGCCAGGAAGGCTTCGCAGTCGGTCATTAGCGTGTCTTGTCGTTTGGTGATATCTTCGAAGACCTGTCGTTGCTGGCGCTCGCGCAGTAGGAACTGATTGCGCAATTCTGTCTCGGTGACCACGCGCAGAAGGATGTCTGTCGATTCGCCAATGTTCGGGCCAGAGACCGTATCGTTGTCCTGCGCACGCAGGCGCAGGCGCAATCGTGAGGCAGTTGGAATCGAGAGTGGCTGGAGGTCGAGCGCATCACTGAAATTAGCGGATGACTTCCCCTGCAAGTCGATCGCAGCCTCGGGGGCTACGGCATGGACACTTTCTGTCTGATTCTCGCTCTCATCCTGAGTCCAGCCGTATTCCAGTTCAACCTTCGATATCTGAAAGTCGTCCGAGACCTCAGCATCGTATGGGAGGCGGGCGGATGGCAAGACGAGGCTGCCGATGCCACGTAGTTTGGCCGAGACGGACGGCGCTTTGTCAGAAAGTTGTCGCACATTAAAAATAACGGGATCACGTGTGCCCAGGCCAGCAATTCCTTTGCCTGGTTGGAACACTTGTTCCTGATCGACGAGGCGTAGTTGCCACGCTCCCGGGCTCACTTTATCGGCTGCCATGGCAGTAGAAAATCGGTTGCCCGAAACGACTAACGGGAGGGATTCCTCGCCGATTGTGAGGGTGGCTGATTTGAGGGGCTTGCTGGATTCTCCGCTGATTTCCACTGCAGTGCCCCGCAGCAGGAAGTAGCTGTCACTTCCTGCAGGGAGGATTTCCTTCTCCCCGCCGGTATATTCTGGGGGTGTCACTGTCAGGTCGAGTGACTGAACGGCAGGGCGATCGACCAGACTGACATTCGTCCACTCAGTTGCAACGCGGCTACTTTTGAGGCGAAAGCTGAAGGGCTCAACAACGTTGGCGATGCGATAAACAAAGGTGCGCTTGTCCTTGCTGTCGTTCATCGATTCGCGACGCGTGCCATTGCCCGAACGAAACTCGATTTGAACTTCATCGGGTAGCGATTTATAGCCGTCAGCCACGCGTGCCGTCAGCGGCCACGTATCGCCCCGTGGAATGATGATTTCCCCGTCATTGAGCCCATCGAGCTGCAATTGAAAATCGGCTGGCCACGCCATGTTGCCCAGCATGAGGTTCCGGTTGGCCCAGATGCGGAGATAATCGTTCGAGAAGATTCCGATGCATCCAACTGCCAGAATGATCGTGAGTATCGCCAGCAGCGTCACATTAAGCGAATACCTGCCACGCCGTAGAATGCTGGTGAAGGAGACGCCCTCCAGCGCCTGACCGCCTTCGGCCATGGCGGAATCCACCATCACCTGCGATACGTTCGACTGCTTGCTCCAGTCGGTGCGAGCGAATTCGAGTGACGTCAATATGCGGTCGCCGATTTCGGGATGGCGCTTGCTGACTTCATGGACGATTGCTTCATCAGTGATCGATGCGCGCAGCGGACGCACTAACCATTTCCAGATACTCCACAGCCCGATGGCCACCATCAGCACCAGCATGATGCCACGCTGAGCGCGGTCCATCTGGAAAAAATAATCGATGATAAAGTCGACAAGAAAAAGGCCAAGTATCACCGCAGCGACCCGCATCAATCCATCAATGATAAACCAGCGCGTGATCGAGCTGCGAACGCTGCTAATCTTTGATTCGATGCTGGCTAGGGGATTCTGAGACATTAGATCAGCTTGAATCGTTTGCGGAGAATCCATTCGAGGGCTAACAGGGAGACGAAAAGGATCAACATGCGTTGCGTATCCCAGAGTGGCTTCGGAGTGCTCTGAATTTCCAGTTTGCGTGTTCTGTCAGGGACGGCATCGAGCAGGGCTGCTGCCTCATTGACGTCAAAGTAAGCACCGCCCGTGGATGTTGCGAGATTCATCAGCGCTGGGCGATCGAGAAACGTCTGCAAGGTCTCGCGCAATGGTAGTGTCACGGTGTAGTCCGCCGTGATTTCGGCAGGGCCAGATTCGTCACCGGGGAGAGTGATTTTGATCGAATGACTGCCGGGCCGGGCCGCTGGAAGTGTCACCTGGTAAGTGCCAGCATCCTCGCCGTCCGCCTTTTTCAACAGGACTTCTTTGGTCTCTTCTCCTGGGGCAGACAGCATTGCCGGGATCTCGTCTGCAACCATCGGTTGGTAGTCTAGAGTCTGTAGCTTTGCGGTCAGTAGCACGCGGTCGCCGATTTGATATTTGGGCTTATCAGCCTCAATGATTCCACGTCGCTTGCCGCCCAGTGATCGGCCTTCTACCAGATAGCGAACGGTCTGGATCCAGAAGCGTTTGAAGAATTCGCCCTCGCGGCCCGTCTGCCTCCACAGCCAGGTGCCTTCGAATCCAACGTAGACGGTGCGGCCCGCGCCATACTTTCCAGTGACGATCAAAGGGCGCTCAATGTTCGCGGTGCGCAACGTTGGGTCTGAGTGCTCCAGCAGGGTGCGGGCGGCTGGTTTCGAGGCGATGGCAGGGAAACTCCAGTAAATTCCAGGCAGCGCTTTCCATTGCTCCAATGTCTTCTGCGAATCCGGATAAAAGCGCATGATCGGTTGGTCGACATTCGCTGCGACCACTTGAAGCGGCCAGGCGCGGTCGTAGCTTTGTGTGTCGACTGCTGTGGCAGTAGCCGCCATTTCATCGATGCGGACGGGAATCAGTTCCTGCATCGCTTTGGCGTGAATGCTGGTGATAAAGTTAGGGCCGAACACGGGGCCGGGCATGTAAAGGACGCCACCGGAGCGCTCGCGCACGAAATCCTTCAGCAGGCCCATCCAGGCTGGATCAAACTCCCGTGGATCTGGGTCTAACATCAGCACCACATCGAAAGCGAACAATTCTTCCTTGGTGGCAGGCAGGGAAAGGATGCGGGAATTACCCTGTTGCTCCCGACCTTGGTCAAGGCTTTGCAGCCAGCAGGATAGATCGACTGTTTTTTCCCGAGTGAGGAGAACTGTAATAGAGCGAAACTCCCAGCTGGCAGCACCAGAGATCAGGAGCACTTTGGCCTGGTTGTCTAGAATAGTAACCTTGGCCGGTGCCTGCGGAGCATTGTCTTTGCGATCTGTCTCGTTTTCGATCGGCTTGACGCGCACAGTGTAGGTGCGGGTTCCGACTTCCTCGGAAGTGTGCTGAAAACTCATCCGCACCTGCTGTTCTTCGAGTTCTGGATCGAGCGCGATCTGCCGGCTCTCAAGCACCTTTTCTTGCGTTGCTCCGCCGTCTGGAGATTCAATGAGCTCCACAAATTCAACATCCGCAGTGGCGGTTTGCGCACCGCGAGCGATTAGCAATGCCTCAAGCTCAAATGGGTCACCCTTCCACACTTGCGGGTCAACATAGAGGTCGGTAACGCGCAAGTTTCGGGGCTTTTGCGCATCTCCCACGCCCACTACAAACAGTGGGATGTCACGCTCTAACGCTTCCGCCGCTACGGCATTCAAATCAGTATCGGCATTGTGCTGGCCATCGGTGGTCATCACCACCGCGGCCGTCAATTTTTCCTTAATCGCCAGCGATAGTGCCGCCGCCACGTCGGTGCCGGAGCCCCCAGTGACAAGCGGCGGAAGCTGCAGGTCAATGGTCACACCTTCATCTGCAGGCTCACCATTTTCATCTACTGTCGCATCGCTTTCATCGCTGCTGATGGCGGCAGCGCCTGCGATGCGCTGCGGTTGCGAAGGATTGTCTGTGAAGTCAATGAGCTGAAGTCGTCCACGTTTTTCGAGCCCGGTGAGAAGTGCCTTGTCGTTGGCATCGAAGAAAGCGTTGACGATTTCAGTTCGCGCCGGCTGCTTCGCTCTCACTTCGCTGGCGTTCACTCCGAGCAACTCTGCGGTAGCACTGGCACTGCGCGGATCGTGATAGGGATCTTCCGTTGTCATCGACAACGAAGCATCGCGAACCAGCGAGATCATTGGCCGCAGGATGCGCGTCTTTGTGAAGACCACTGAGGGGCCCAGCAGAATGAGGATTGCCAGGGCAAAGGCTGCAATGCGCAGAATCGCCAGCACGCGCTTCATCCATGGAGAGGCACTGCCGGATTCACGGCGATAAATGGCGAATGAAAACCAGATGACGCCGATGATCGCCGCCACGAGAACGAAAACGCCCCATGATTGCGGCATGTACTCAAATGTCAGACTCGCCTCTGAGCCCTCGGGAATCTCCGATTGGTCAAAGCCGAAAAGTGTCAGCCAGCCCGAGGTAGCAAGAATCATCCGCGACGAGAAAACCCCTCCCCGGCGAGACAACAATTAGAGTGATGGATAGCAAATTTCAGCACGGCAGACCTGATTGCTTAATCGAATCCCAAGTTCGATGCAACCCGCTTCACTACAAATGAATGCAGTCGGAAACCTGCCTCAAATGCGTCTGAGATGTGTGAGAATCAAAGATTCAAGAAATCCGCCATCAGCGAAAGGTGGGCACCTGTGGGGGAGCTTGCTTACAGATCCCGAATATTGGAGCACGCGGATTTCCAGCCGTGTGAGAATCGCACTGAAGCAGCCGATTCTTCTTTCCTTGAAAATGAATGTGTAGTCGCAATTCTGCCAAGTGCGAGAGTCCTTCAATTTTATCCTGATTTGCTATTGCCTAATCTGATTGGTTCCCAGCGCTTGATTTTTGCCATGAAAATGATCGTCAAGGATTTCAACCCCATCGGGGTTGTGTCCTGGCAGCAATGATCCACAGCCCCTCGGACACAACCCAGTTGGGGTTGAAGGGCATGAGCTGTCTGTATCCCGGGGTAGCACCACTGGCGCAACCCGGGCTTTGGGACGGAATCCCGTTGGGATTATGAGAGATAGGGAGGGCCGAATTCGAGCAATAGGTCGGAAGTGGGGCAAGCGGCAGGGCTTACATTACATTCGCTCGGTCACTTTCAGGCCGAGGAGGTTCAAGCCCTGACGGAGGACGCGAGAAGTGAGTTCGCACAGGGCAAGTCGCGTTGCTTTGGTGACGCCTTCGGAGCGCAGCACTGGACAGGCCTCGAAGAAGGCGTGGAAGGTTTTAGCGGTTTCGAACAAGTATGTCGCCAGCACATTAGGGCGATGATCGGTTAACACTTCGGGGAGAATTTCCGCGAACTGCGAGAGTTTCACTAACAGCGCAGTTTCATTCTCATCAGTCAGTGCGAATTCGCTGCCAAAGTCTGTAACCTCTTCGCCCAGCTTACGGAAAATGGCGCGTGTCCGGACGTACGCGTTGAGCAGGTAGGGGGCAGTATTTCCCCGCAGTGACAGCATTTCGTCCCAATCGAATACATAGTCGGTCAGCCGATTTTGCGACAACTCGGAATACTTGACTGCGCCGATGCCAATGATCTCGGCAATGTCTGCCTTCTCGCCGGTCGTCAGTTCAGGGTTCTTTTCTTCCACCACCTTACGTGCGCGGTCGATTGATTCTTCGATGACATCGAGCAGCTCAACGCTCTCGCCTGAACGCGTTTTGAACGGTTTTCGATCCTCGCCGAGAATGCTGCCAAATGCGACGTGCTTAAATTCAATCGAGTCGTGGCCACAGCGCCTGGCTGCATCGAAGATCTGGCGAAAGTGCAACTGCTGAGGGATGCCTACCACATACCAGATCGCGTCTGCTTTGAATTCTTTCACACGGTGGTCGATCGTCGCCAGGTCAGTTGTCGCGTAGAGGAATCCACCGTCGGATTTTTGGATCATCGCCGGCACGTCCAGCCATTCGTCCTTCTTTTGAATTTTGAATGGATCGTCGCCCAGTTCTTTTTCACCATCAGAGAAAATGCAAATCGCGCCGTCGCTCTCGCGAGCGATCCCGTCAGCCAATAGCTTTTTCACCAACGGTGCCAGGGCATCATTGTAAAAGCTCTCGCCGAGAAAATGATCAAAGTTGACATCGAGCAACCCGTAGACATTTGCCAGCGCATTGAGGGAAAGGTCTACGCATCGTTTCCAAATCGTCAGATTTTCCTCGTCGCCTTGTTGCAGCTTGACCAGCTCATTGCGGCAAAGGGTGATCGTCTCGTTCCCGTCTTCCGCTTTGATCTTGTCATTGATTGCCTTGTAGACTCGTAACAATTCCGCAGCCGAATCGGCATCAAGAGCCTCTTGGTCAAGTATAGTTTTCCATCCGTGAATAATGATGCCGAACTGCGTGCCCCAATCGCCTATGTGATTGTCCGTTACGACATCATGGCCGAGAAATCGAGAGACCCTTGCCAGACAATCGCCAATGATCGTTGAGCGGATGTGACCCACGTGCATGGGCTTGGCGATATTAGGTGCGCTGAAATCGATGACGATCGACCGTGGCTTCAGCACCTTTGCGACACCGCATCGTTGGTCGTCCAGCAGCGTAGCGACGCGCGCTGTGACAACGTCCGTTTTCAACGTGAAATTGATAAATCCCGGCCCGGCGATCTCAGGTGTTTCGCAGAGGTTGGTGCCATTAAAATGTTCGATTACCGATGCCGCAATGGCTCTGGGATTCGAGCGCAGTGGCTTGGCCAGCATCATCGCGGCATTGCTCTGGTAGTGGCCGAAGCGACTGTCTGTCGCGCGACTTACCTGTGGTTCGAATCCTTCGGGCAGCTCGTGACCAGCTTTGGTAAAAGCGGCCAGTAGTTGCTCCTGGAGCAGTTGTGGGAACGTAATCATATCGAGAAAATCAGGCTCCCACCATCCGGCGGGATCGCGCTACGTCAACTAACTTGGAAACATCACGTCTCCCGGCTGGACGTACTTTCTTTATCCGCGGGCAGGTTTGCTATCGAGAATCGAAAGCAGTTCCGCTGGGGTCTCTGCTGCAGCCAGCCGCTTGCGGATTCTGCTGTCGTTGAACATTTTTGCGATGGCAGCCAGCGTGCGCAGGTGCATTTGGTATTCGTTCTTCGGCACGATGAACAGAATGATGAATTGAACTGGCGCGTTGTCGATGGAGTCGAATTCAATACCTTCCTTTGATCGACCGAAAACAGTGATGACTTCGCTGATTTCCTCGGCAAATGCATGGGGTATGGCGACGCCAGATCCGATTCCGGTGCTAGTCTTATCTTCCCGCTCCTGAAGCAGCTGTAGAACATGTGCCTTGGACTCCTCTGGCAATCTACCGATGCTGCACAGGTGATCGACCAATTCGACGATCGCCGGCCAGCGTTCGATCGCTCGAACGGCTGGGACGATTTGTTCTTCCGTTAAAAGACTGGCAAGATTCATTCGTGAGGTGCCCGATGCTTAACCGTATGAAGTGGTGCGGCAGGGCGAGAAGCGGCGAAACTCGCACTGTGGCGAGGGTTTGCCGACATTGGCAAGGAAGTTTTCGCTATCGCTGTGCTTGCTGCAGAATTTTGGCGATTGCCTGTTTGGGCTCAAGTGCCGATTTTCCGAGAACTTTTCCATCTGCAGTGGTCAAAATAAACGTCTGACAACCGTCCACCGCCTTGTCGAAAATACGCGGCGTGATTGCAGTGGAAAACTTGTCCATCGCCTCGAAATCCACGGCCGGAAAGGGGAGTCTCTGGGCCGCCAGGTAATCTTGTTGTTGCTCTTTATCGGTATCCAGGCTGATGACGACCAACTCGATCTC
>JBNMNB010000250.1:0-10821 GCA_051270635.1 Verrucomicrobiales bacterium | reverse complement strand
CCGCTGACTTCGGCCGCCGCTGTATTATTGGCCGCCGACTGCTCGAGCGCGGGGTTCGCTTTGTGCAGATCTGGAGCGGTCCGGGTGGTCCCAGCAATAACTGGGACAATCACGCTAACATTCACACTCAACTTCCCTATATGACGCAACAGGTTGACCAGCCGATTACCGCCTTGATCAAAGACCTGAAGTCACGCGGCATGCTCGAAGATACACTAGTCGTCTGGACAACAGAATTCGGACGCATGCCATTCAGCCAGGGGCAGGCCGGGCGCGATCATAATGGGGGCACATTTGTCACCTGGCTTGCAGGTGCGGGAATCAAGCCGGGAGCTGCGGTTGGCGAAAGTGATGAGTGGGGATGGAAGGCACGCAAGCCGCTCTGGTGTTATGACTTGCACGCCACCATTCTGCATCTGCTAGGCATCAACCATGAGCGGCTAACTGTCCGCCATAATGGCATCGATCGGCGCCTTACCGATGTCCACGGCCGCGTAATCCGCGGCATTCTCGCTTGATCTAATGCAGGTTCTTCGCAAATTTTTTTGAGAGCCGAGCTGCTCTTGACGACAACTTGGTCTTGGGAATCAACGATTTGATTGACCACTGGCAGGACGCCCGGTTGACTTTGGGTTGCCTCACTTTTCTATTCACACCCGCATCCTAAAACGAACTTCAAGATCTCTGCCGCGTTTTCGACACGCTGCTTGTAGATGCCCCCTATGATCCAGCGAATCTCCATGCTCGAACGGATGCTCAAGATTGCCTTTGTCGCAGCTGGAATTGCATCGATCACGTCGGCGCAGAGCCTGTCACCTTCTGATGAAGATTCGTTAAAGAAGGAGATCGTTACCTTGGAAACTGGATTTCAGGAACGAGTTCAACCTTTGCTCAAAGAATTCTGCTTCAAGTGCCACGATGCTGACAAACAGAAGTCAGGCATTCGGCTTGATAGGTTGAATGGTGGCCTGGCGGACAAGCAACTCTTCCTTTTAAGGCACGTTCTCGCCCAGCTAGAGGATGAGGCGATGCCGCCAGAGGAGGAAGCTCAGCCTACGGATGAACAGAGAAAAGATCTGGTGGAATGGATCGGTGGGGCACTCCATATCGGTGAGCGCAAGGCTCGCGAAAAGAACGGGACCGTCCGGAGGCTGACGGTCGCACAGTATCGGAACACACTGCGAGACCTTCTCCAAATTGAGGATCCTTTGACCGATGTGCTACCCCCTGATGGCGTGTCCAAGGACGGCTTCCTGAACAATGGCGAGACGATGCTCCTCACCCCATCGATGATGGAGACTTACTTCAGTATCGCCGAGAAGGCGCTTGCGCTGAGCATCGTTGACGAGAGTGCCAAACCGAAGGTTCAGAAGTTTCGAGTGGAGTTGGGAAAGGCGATCAATCCCGCCCCCTATGCCGGTAAATTAGTGCTCAATGGCGGTCGACTCTTTTCGACTCATAACTACATCGTAAATCAACCAATCCCACAGAAGCCGTTCGCTTTCGAGCCTGTCGAGATGAAAACGCACTTCAAGTTTATCGAAGGCTACAACGGTAATCCGACAGTGCGCGGCTGGCGAAACTTTGAGAGCATTTATCATTCAGTTTTCGCCGTCAGGATTGGGAAGGGATACAGTGAATTGATTGGGGAAGGCTTACTCTTAAAGCCGGCACCCCCCGGATCATCTGGTCGAGATAAGCCGCCTGCCTGGGGCTCCTCTCCTACCTTTACAATACCCGTCCGCGAACTTCCTGACTCAGGGAGATTCCGCATTACGGTTGAAGCAGCGCGTCACGACGAACCAGCGGTGGCAAATCGAGTGCCGAATCTTGGTGTTCATCTTGGGTTGCGCCGCGACTGCGGGCTTACTTTGACCCGTGTGGGCAAACCCCAACCAGTTGCGACGAAGGCCCTGACACAGTACCATTTTGATGGCGTGATCAGCGAGTTCCCGAATGCAGAGGTAGAAGAAAACAACGTGAACTACCTCGCTGGCCTTCGAGAGATCGCCGTGCGAAGCGAGTGCACTGATGGCCGTGAAATGCCGCGCCTGCTAATTCGGTCGGTCGAATTCGAGGGGCCATTCTACGAGCAGTGGCCGCCGAGCGCGCATCGCTCGATCTTCTTCGAATCAACGCATCGCGGTCAGCCCGAAGCCTACGCAAGCGAAGTGATCGAGCGCTTCGCTACGCGAGCCTTTCGTCGCCCAATTGATCCAGATGAATTGCAGTCATTTCAGGACATTTGGAGCAACTCTTTCGCGGAGACACAGGATTTTAAACAAAGTAGTAGTGACTCGCTCGTTGCCGTCCTGACATCGCCACAGTTTCTCTTTTTGATCGAAGATAGCACCGGCCCGGAGGCGGAGCCGTTGAGTGCATTCGAACTAGCGTCAAAGCTTTCCTATTTTCTCTGGAACAGCGCACCGGATTCGCGGCTCCTGGAACTTGCATCTCAGAGTGAATTGCTACCCTCGCTTGATTCCGAAATCGATCGTATGGTCGCGGACTCCCGATTCGATCAATTCGTGGAGCCCTTTGCCTCGCAGTGGTTCAGTCTCGATAAATTTGACGTTGTCGCACTCGATCACGGACGCTACCCAACGTTGACTCTGGATGCTCGAGAGCACTTGCGTTCTGAGCCGATCCACTTTTTGAAGCACTTGATTCAACACAATTTGCCGCTGAGTAATCTCGTTCAATCAGACATTATCGTGGCGAATGAAGTAGTCGCTAGCTACTACGGAGTTGGTGACAAAACGGAAAGCGGATTTGAGTTTGTTCCAGTCCTGCATGAGAACGAGAACCTGGGAGGCATTCTCACACACGCGGCCATCCTTTCTGGATTGTCGGATGGTCGGGAATCAAACCCGGTAAAACGCGGTGCGTGGCTGGCTCGCAAGATTGTCGCTGAGCCACCAGAAGATCCGCCGCCGAATGTCCCAGCATTACCAGATGAAGAGAATGGGAGCCTAACGCTGAGAGAGAAGTTGGAACAGCACCGCACTCAGAAAGGCTGCGTACAATGTCATCTGAAGATCGACCCGTGGGGGCTTCCCTTGGAGCAGTTCGATGCGGGGGGCTTATTTAAGGAACATCAGAACGCCGAAGATGCTCGTTCGACCTTGCCGGACAAAACCGAGGTCACGGACACCAAGGCATTGAAGGCCTATCTCGCAAATGAACGCATCGATCAGATCGCGTTCAGCTTCTTGAAACACATTGCCAGCTACGCCACTGGTCGCAGTCTCAACTACAACGAGATCGAGTATCTCAAGAAAGAAGCCATCGATTTGAAGCCTCGCGGGTATCTCACGAGGGATCTCTTGCACTTCGTCATCCGATCTCCTTTGTTTCTTGAGAAGTAGCGCTCCCTTGCTTAGGAAAGTGATTTATCGTAGCTTCTAACGTATCCCCAAGCCCCAAATGACAAATGCCCCGTCAGTTTAGACTCTCCCGTCGTTCCGTTCTTAAAGGGCTCGCTGGCGTTGCGCTGCCGTTGCCTGTTTTAGATCTAATGGGGAAAGAGGTGGCCGAGGAGGCTCCTCGCCGGTTCTGCGCGCTTTACACGGCGAACGGAATGTCCCTCCCAGAGACGAAACACGGGATGGATGAATGGAGTTGGTTTCCAAGGATTGAGAAAGAAGGTAATTTTGAATTTGGAAAGTCGACCGAGCCACTACGTCCGTTCCGGGATCAGTTGAGTTTTCTCGGTGGGCTCTATCACAAAAATGGCCCCAAGAATGATCCGCACATTTGTTCGGACATGTGGCTTACCGGTGCTCCACTACAGAATCCCAAACCTGGTCGCTACAACTCGGTGGGCCTGGATCAAGTCGTTGCTCATCACACCAAGCAACACTGCCGTCGACCTTCCCTGGTGCTATCGATCGATGCGGGCACGGGGTACCTTTCTCGGACGGGAACGATTTCCTATGACTTGGAAGGCAAGCCGATTCCTGCCGAGAACAATCCTCGGCGTATATTCGACAACCTTTTTCGAAATGATCAAGCTTCCCTCGAATCCCAGCGCATTGAGCTGAAGCGTCGGGTGAAATTGGTGGATGCCGTTTTAGAGAACGCAAAGTCGCTCGACAAGAAACTGGGACGATCCGACAGCGACAAAATGGATCAGTACCTGACATCGCTCAACGAATTTGAATCGCGCCTCATCGCTTCAGAAAAGTGGATCGACATCCCATTGAAGGCACAGGATCACTCGCACCTGGATCTTGACGTTACGCCGGATGATGGGCCACAGGCCTATTATCGCAACATGTTCGATCTGATCGCTCTCGCGTTTGACGCGGACATCACAAGGAGCGTGACTTTTATGCTCAATCGCGAAGATGGCATGGGAATCAGTGATACATTTCCGCTAAAGTTGGGATTGAGCGGCACTCACCATTTACTGTCCCATGCCAAGGACAAAAAAGGACAGTTGAATTTTGCGAAGTACGATCATTTTCTGAGCGAGCAACTCGCTTGTTTCTTAGACCAACTCCAGGGATTCCAAGACAAGAATGGCAGCGTCCTCGACAACACCATCGTTCTCTATGGAAGTGGTGCGAGTACCACCCACTACTCGAAGAACCTTCCTACAATGATCGCCGGTGGAAAACATATGGGCCTCAAGCATGGGCAGTTCTGGGCCGATGGCGACACGCTGATGTCGAACGTTCACCTTAGTATTCTGCACTCTATGGGAATCAATTACGACTCCTTTGCCGACAGCACTGGAACTCTTCAAAAGTCGATATTCGCGGTCTAACCGGCGGATTTTTAGAGGGAGGTCGCTGAGCTGCGAATCCTGCGTAATCTGATCCGTTGATCTGGAAATGGTTTCCCCCGTGTCACTCCGGGATTGATCCCGCGATCAAAGCCGTCTTTAAATAAATAGCGTTCGGCATCCAACTAACCCAAAACCAGATGATTCTTCGTACATTGATCCTCCTCCTGCTGGCCCACTCCGTCATTCACGCCCAGCACGAGTGGCAAAAGCCGAAGCCACTCATTCCTAAGGACAGACTTGATAAGATCATCGGGACGCTGACAACCATGGAGCCATCGAAGCCGTTGAACATCGTCTGGGTTTGGGGATACGACGGCGGACACCGTCCAGGCGCGCACGATTACCTGCGCGTGCGGGATCTGATGACCGGGATGTTGAAGAAGGTGCCAACGGTTACGGTGGATACGGTCTACCTTTTTCCTAGCAAGGCGCAGTTCGCCGAGGCGGATCTGGTTGCGATGTATCTGCACTTGCCGCAGCTGACTGCGGAACAGTATGCCGATTTCAATACTTACATTCGCCGTGGCGGCGGGGTGGTGGCCTTACATGAAACGGCGATTATCCGTCCGGCCGCCGAAGGCAAGAAGCTCGCTGAGTGTCTTGGCATGGCATGGGACGAAGGTCGGTCCGAGTGGGGTGCTATCTTTGAAGACATCGCAATCGAGAACGATCATGAGATCTTTAACGGCTTCCCTGACAAACTGCGCATCGTCGATGAGTTCTACTGGCATCTGAATCAGGTCGAGGGCGTGAAGATTCTTGGTACCGTGCGCACAGGTCCGCCGCGCAGCAGCCGGGGGTTGCTGCCGACCGAGATGTTGTCGAAGGAGCCCTCACCGATGTTTTGGACGCTAAAATCCGGCAACGGTCGTGTGTTCGGCACCACCACCGGGCACAACACATTCACCTACTACGATCCCGAGTTTCGCATTGTCGTATTTCGTGCGATCGCCTGGGCGCTCAAGGAGAAACCCGACCCATTCATGCCGCTGGTCTTTGACGGGATTACCGATGCTGTCGGCAACGTTGGCACTACCGACATGATGCGCGACTGGGTGGGCAAGTTGCGCGGCCCACCAAAGGAGTGAACAACTCACGTTTAGACTCGAAATAAATGATCAGAAGCACCGCCAATCCGTTTGAGTGATATGGGCCCTTCGACGCATGGTTTTGACAACTATAGATTGTGACAATTTCATCGCGCAGGGAGGTTTTGCGCCGTGGAGCACACGATATGCTGAGAGCGTTGATGTTGTAGCGGTAGGATGATGATCACAGTCTTATGACACACATTCCGCACCAAATCGTCTGCTATCGGCCAGGTTTCCTTTCCTCGTAACCGACTGCGGAAACGAACAGAGTGGGCAAGTCGATCTAGACAGTACGGGTGCTAACCGCATCTCAGGATTGTGATTCTATGAACGGAGAGATAATTGAGCCGTTACGCCTCTGGCTCTTCAAGTCTCCTCGTCAGTTGATTCGTGATGGTTTTCAGAACTTTGATGCGCGCAAATTTTTTGTCGTTCGCCTCGATCAATGTCCACGGTGTGCGACTTGTGCTGGTGCGTTCTACCATGTCGTTGACGGCAGTTTCGTATTCACTCCAGCGCTCACGGTTGCGCCAGTCACCATCAGTCAGTTTCCAACTTTTGTGAGGCGTTTCCTTTCGTGCTTCGAAGCGAGCCAGTTGTTCTTCCTTCGTCACGTTCATCCAGAACTTGCAGAGAACGATACCATGCTGCACGAGCTGATTCTCAAATTCATTAATCTCAGCATAGGCCCGTTTCCATTCCGGTTCGGAGGCAAGATTCTCTACCCGCTCGACAAGCACACGTCCGTACCAACTACGGTCGAAAATGGTTGCCCGCCCGGCGCGGGATAGGTGTCGCCAAAATCGCCAGAGATAATGATGGTTCGCCTCTTCATCGGTGGGAGCGGCAATGGGAATGACCTGAAGCCCTCGAGCGCCGATGGCCGAAACGACCCGCCGAATCGCGCCGCCCTTACCTGAAGCATCCCATCCCTCAAACACGAGAATGGTTGAGATTCCTCTTTCGAAAGCACACCGAGCTCCGCGATTGAGGAGGCCTTGATATTGCTCTAGTAACCTCGGGTAACTTTTCTTTTCGAGCGACTGTGACATGTCGAGAGCGCTCAAAATTGTGCGGTTGGAAGAAACTGGAATGACTCCCGTGCTGGCGATTTGATCTTCCGCACTGGCCTCCGCCGCTACACGAATGCCCTCTAGTCGGAGGGCATTCTTCTCCGGTGAGCTTGGGTCTTGACCGCTGTTACGTGCCTCCCGTGCGGCGGCTACGTCCCGTCGGAGCTCCCATTCCTCCAGGTGGCTTATGATTCCATTGAGAATAATGCGGCCAACCGTGAGGTTGCGGTATCGGGCGTCGAAACCTTCGACAATATGCCAGGGAGCTTGCCCCGTACTGGTTCGCATGATGGCCTGTTCGGCAGCGGCAACAAATGCATCGTACTTTCTCCAATGCTCCCAGTCTTGCTCTGTCACTCTCCACTCGGTCAAAGGATTCTTCTCAAGTTGCTTGAAGCGTTTCTTTTGGAATTTGCGACCGAGGTGCATCCAAAAATTGATGATGAGAGCTCCATCATCAGCCAGGTATTTCTCGAAGTTGGCAGACCGTTCCAGAGCTTCATCGAACTCTGCATCATTAATCCGCTCATAGACGCGATCAAGAAAGGGCCGTGAATACCAGGCGCTTTGAAAGAGTCCGATGCGACCGTTGGTAGGCAGATCACGCCAGAAGCGCCAGTATTCTGGTCTCTCCATCATCTCCTGCGAAGGTGGCCCGTAAGCACGGGTCACGAGCCACCCTAATCGACTCGCTCTTTCCGGCGCCATCGACACCGCCAAACACGATGATTACCGGGAAAGGAGAATCCCGAAGCCGACGCTGGTTATCCAGCAACGCTGCCCGGAGAACAGTTACTTGTTCTTCATATTCGTCTTTAGGGACGGTGCGGCCAAGTTCTGCAGTTCGAAACATTCTAGCTCAGTCTAAACGTTGATTTCTTCATAGTATCGATCTACGCCAACGAGCGGCCACTTGGCAATCCTGCTTTGAAAAAACTGTCTCGATGCAGCTGATACCGAATATGGAAATATTGCTGTGTGTTGCTGCAGATTGACTTCTCATCGCTTTATTCTGTATACGCATCTCCTGTGCCTGACTGTTTATTGTTCCTGCGATTGGCCAGGAACTAAGGGGCATGGATGCTGAGACGGCAGACAAACAGCGCACCTCCGCGACCGCTGAATCTCGTCCTACATTGACTCGATCACTTGCTGAGCGGATGGGGTCAGGAGAGATAAGGTCTAAGCTAGAGTAGTTTCGTCCCTAACGTTGCTGTCACTTGCATCGTAATTCTTGGCTGGATCTTGCTTGAAGGGAGCGTTTTGCAATGCATGCGCTGGTGCATTCGACTATTTGCCAAATACTAAGGTTTCTTACTTTCTGAAGGTCTTTTGAACCTCTTCCGAAATCGTCGTCGGACGGGCTAGTAGCATGACGTTAACACCAGGGTAAGAGTCTCGAAAGACCTCTGAACCCTGAATGTGTTCTGTCCGGGCAACGGCCGGGCCGCGTTGGCACCGTACTTGCCCAGTGCTGGGTACGAGCCACACTTGGGGGCTTCGTCCTGTTCCATGGCGGCGATCAGCGCGGGGACGGCTTTTTCCACCAGGCCTGTTTCGCCAGCACGGCGACCAAGGAGTATGGCGGCGCGAAAAGGGCGGGACCTCTCGCGAGTCCCGCCCTGGATTCTGAGATTGCGGTATGCGATGCAGTGTGTTTTGACCACCGCGCGCAGAACACGCGCCGTAACGTTACTGCGTCGAATCGAAAAGCTCGCCGCCATCGATGGCTGCGGCCTTCTTCTTCTTCGGAACGCTCACGGTCACGACACCCGAGGCACTGCCTTCGAAATCCGAGGCGGTGAAGTGGATGTGGTAGACGCGCCCGTCGCCGTTGCCTGAGCGCTCGGCGCGGATGAGCACGGTGCCGTCGCCGTTGATGATGGCGTCGATCTCGGTGTCACCATCGCCCTGGCCGTTAGTCGGCTCGTCCTGAAAGACGCTGTCGACGGTGATCGTGATATCACTGTTGTCGGGGTCGGTAACTCCGATGATGCCGATGGCCACGAGGCCGTGGTTCGGTGGCCAGAGGAGCGCTGTCGTTGGCTCTGCTGCATCGGCGAGTGGCGGATCGTTGGCATTCTGCACGTGGACTACGACCGTGTCAGTTGCGGTGCCGCCGTAACCATCGGCAACCGTGAGCTTGAACGTTAAGTCTTCGCCACCTGCGCTTACGAAGGGAGTGGTAAAACTCGGTGTTGCCGTCGAGGCGCCGGTGACGGTCACGGCTGAGCCTCCGGTCTGCGCCCAGGCATACGTCAGCGTGTCACCGTCCGGGTCGCTGCTCAAGTTGCCGTTCAGTGTCACGGCTGTGTTCTCATCTACAGTCTGATCCGCGTCGGCGTTGGCGATCGGGTTGTTATTCACATTCGTGATCTCGACCGTCACCGTGTCGACTACATCACCAAGGGCGTAGCCCGGGGCTGGGGCATCCTGAGGAAACCCATCATCGACAGTCAGCTCGAAGACGAGTGTGGCCACGCCGCCGCCGGCACCGCCCGTGCCAAGGAAAGGGGCCCCAAAGGTCGGCTGCTCTGCACCGGGGTCAGAGAGGATTACCGCTGGGCTTCCACTCAGCTGCACCCAAGCATAAGTGAAAGGATCGGTGTCAATGTCGAAGCTATCCTCACCGGTCAACGTCACTTGTGAACCTTCGGCGATCGATTGATCCGCGCCCGCATCGGCCACCGGCGGGTGGTTCACGTTCACGACCGTCACGCTGACGGTGTCCACTGAACTCTCGCCGTTGGCCATGACCGTCAGGTCGAAGCTGAGCGTCTCGCCACCGGACGCCACAATCGGCGCGGTGAAGCTCGGCGTTGCTGTGAGTGCGTCAGCAAGCACAACAGAAGTTCCGCTGACTTGCACCCACGCATACGTCAGCGGGTCATTGTCTGGGTCACTGCTTCCGCTTCCATCGAGCATGACTGAGTGCCCTTCGTCCACGCTGAAGTCGATACCGGCGTTGGCGGTGGGTGGTTGGTTGGACGAAAGCAACGCGTAGGCGTGGAAGGCGCCGCTCGCGATGGCTGTGAACCCGGTCCCCGTCGGAGCGTTGCTCACCGCCTGAAAGTCCGCGCCGCCCCAGGCCGCGATCGAGCCGTCCGCCCGTAACGCGTAGCCGTTGGCGTAGCCGGCCGCGATGGCCGTGAATCCGGTCCCCGTCGGGGCGTAGCTCACCTGCCCAGAACTATTGTAGCCCCAGGCCGCGATCTCGCCGGCCTGCAATTTAGGAATCCCGCCGCCCATCAGGAGCAGCCCCGACAGGAGCCCGCAAAAAGCGTTTCTGATTTTCAATTTCGTTTTCATATAATTAATTATTGTTTATTGGATTGAATGGTAGGAAATTTGAAATCCGCGGGTGCGTTCATGCGGCGGGCGGGATGGAGGGTGTTCAAGAATGGCGTTATTTTCATGGTTCGATAATTGGTTATATGGTGTTGAGTCCCCTCCAGTCGTGATGGCCATGGATGACCACTTTCTGGGGAAATTCTCCCCGTCATCAATAAGCTGGAAATCCGCGGGCGGTCTTTACTGAGAAAGTGAAGTTTTTTTCTGGAATGGCCTGCAGCAGCCGTTCCCAAGTGGTTTATTTTCCGGCGCAGAGGGTCGGAACTGGCTTAGGGTCAAGGAGTATTGCGCCAAAGATGAGAATTTGGAGTGCGGCGCTGCGCGCCGCTTTGGATCTCTACGAACATCGAACGCTGAACGTCCAACATCGAACTTCGAACATCGAACATCGAACTTCGAACTGAAGAAGGCGCTGTGCGAACGTCGAACATGGAACGCCCAACATCGAACTTCGAACTGAAGAAATTAGGGATAAAGAGAGTCAGGAGTGAGCAACTCGTTCGCCTAATTCAAT
>JBNMNB010000249.1:0-10886 GCA_051270635.1 Verrucomicrobiales bacterium | reverse complement strand
CGAATCATAGATCCTGGAGACGAAGTTGGAAGAGTGGACGGCGATGTCCGGTGCCGCGAACGTCTTGGCGGAATGCTTCAGTACTACCACCGAGAAGCTGCGTGAATATGAGGTCGGCGGAGTATTTTGACCATACGGGCTACCCGTTATCGAAACCTGGGACAGAAACTACTGGCCGTGCTCTACACCTGCCTGAGCAACAACGAACTCTACTCTCAGAAACGATACATGAGCAACGTTCACGCCAATGCAGAAATCGCCTAGAATTCTCAAATCTTTCTAGACCAAACACATCAGATGTCTCTGAGGAGTTAGACCCTTGCTCGGCTGAAAAACGTGACATCAATTGAGACCATGCTGCCATTGAGTGCGCAGATCACTCACCATTTCTCTTGAATTGGTAGTCTTCGATGGCATCGCCACGCCGCAGAAAGAACGCCGCCCGACCAGGCTTTAGAACTCTTGAGTCGTTCTGGTTCAGAAGCGCAGCATTGGACAGATCTGTCCAGTAGCGGAAATCGCTACCTTCCCCTGCATCGAGCAAGAAGTAGCCCGAATAGCCTTCCAGATCCTCGTTATCGTCGCCACGCCAGACCTGAATTTGATCGGCGTCGGAAGGATTAACACTTCCCTGAAGACCGTCGCCGATCAGCAGGCGACGTTGGGACGGACTGCTGGAGTATGGGTAGGGTTCCGCTATAAAGTTGTATCCGGAATGCAGTGGTTGCACAAATGCTCCAAGCCGAACGACTCCCCTCGTTGTTAGTGTAACCGCATCACTTGTTGCCCGATCAAGAAAAATCCCTTCACCTGGAACGATGAGCGTATCAGTCCCATCAGCCAGACTGGCATTGGACGTCGTCGTCCAGTAGTGGAAACTATCGCCAGCATCGAGGAGGAAATAGCTGGAATAACCGACGCTGTCGCCACGATAAAAGTGTGCCTGGTCAGTCGTGGAAGGATTCCGTCCCCCCGTCAGGCGTTCTTTGGCGAGCAATTCACCGAGAGTGTGGTGAGGTCGAATCGCAAATGCAGCACTTCTCGTGTCAGCGGGCAACTCGTCCAACGTATTGCCGGAAGCAACTGGATCGAACGCAACGAACGTCGATGTGGTTCTCGCAGTATCGATACCGATTCGATGCCCCTCCCAGGAGCCACTACGCACTTCCAGATAGTAACTCTGCCCATCCTCGAACAGCGCCATCAAATCACCCCCGCCCATGTAGGAGATACTCTCCCCAAAGCTCTCGTTGATGCGACCAGCAAGAATCGCAGGCTTGATGAGACTAATGCCAAGGGACTGATTGCCTTTGTGCAGCGTGGTACGGTACCATCCACACGGCTGAGTAGTTGCGCTGTAGGCCGAACCTTCCAGATCAACCCGCAGGCGTGCAAATCCTGACTCAGTCAAGGCACTATCGCCATCGACGTCACTGTATCGCACTGTCTCCGTGCCATCGCGATGCCGGGCAATTGTCACGTTCGGTCCAATATCGAGAGCGCTCCAATGATTCCCGTCAGCACTCGTTTCCACCACATACTGCAGGTCTCCGACAGCAGATGGACGCCGGAAGCTCACACTGACACTTTCAGACGGCCCTTCCGTTTCAATTCGCATGCCGGCGCTGCTTGTGGCTGCAATTCCTGTGCCCGGGCTTTCCCCGAGTGCATATTCTAACAAATCAACAAAGTAGTCACCGTCGATATTTGCACCAGGTGTCGATACGTTTGTTCCATTGCTACGAGCGCTGGCCACCCACTCGCCCCAGCTTCCTGGGTAGCTGGCTAGGATAGTCTGCTGAGCATTGCTCTCGTTCATCGTGAAACGATCCGGAGGAATCACTTCGCGACTCTGCCTCGGGCTGCTCCACTCCAGCTTGACACTGGCATCGCCGCTTCTCTCAGCGTATTCGAACACCAGCACTGCGGGAACGCCTGCCGTCAAATTCACACTTGCGGTGTGCTCATTGGCACCGGTTCCGGCGCTCCACTGGTTAATGACCATCACATCATCTAGCCAGACACGGACACCCTCGTCAGCAGTTGCATGCAGAGTAAAGGTCTCGGTACAGGTTGGGTTAATGCAACCACGCCACCGCACTGAGAAACCATCAGCGCTCACCTGAGGATCAGGAGAGCTGGCTCCCCAATCGAAGTCGATGCTGGAATCGATGCGGGTAGTGCGCAATTGATCAAAATTCGCGCCTTCATAGTATTCAGCAGTGAGCCCCTGCGTGAAGCCAGTTACCGATCTCGCTATAAGACCAGCGAACGGCGTCGGAACCGAAGTGCGGACTTTGACATCATCAAGATCTCCATCAATGTTCCCTAACGTCAGTAGCCAATCGTTGTTGCGGCTGACAGTGGGCTGCCACGCGGTACTGCTCACAACCGATCCATTGATCAGAACATCCACAGTTCCGACACCGTCATAGCTGATCTTCAGCGTCTGCCATTGTCCGGCAGGAGCCATTGTCTTCCAATCAGACGGCGAAACAAGCTCCAGAATTCCTGCGCGAACAGCGGGAGCACGGTCGGCGTGCCAGATATTGTCTTGCAACTGGAGGGACGAATCCCAATCCTGGTAGAGAGACACAATCGGAAAGTTACCGTTGCTCCACCCCACATAATTGCGTGGAAGAATTCGAGTTTCAATACTTAAGGCCTGCGCCGTGGACTGTAGAACTGCATCGGGAATCGAAACAGTGAGGGCTTGCCCTGCACCACTGAATCTTGCAGCGCCGCCCACCAGAGAAACACCTCCTGCATTGAGCAGATGATATCCGCTACCCGAACTGTCATCAAAATTGCCTTCAAATGTGTAGATTGCCACGGCATCTTCGTCATCTCCCCCCCCGACAACAGGTTGCTCATAGACAACGCTTACGATGTTCGACGCAGTGTTAAGGTTTCCGGCGAGGTCGACGACTGCTCCAGCAGGAAGACTGACGCTGACCGTTCCTTCAATCAATGGCGTCACCACAAAACTGAAAGAATTGCCAGCTCCTGATAGTGCGGAGATCGCCCCTCCTGTCGCGGCGAGATCCGACGCGTCAAAGCCGATCACTGCTTCACTGAAAGCGGCGTTCACCACGAATGCGCTTGTCACTGTTCCTGATGGTCCCGACAACGCAACCGTCGGCGATGTTGTGTCCGCAGGCGGAGGTTCGGTCGAACCCGGTTCTGCGGTCTGACGCAAGACAACTTCATCAAGATCACCATCGAAGTTGCCTAATGTGAGCGTCCAGTTGCTGGTACGGGTCGCGTTCAGCGGCTTATTTGTGGATCCTGCAATTGCGCCATCAATTCGGACGGTGACGTCGCCACTTCCTCCATCATAGGAAAGTTGCACCAGGTGCCATTGATTCAGTGTCAACAGATTGGCGACATCCTGAGCGTTGACTACCTCGGCGGCATTAGCCCAAATGTTTGGCCCTCGCGGTTCTCCCCATTTGCGATCGCGCAGCGCCAGATTGGAATCCCAGTCCTGGGTCAAGTCAATGAGCGGCAGATTACCAACGCCCCAGCCCTTGTATTCACGGACAAAGATCCTCGCTTCGACAGTAATGGAACTATCCCCGTTCGGTGCAACCAGGCTATCCGGGATCGAGACAGACAGAGTGTCGCCAGCCTCGCTGAATCGTACGACTTCTCCCGCAGGGTTTGCCATCCAGTCGAGATTACTGTTGATGCGCTGCACTCCGCCTGTCGATGACAGACTGATGCCATTCGCAGACGCATCATTGTAGTTCCCGTTGAAGTGGTAGAGTGCAATCACGTCGGGTGTGGCCGCATATTCGTCACTACCGCCACCGGAATTGTCGATCTGAACGGAGGCTCCCTGCGTGAAGGTAGCGAGCGCATCATCGACAGTGCTCCAGCCTTGTGGAAGCATTCTGGCTACCCATTGATAACCGGATCCTGCCGCAGCGTCCCCCGCAACAGTCAGGGTGAAGGTGACGGTGTCGGTTCCTGGACTCAGGACAACACTATTTTGCGCCACAGTCCGGAACCCATCGTTCGCATCTTGCAGCAAAACCCAGAGCTCATGGGTGCCTGCACTGGTGTAGGCCACATTTACACTGACGGTTTCGCCGGGCCTGACCACAGCTGCGGCGACCATGCCGGAAATTTCATTGATCAAGCCTCCGGGAGGCTCCTCATCGATGCCCGCGGCGGCTTTGATTGCTTCAATGCCAGACTTGCCAGTCTCAACGATCAAATCGTCGTCGTCCACGTTCCCGGGGATAATGCCGTTCAGGAATGGCTTAACTGGGTGTGGGCTGCCATCTCTTCCAACGGCCTCAAGAATAAGGATCGAGTCCTCAGCAAGGTTTGGCTCATTGGTCGAACGATTACTGAAATCTTCGCCATCATGTGGGTGTCCATAGAAAACGAACAACTCAGGATGATCAAAGATGCCGCTCTTGTTCCGAACTCGCTCGTCGGTGAGGGCGCGCATGAATGCTGCTACTTGCCCTATCTTGGTGTCGTTTCCGACGATCTCACTGATTTTCTGGATATCAGCATCGAGATCATGAATGTTCGGGTCTGAGAAATCGCCACCACGTGCGTAAAACTTCACGACCTGTTCCAATGTGGCCTGACCGCCATTGTGAAAAAAGGGCCCAGTCAGTTCTACGTTGCGAAGATTCGGCACTTTGAAGGCACCGTCCACTGCAACCCGTTCACCGATCTGCGGTGGTCGGTCAGGGTCGATCTCAAAATTGTCAGGCCGCTCGAATGGTAAGCGATCGACATTGATCCCCTGAACAGCCTGCCGTGAGAAGGAAAGCGGGTTACCAAAATCGTCGACGCCCCCCAGTCCGAGGTCATGAGCAGTACGCCGCACTCCAATGTTGTAGAAGCCTTCATCGTAGATCGCCTTGTTGTCGTCGCCCATGATCATGCGATTGATCATCTCGTTGCGAACGTAACGAGTGCTCGCGTTGGTGAAATTTGCACCGCCATGGCAGTTTACACATTTTCCCTCATTCATGAAAATCTTCATACCTTCCTTCTGATCGCTTGTCAGGGCTGTGCTGTCGCCTTTCAGAAAATCGTCAATCGGCGCCTCGTCAGACACGAGCTCCGCTTCATAAAGCATAATTGCGACTCCCCAGATAAACGAGAAGTTCGCTTCCAGCTGGCTGAAGTTGTCTCCATCAAGATCGATGCGAACACCGCTATTCCACCATTCCGGCTTGAAGGCCTCTTGAATCAGGGTTTGATAGCTCTTATTGAGACCTCGCTCTGGAGTAGCAAGATCCTTCAATAGACTATCATTTGGATGCACACGCTGAAGAGCGAGGGGGCGGACGCCCAACATCTTGCGTCCAAGAATTCCAAAGGCTTTGTTCCGAGTGCTCATCTCAAGATTGCTCAACGGTGGGCCGACCGCCTGGGAAGCGAGGCTCGCATTGTCCAACAGCACTTGAATCTTGCTGCCATCGTTGCGAAAGATTCCGGCATTGGTATCTCGCGGCCCAAAGGGATTCACTCCGTTGAAGAAGAAATTCGCTCGACCGTCCCAGAAGTTGCGGAAATTGAATACCGCATTGATCATCGTTGGCGTGTTTCTAGGCTCGACGCGGCGCACATTCAGAAACCCGCCTTGTTGATTGAAAGAAAACCCGTTCGGATCCTGCTGACTGTAGTCGTTGTCCTCAAGGACGGTAGATTCACTTCCCAGTAAAGCGTCACGCAGGGCGATGAATTGACCGTGAAAAACGCCCGATGACGTTACTGCATCGTCGTTATCAAACTGGATGTTGTTCCCCAAATCATTCTTTTTCTCATCCTGCTTACGATGCAGAGGAAAATCCGGCACGTTCTTGTCGAATTCATAGTTCGGCCCGCTGCGGTTGCCTGAGAATAACAGATCAAACACACCGTTTCCCGGAAGTGGGCTTGTCTGATTGCGCGTGCGACTGTCAGCACCGCCGTGAAAGTGACAACTGGCACACGACATGCCATCGGATCCCACTTGTTGATCCCAGAACAAAGCTTTGCCTAGCTGTTTCGCCGCATCGAGGTCTGCAATATACTTGTCAATGTAGCGGGGCAGAAGGACGGGCACCTCCGAAAGAGGTCGCATCTCTTTTTCCAGCGCTTCCTTACGCAGGCTGTCACTTTGAGCGGCTTTAGTCAGATCCCAAACGAATTCGACCTCATCGGATCCTGATCCTTCCACGCCAACTCCGGTCCACTCAAGCTCAATGCTCGTGTAGACCCCTGGGAAACGGATACTCCCAGCCACACTTCCACGATTAGACGGCCCAACCTCGGGATAGGGATTTGTGAGAAATTGATTAGGACGGCGCCGAAAGGTGGTCGCCGTGGTTTCCAGATGCGGGCCGGATTCCCAAAGTTCTTCCAGCACAACGCCTGGCGTCAGAACTCTGAACTGTGCCGAGTTGGATTCGTTGTTGCCCGAGTCGCCAAGTCGTTCGAAGTGGAGCACTGGATCTCTGACCGGTTCGTTAAAACTGAATAGAACCGTGCCGTACTGTTTGTCATCATTCTCGTGATCAATGCCAGAGGTGACGAATTCCGGTTCGGTATCCCACTGAAATTTCAGTGACAGCGATCGATGGTTGTTAGCCGCACTGTTGCTGAACCCATGGCTTCCGGTGAAGACGGATTTGGCAACCGACGTGCCGTTCCACTCAACCAGATATTCGTGGTCGTGGTTCTCGTCATCGGACTCCCACTCTCCGTTCTTCTTAAACTTGATGACCTCTTTGACAGATTTTGGATGATCATTCTTCCAATTGGAATAAGCACCATTCACCGGCACTCCACCGTTGCCAGCGTGCCCACCATTCCAGAACTGCTCGGCTGGGGACAGCCCGTCATACCAACGCCAATCTCCGTCAGTTACTGTGTCCGAGCCCCCAATAAAAACGTCCTTCCCCTTTGAGTCGATGAATTCCGCCAGAATCAGATTCTGCTCTGCGGAACGAATCGTCGCCAGCTTGCCTGGCGTTCCATTGAGTGAAGCACTCTGTGCTGCTGCGGCTGCTTCAGCCCACTTCTTCTTGGCCAGTTCAACTTTGAAAAAACTTTGGGATTCCTCATCAAAAATGAGATCTGCATCCGCAGCAAGGATCTCATCGATCCCTCCGTCGTCCATGACAACTCTGCCATACGGAAACTGAGTGGCATGTGCCTTCACGTGGACGCCTGATTTCGTCTCTGATTCCCACTCGTCAGGAAATGGCAGAATCGGCGCTCCTTCCACTAAACTCGGACTCCACGAATCCGTGAGTGTTTCATCAGCAAAAGCCGGAGAAACGGCAGCGCAGCTGATGGCAATGATCAGCGCACGGTCAATCACACTCATCACGGATCTGATGATGGTTCTCATGGTAAATATATATTTATTGCTCCACATACGATTCCTCTCGGTTTATTTTTTGTGTATCTTTAAGTCTTGCAATACTTATAAAGCTGAAAATTATAATTCAGTGCATGATTTAGGGTATGACACTCCTAATGTCTAGAAAAAAGCACAGTTGATTCTCAATATTTTGAATAATCCCATAATTGCACTGCCATCGTAAAAGACCGCCCTTATCTAGCCTGAATTATTCATCAAAAAAGACTTGTACCTCATAACTAACTGCATAATAGTTAGTTATGATACATTCTGAAAAGTCTCAAAGTCCACAGACATCCAACAGCGATCCGATTGCGATGGCGCCCCTCTTCGGGCGGCGGTGGGAGGCGCGATTCGACGAACCGGAGCTCACCAGCGACGCCGGGCTCGCAGCTCTGGTCAGCAGTGGCATCGCCGACGAAGTCATCGCCAGCCTTGCTGCCGCGATGGATGATCCACGCAAGAATCCAGATCACTCCGGCGAGCAACTGTTGCGCCAGCGGATCTTCCAGATCATCGGCGGTTACTACGACGCCAACGACAGCGACCAGTTGCGTGATGACATCGTCATGCGCACCGCAGCGGGCAAGTCGGTGGAGCAAGGAGGGCTGCAAGCCAGCCGACGATCTCCCGCCTCGAAGGACGCGCGAGCAAGAAAGACCTGCTGCGCATGGCGCGCGTGCTCTTCAATGATTACCTCGATAGTTTCAACGGCAAGGCACCGAAAATGATCTGCATTGACATGGATCCCAGTGCACACCTCGTCTACGGCCAGCAGCAGCTCGGGTTGTTCAACACGCATGTGGGCGACACCTGCATGATGCCCTTTTACATTTTCGATGGCATCAACGGCAAGATCATGACCGCGACCTTGCGCCCAGGCAAAACCCCCACCGCCAAAGAGATCATCACCATCGTCAAACGCCTGATCAAAGGGATCCGCGCACGCTTTGCCGATACCATCATCGTGTTCCGCGCCGACAGCCATCACACCAAACCAGCAGTGATGGACTACCTCGAAGAAGAGCATGTGGAGTACGTCACCGGCTTGGCAAAAAACGCAGCGCTGGAACGACTCTTCGCCGCAGAGATCGACGAGGCCAAGCAACGCTACGAGTGTCGCAAAGGATATGACAGCGAGGCAAAAGACGTGATCGAATTCGCAGATGACTACTATGCCGCCGGAACATGGAGCACCCGGCGGCGAGTCATCGCGCGCATCATCGTCGGCCCCAAAGGAGTAGACGTGCGCTACATCGTGACCACGTTTCAAGTGGCCACGGCCCAGTATCTGTACACCACAGTCTACTGCGGGCGAGGCGAGGCAGAACTGTTCATCAAAGAGTGCAAACTCGGGTTAGGCAGCGACACCAGCCCATGTCAGAAAGCGACAGCGAACCAGTTTCGCCTGCTGCTGCACGTGGCAGCCTACGCCATCCTGCACCGGTTCCGCAGCACCGTACTGGCGGGGACCAAATGGGAGCGCAGCACCTTTGCTGAGATCCGGCTGCGGTTGTTCAAAATCGCGGGACGGATCGAAGTGCTCAAGACTAAAGTACGACTGCACCTCTCCGCGGCATTGGAGACCACGCAACGCCTCATCTGGCAACGCTGCGGGTCACCCGCCCATGGGCGTCAGGTTAAGGTGTTGATGTAAACTGCTTAAGTCTTTGGTAGTAAATGAATTAACTTACTATTTTAACTTGACAAAAACGGTGCTCCTCGACGTTTTCGATGCAAAATCGATTACCCACCGCACTTCCCCAATCCTCACAGATCAATAAAATCGCGCGCGAGACAGGCTGGCTCACACGCAAACGGAAGATTCTATCGCCTACCGTTTTCGTCAAAGCCCTCCTCTCTTGCGTCTCCTGTGGTCACCGCTCCCTCCGCGAGATCGCGATCGGCCTACTCACCGGAGGGACGATTTCCAAACAAGCACTCAGCGAGCGCTTCAACTCCAAAGGGGTGAAATTCCTCAAACAGATCGTCGTTGAATCCTTGCGCAGCTCTCTCCGCTCGCTGCCGACTCACCGCCTAGACCAGCTATCCAAGATCAAAAGAATTCTCATTGGAGACTCTAGCTCCATCTCCATGCACAGCTCCCTCGTCGAGGACTTCCCAGGTTCCACCAACAACAGCGAGGAGGCCAAATCCGCCCAGTTGAAATTCCAATTCACTTTTGATCTCCTCTCCGGCCAGTGGTTGCAAGCCGACCTCGGTCCCTATCTCATCCCTGATCAAGCAGCCGCCCCAGACATCTTCCCCACCGTGCTACAGCCTGGCGACCTGATCATCCGCGACCTCGGTTACGCGACCTTGGACAGCTTCGATACCATCGGGGAAATGGAGGCCTTCTACATCAGTCGCCTACCGCACGGCGCTACCCTGCTAGCGCGCAGTGGGGAATGCCTGGATCTATATCGTCTCGCGAGCGACTGCGCAAAGCGGCCAGGCGACACCTTCTCAATGGATATATTGCTAGGGGCGAAAAAGAAACTAGCATGCCGCCTAGTCATTATTCGAGTACCGAAACACGTCGCCAACGAGCGGCGCAGACGGCTCAAAGCAACCGCGAAACGCAAAGGCAGATCGGAGCCTAAGAAAGCCTATCTCGCCCAGCAAGACTGGAGCTTCTACATTACAAATCTCAGCGAAGCACAAGCCGGGAACGCCCAGCTTTTCGAGCTCTACCAATTGCGCTGGCGCGTGGAGAACATCTTCAGAATCAGCAAGAGTCAGACCGGCCTGGTAAAGATCGCGGGGCACAAGACCAACGCCCATCACGTGCAGATGCTGCTCTGGGCATGGATGTTGTTGATGATATCGATGGGCAGATACGGCGTGTTCCGGTTGCTCGAACTACCGGCAGGCGGAGCCGATCCCGAGATCATCACCGCGAGCATTTTCAAAAGTATCGAAAGGATATTCCAGTTGATCGCCCCGAGCATAGAACTAGCAGCTGCAGGCGACATTATCACTCTGTTAGAGCGACTGAGCGCCCAGCAAGCCTACCACGATAGATACGAGAAACGCTCGCGAATCTCGATGCCGCAAAGGGTCGCAAGAGCGCTGCAGATCCAATTGCCCCAGTCTTAACCTGACGCCTATGGGCACCCGCCCCGCAGTAGGTGAGGTGAATCGGCGGAGCCCCCCGCCTTTGAAAATAGAGGGGGGAGTGTCCACCGGTGTGCCCACACAGCGCGATTTTGGCCGATTTTACCCCCTGCGAGGGTTCCCGCCGACCGATGCGCCGATGCCGTCGGCCATTCGATCAAAAATCGATCAAAAATCCGACCGTACAACGCCGCCATGAATAAGACAGGCTAGGCATGCTGAAACCAACTGGAGGCAGATTTTCAATTTCCACAAAACCCACATTCTCTGGCGTAATAGAATTAGGTATTCTCTTACATTTGGGCTGTTCCTGCCTCGCCCCCCTGCGAGGCCGCTTTGTGGCTATTGGTATGTGAGCAATTGTCTATGGTGCTCTCCTTGGCCGGAG
>JBNMNB010000248.1:0-10945 GCA_051270635.1 Verrucomicrobiales bacterium | reverse complement strand
GTTGCTCCACTCGAGATCAAGAGTCTCACTCTCGATTCCGGTAATCCTCAGGAAATCACAATGGCCACATTGACATGGGGCTCCAGCTCCGATCGACTGTATGCGGTTGAGTCATCGACAGACCTCGATGTTTGGCTGGAAATCGATGATGGAATCGAATCAGAAGGAGCCGAGATCACATGGACAGGCACCGTTCAACAGGGAACGATCGTGTTCTACTACCGTATCGTCGAGATTGAGTAATTTGCATCGGATGGCGAGAAGTGCATGCTGATCCAAGGGCCTTGATGATGGCAGCAAATGATCTCAGGGCCACCCTAGAGTGGACGGAGACGGAGCAAGAAGGCAAACTTAGAGCGTCGATCATGGATCGCTTGCTCCGCTCCTGGTGAGCGCACGATCCTGTAGCCCCAGATACCTGCGAAATATCAGCCTAATCCTGTGATTATTGTATTTTACGATGTTTCTCATAAATCGTCATCCCCTGAAGTCAGGTGAACTGAAATTCGGCATTTACTGGAGCTTCGTGCGGCGTTGGTAGAGATTGATTGATGATCGAATTTACTTTTTTCCTGGACTGTGTCATTTCTCGCTCGAGAGGTTCATCCGATCCTCGAAGGGCCGCCGCTGGCCATCCGTTGACCTAATTCTCCATGCTAGATAACTCTCCATCTGACCCAAACGATCCAAAGAAGCCGAACTCATCTGGAGGTAAGGGAAAGTGGGGCGACAAGAAAAATGGCAAAGGGAAACGCGATGGCGACGGGCCTCCACTGCAAAAAGGCGGCGGAGGTGGTAAGGGCTCGGAGGGCGATGGACTAAGGCTATTGCCGAGCAGCGTGGAAGCGGAGAAAGGTGTGCTCAGTTGTATGCTGCAATCGCCCAAGGAGGCTATTGGTGCGACCATTGAGCGAGTAAAAGGCGATCACTTTTATGTCCCGGCGCATGAGACGTTGTTTGATGTGATCGTCGAGATCAACGAATCGGGTAAGCCAGTCAATCCGGTCTCAGTGCAACAGACGTTGATAGATCGGGAGATTATTGAGCAAGTCGGTGGGCCTGCTGCAGTTCTGGACCTTTTTACGTTTGTTCCCACTGCTGCACATTTATCATTTTACCTCGATGTCCTGTGTGAAAAATACGTTCTTCGCAACATTATCGAGTCCTGTACGAACTGTGTGACGTTCGCTTATGGGAACCAGGAGAATGTCGAAATGGTTCTCGATGAGGTGGAGCGCGTGGTGTTGGGCATCCGGGGTGAAGAGAAAGCGAAGCTGAAGTCGATGGGGGACCTCGTGATGGAGGCGATTGATGAGATTGAGGAAATGGTTGCCAATCCCGGCTCTCTCAACGGTCTTTCCACTGGCTTTACCGAGTTGGACAAAATGACCAACGGGCTGCATGGCGGTGAGATGTTCATTCTCGCGGCGCGGCCCAGTATGGGAAAGACTTCGTTTGTGATGAACATTGTCGAAAACCTGTCAGTGGATCAGAAGATACCCTGTGCCGTTTTTAGCTTGGAGATGAGCGCTAAGCAGCTGGTGCAGCGCCTCCTTTGTAGCCGGGCCCGCATCAACATGGGAAATCTGCAATCTGGTGTGATGAAGCAGTCTGATATTCAGAATCTAACGCGTGCAGCGCGGGAACTGAGTGATTCGCCGATCGTCATCGATGACACGCCGTCGATCAGTATCCTCGAACTGCGGCACAAGGCACGACGCTTTCGTGATCAATACGGAATTAAAGCGATTGCAATTGATTACCTGCAGCTGATGCGATCGACATCAAAGCGCGCGCAGGAGAACCGCCAGCAGGAAATTGCTGAAATCTCGTCAGGAATCAAGGGTCTAGCCAAAGAACTGGACATTCCAGCGCTGGTGCTGGCGCAGCTAAACCGGAATCCTGAAGGGCGTGAAGGCGGGAAGCCGCGCCTGAGCGACCTGCGTGAGTCCGGATCAATCGAGCAGGACGCGGATATCGTTGGTCTGTTGGTGAGATCCGAGTATTATGCCGATGAGGATGAGAAGGAGGAAGTCGCGGGTGAGGGAGAATTAATCATCGCAAAGCAGCGAAATGGGCCAACAGGTGAGGTGAAATTGAGCTTTTTAAAGCAGTTTATGCGATTCGAAACCCGCATCTGGGATGGTGATGAGGAGGGCGGCTAGACATTCCTCACGCCATCGATGGCGATTTAGTGACATTAGCGGTTGCTATCCATTCTCTAAACTGCTCCTTTCCAATCACTACCTGCTAGAATGAGCGATCAACTCACACACGAATGCGGTATCGCATTGGTCCGCCTACGGAAGCCAATTCAACATTATATCCGCAAACACGGTACTGCGCTGTGGGGGGTAAACAAATTGTTCCTCCTGATGGAGAAACAACACAATCGAGGGCAGGATGGTGTCGGCATCGGTTGCGCCAAATTGAAGATGGAGAACGGCTTTCCCTACATGTTCAGGGATCGATCAGCGGAGTCCAATTCGCTCGGAGAAGTGTTCCGGCGGCATTTGGATCGCTTTAATCAGATGGTTGATGATGGGACAATCGATCCTGAAGATGGTGACAGTGTGAAGCATCACTTTGATTTCGGCGGAGAGCTGCTGATGGGACACCTGCGCTACGGCACTTCGGGCGCGTTCGATGAAGGTTCCTGCCATCCTTACATTCGTCGCAGCAACTGGCCGACGAAAACCATGATGGTGCTGGGCAATTTCAACATGACCAATGCGTCGGAGCTGAACCAGACGATGATTGATCGTGGGCAGCATCCGATTTTCAGCACCGACACGCAGACGGTGCTGGAGGAGATCGGTTATCACTTGGATGAACAACATACGGACATCTACCGTTCGATGCGTGATGCTGGAGTCCTGGGGCGCGATATTCCTGATATTATCAGTGAGCGACTGGACTTGCACAGCATCATTCACGAGGCTGCAAATAACTGGGACGGCGGCTTTGCCATTGCCGGAATGGTGGGCAATGGAGATAGCTTCGTGATGCGTGATCCGCACGGGATTCGCCCCTGTTTTTACTTGGAAACTGACGAGGTTTTTGCCTTTGCCTCAGAGCGTGTGCCGCTGATGACGGTGTTCAACGCGGATGCCGAAGATGTGAAGGAGTTGCCGCCGGGTAATGCGGCATCGATCAAGGCAGATGGAGCGCTGACGATTAGACCGTTCACAGCTGCCGTAGAAGAAAAGCAATGCTCCTTTGAGCGGATCTATTTTTCGCGCGGCAATGATCCATCGATCTATCAGGAACGGAAGAAAATGGGGGCCGCTCTGGTGCCGCAAATTCTGGATGCGATCGACAACAATCTTACTAATACCGTTTTCAGTTTTATTCCGAATACTGCGGAAATCGGTTACTATGGAATGATTGCCGGTCTGCAACGCCATCGCAGAGCCGAGGTGCGGGACGCCATTCTTGAGGCCAATCGAGAGGGGACATTGACAGAGGAACTGGTCGATGAGCTGATCATGGGGAATTGGCCGCGCAGTGAGAAAATTGCGCACAAAGACATCAAACTGCGCACATTCATTTCGCAGGAAACCCAACGTGCCAATCTGGTTTCACATGTTTACGACATCAGCTACGGCGTTGTCGAAGAGAACGACAACCTGGTCGCCATCGATGATTCCATTGTTCGGGGCACGACGCTCCGAACCTCTATTCTGGGTATGCTGGCGCGGACGAACCCGCGGAAAATTGTCATCGCGTCTACCGCGCCGCAGATCCGCTATCCGGATTGCTACGGAATCGATATGTCAGAGATCGGCAAGTTTATCGCATTTCAAGCTGCGATCGAACTACTGAAAGAAGGTGGCATGGATTCGATCATCGACTCAGTTTACGAGGAATGCCTGGCTACACTGTCAACGGACAAGCCTATTCTGACGAATGCCGTGAAGCGCATATACGAGCCCTTCACTGAGCGAGAAATTTCGGCGAAGATCAGCGAATTCATCTACCCTCAGGTGAAGGAATGGAGTGGCAAAGTCGAGGTGATCTTCCTGTCCGTAGAGCAGCTGCGCGAAGCGATTCCTGACCATGTAGGCGACTGGTATTTCACTGGAAATTATCCAACTCAGGGTGGCTACAATGTTTGCCATCAGGCATTTGTCCACTACTACGAAAAGAAGGGAGGGAGAGCTTATGACATGCCTCTATTCCGTAGGGAAACGAGCGAGGCAGAGCCTGGGCAAGGCTCGGCGCCGCGGGTGGCAGTCACTGGGTAATGGCGGTCACATTCGCTTGCTCATTTCCTCAAGAAATTGTCGCTCAGCTTTGGTCAGTGAGTGAATTCCTTCGTCGTTGATTTTCTTGAAGAGGACGTCCATGCGTCGTTCGTCATCTTCTTTTGAGCGTTTCTTTTTCGCTTTCCGCTTTTGCTCAGACTTGCTGATCTTTTGTGTGGACGAGGCAGTGCTCCCTCCCGGGCCCTTCGCCAGGCTAGTGTAGCCTTCGGAAAAGTCGTAACCGAATTCATTGCCGCGATCGATCGACAGCGATGACATATTCTCCAACTGCTTCTTGAGCTGCCACGTATTGAGCATCGCCCAGACGAAGATGCCGACTCCCAGGAATTGCTGAAAGTAAAGGCAGACGACCACTCCGATAGCTCCAATGGTGAGCGACACTGGCACCGTAATTTTTGACGCGTGGTAAAAGGGCCCGTCTCCCATTCCTCCTTTTTTCTCGAACCATCCCCACATGCCTGCGCGGAATAATTGCCCGCCATCCAGGGGAAACAGCGGAATCAGATTGAAGACTAGCATCACGAGATTCCATTTGAAAAGGACGTCATAAAAGGCGCTGTACACTAGATTGTCCGCCAGTGCTGGATTCGAACGCTCTGCCAGGTAGAAAATGGGAATCGCTAAGATGGCGATCGCGACATTCACCATAGGGCCACCACCGATGACGATCAGTGTCTTCCTCCAAGTCTGAGGATATTGTGTAAAAGCAAGCCCTCCGAGTGGCCAGAGTAGAACTTCGGTAGCGCTTCCTCCTACCTTTCGCGCTGCGAAGCAGTGGCCGAATTCGTGAAGCAGGATGATGACAAAAAACAGGCTAGTGGCGATTGCCCATTCGAGGAAGGCATCCCGCGGGACTGCTGCACCCTTCAAATACAAGTTCAACTGGATTGCCCAGAAAATCAGCAGCAGGAAGTGTAGGCGCACCTTGATCCCAAAGAGGCCGCCAACAGGCAATCCCCAGTTGTAAAAATTTTGATTCATTTACTTCGGTGAAACCTAGTGGGTGACGAAGCAAAATCAACCGCATCGAGCACATTGCGCAATTCAAGCGACTGCTTAGAAATGTAGAGGCCAAAACCACTGCTTCAAATTTCAAGGTGAAGCCCAGCCCTCCTCCATGGAGCGTCCCTAGGCTGTCAGGCTGAGCCGTTTGGAGCCACCCCACTTGGGGCTCGCACCCATTCCTTCGAAATAAGGAACCTCTAAATCGCTGATCCTTAGCTGCAAACTATCTGTGCTCATCTGAGGACATCCTCAGGCAACATGCAACAGTGTTCAATCCTCCGCTCCGGAGAAAAAGGAATTAACACAGATAGTCACAGATAAAGAAGGATGCTCAAAGCTCAATTTTCCTGATTTGCGGTGACTCACCGCGTGCGTTTTTTAGTTTACTAGAAATCGACGGTGCGGCCTTCACGGTAGGCGCGATCTGCTGCCAGAACGATGGCCAGGCTGTTGACGGCGTCGCCCATGTGATCGGCGAGATCGACATCTTTACGGATCGCATTGAGGAAGAATTCCTGCTCACGTTTGCACAGTTCGTCGTGATCCGGCTCGTCTGTGAGATCGATCATTTCGTCCTTCTTTGCGAAGTTGCCATCGGCATCCAGCTTTGAATAGTGGCGGCGCAGGGACTCGGTTTTACTGTGTGAATCGACATCAGATGACTTCGACTCTGAGGATGCAGACTTGGCGACAATACTGACGCTCCCATCCGGGCCCCAGACATCCTTTACGAAGAATGCTTCCTCGCTCGACATCGGCCCCCATCCGGCCTCATACCAGCCGACGGATCCATCGGCAAATGTGACCTGCAGCTGGCCGTAGTTGACCATGTCCTCGTCGATCTCGTCAGAAAGTCGTGCGCCAATAGCGCTCACGCGCACGGGTTTCGACCCTGTCATCTGACACATTACGTCGACGTAGTGCACGCCGCAATCGACGATGGGGGACAACGAATTCATGAGGTTCTTATGCGTTTCCCAATTGCTGCCGAATGACTGCTGATTGAGGTTCATGCGCATGACTAGCGGCTTGCCGAGATCTTTCGAAATCTCGATGAACTTCATCCACGAAGGATGATGCCGAAGAATGTAGCCGACCACCAGTTTGCGTCCCGCTTTTACGGCGGCATCGACGACTTGCTGGGCATCCTCAACGGTCTCCGCGATCGGCTTTTCAAGAAACACATGTGCCCCAGCTTCAAATGCTTTGGTGGCGTATTCCGCGTGAGTATCTGGATAGGTATTGATGGAAACGGCGTCGGGCTTTGCCTCGGCCAATGCTGTTTCGTAGTTGTCAAATTCGGGATAGATTCCTCCAAACTCAGCATTCAACTTCTGTCGACTTCCTGGTGATCGACTCACCAGTCCTACGATTTCGAATCCGTCTAATTTGTGATACGCGCGCGAATGGGAGATCCCCATGTGTCCGCACCCTGCTACGAGAACTTTGATTGGGTTACTCATGAAACTTTATATTCGCTACTCTCATCTTCGAACTTTGGCTGACGAAAAACGATGATGAAGATGACTAAGACAACGAGTGCAAATGCAGCAGGATAGAGCCAGAAGCCTTTCCAGTTATATGCTTGCAGCAGGGTCTCCGTCGATTTGTCCCAAAGTTCGGCTGCTTTGTCAGGGCTTTCAGCCAACGCCAGGGACTCGTCTCTCATTGTTCCTCCCTCAGTAATCAAAGCATCACTATTTTCCAATTTATGCTGCCCAAGGATTTTGGCCATGAAGGGTGCTCCCAAGCCAAGACCTAGTCCCTGTGTAACTAGAACGAGAAGCCCTTGTGCCTGACCACTGATTTCCTTTGGAGCCTTTTTATCGGTATAGATAAAGCCGGTTACAAAGAAGAAGTCGTAACAGATGCCGTGAAGGAGAATGCCAAGGAAAATGTAGCTTCGGACTCCGTCTGTAGCACCCATTGAAAACAAACCGTAGCGAATCACCCAGCACGCCATCCCGATTGCCAGCATCCATTTCACTCCAAGTCGCGAGAAAAAGAACGGAATAAGAAGCATGAATACAATTTCGGAAATCTGTCCCCATGTCATGATTCCTCCAGCCGAAGCAAATCCTGCGTGATTAATGTAAACGGCTGCGATCGCGTAATAGGCAGCTAAGGGGATACATATGAGCATGGAGGCAACCATGAAAACCAGGTATGAACGGTCTTTCAACATCTTCACTGCCCCAAGGCCTAAAGCTTCAGCTAGTGTAGTTTTTTTGCCTTTTGCTGGCGGTGGAGTGTGGGGAAGGAATAGTGCGAACACAGCGAGAACTAAGCAGGCGACGCCTGTCACGTAGAGAGGAGTAGCGGTTTCATCCAACTTGAGAACTGTTCCTAAAATGACACCGGCAACGATCCAGCCGATGGTTCCGAAGACACGAACAATGGGAAATTGTTTCTCGCCATTTTCAATGTTCTGAAATGCGATCGAATTTGTGAGGCCAAGAGTCGGCATGTAACAAACCATGTGCAAAAGCAAGATCCCGATGAACGGTAAATGGTCTTTCATCAACGGGGGAAAGATCAAAAATCCAGTCCCCATTTGTTCGGTTTTGTCCAAGCCTTGTGCCTCCCATCCTGCCAACGTCGCTGCCCAGGCCTCCCCGCACGAGCGGGCAATGCCAGGAGCAAGGAACATGGCAATTCCACCAATGACCATGAGAACGGCAAGAACTCGCTGACTGGCAAAGAAACGGTCAGCGATCATACCAAGAAACAGCGGCGCGATGACTGCTGCGATGGGCCCAACGGTGTAAACCCAGCCGATCGCATCGCCCATACCAACCTTCGTCAGGTATTGGCCGACCATCGTGTACCATGCTCCCCAGATAAAGAACTGGATGAACATCATTATGCAAAGGCGAGGGACTTTAGAACTGGTAGAAGATGGGGAACTCATAGAACTGGGTGTGGTAAATCGACGTGAGGTCGCATTTAGGCAGACCTGAGAACGCTTTACAAGGAAAACGCTGACGGATCTGACGGATTATATTCCTTGGCCGGTTATCCCTTGGCTTGCGCTTTCGCCCAACTGTCTTTGAGGTTGACGGTGCGGTTGAAGATCGGCTTGTCGCCTGGGATGTGGTCTGTGTCTGCGCAGAAGTAGCCGGTGCGCTCGAATTGTACGGTGGTGCCGGGCTCGACGTTGCCAGCCGCAGGTTCGAGCTTTGCCGTGGTCAAAATTTCTACGGAATCTGGATTGATGTAGTCTTTGAAGTCTCCTTCAGCGGAATCCGGCGTCTCATGTGTGAACAGCCGATCGTAGAGGCGAAGTTCCGCATTGATCGCGTGGCTGGCGCTGACCCAGTGGATCGCAGCCTTGACCTTGCGGCCTTCGGGGTTTTTGCCGAGAGTGTCTGGATCGTAGGTGCAGTGCAGTTCAGTGATATTACCGTCGGCATCTTTGATGATCTCCTGACAGATAATGCAGTAGGAATAGCGAAGGCGCACTTCTCCACCGGGACGGAGGCGGAAATACTTTTTCGGCGGATCTTCCATGAAGTCGTCCTGTTCGATGAAGATTTCTTTGCCGATAGAAACTGGCCGCTTTCCAGCCTCGGGATCTTCCGGATTGTTGACCGCGTGCATTTCTTCAGTGTGTCCGTCTGGCCAGTTGGTGATGACCACCTTGAGCGGAGCTAACACTGCCATAAAGCGCGGTGCGGTTTTATTTAATGATTCCCTGACGCTATGCTCAAGAAGCGCAAGATCTGTCAGGCTGTTGAACTTTGTAAGGCCGATCGTTTTGCAGAAATTGCGAATGGCTGCCGCCGGATAACCGCGTCGGCGCATTCCTGACAGCGTGGGCATGCGCGGATCATCCCAGCCATTGACCAGCTTTTCCTGCACCAACTGCAGCAGCTTGCGCTTACTCATGACGGTATTCGTCAGGCTGAGCCGGGCGAATTCGATCTGTCGAGGCACTACTCCTGGAATCGGACAGTGCGCAATGCACCAATCGTAAAGCGGCCGATGGTTCTCGAATTCCAGTGAGCAAAGCGAATGCGTGACGCCTTCGAGCGCATCGGAAAGCGGATGCGCAAAATCGTAAAGCGGATAAATGCACCAGGTATCGCCGGTGCGGTAATGAGAGACCCTCTGCAAGCGATAGATCACAGGATCGCGCATGTTGAGATTCGGCGACGCCATATCGATCTTCGCCCGCAACACATGCTCGCCATCGGCGAATTCACCGGCACGCATACGCTTGAAAAGATCCAGATTCTCCTCGATCGATCGATTGCGGAACGGTGTGGGTTTCCCTGGTTCTGTAAGTGTTCCCCTGGCAGTGCGGATTTCATCGGCAGTCGAACTATCGACGTAAGCGAGTCCTTCAGTGATCAGGTGAAGCGCAAATGTATACAGCTTCTCGTAGTAGTCGGACGCATGATACAAGTGGTCGCCCCACTGGAACCCCAGCCATTCGACATCGCGTTTGATGCCATTTTCATACTCAACGTCTTCCTTCGCTGGATTAGTGTCATCCATGCGCAAATGGCAGCGTCCTGAGAACTCTTCCGCAGCACCAAAGCTGAGGCACAGCGCCTTGGCGTGACCGATATGCAGGTAGCCGTTGGGCTCGGGCGGGAAACGGGTGACAGGGCTGGGATGCTTGCCGCTTTGCACATCATCGGCGATGATCTGCCGAATAAAGTCCAGCTTTTCAGTCGAAGTTTCAGGTTTCTGCGTCGATTTGTCGCCTTTTGCGTTGTTTCCCATGGGAGTATTCAGATGTGTGATGAGGCTGTTGCCAGCATTCATACTTCAGGGAATTTGAAGCAAAGATCAATGGATTAACCATGTTGATTCTGGCAGGATTTCTTCCAATGGTTGCGAATTTTTCCTGTATTCGAACGATTCTGGCTGGCGTCATCGTTGGTGGGATCACTCCGGCCGCCGTCGTGGCAGACGATATTGAGCTGGCTGATCAATGGCCACAGTGGCGTGGGCCCGATGGTCAGGGAGTTTCTGACTTGGCAGACCCACCGCAGGAGTGGAGTGAGGAGCAAAATGTGGCGTGGAAGGTAGAGCTGCCCGGAAAGGGGCACTCGTCGCCTGTCATCTGGGGCAGCAAAGTGATCGTAACTGCAGCCATCCCGGTAGGTGAGGCACAACCGCCGGTGTTCGATCAGGCGCCAGGCTCGCACGACAATGATCCAGTGACGCACCATTTTGAGTTTGTCGTCATCTGTCTGAACCGTGTCGATGGCAAAGAGCTATGGCGCACTAGTGTTGGTAGAAATTTCCCTCACGAAGGTGGGCATGTTAGTGGCAGTCTGGCATCAAATTCACCCGTCACAGATGGGCAGCACGTTTATGCATTCTTTGGCTCGCGCGGCGTGCATTGCCTCGATATGGCAGGAAAACCAGTGTGGAAGCAGGATCTGGGATTGATGCATACTCGGCATGCGCACGGGGAAGGGGCATCACCTGTTTTTGCGGGAGACAAATTGATCATCAACTGGGACCATGAACAGCAATCGTTCATCGTCGCCTTCGATAAGAAAACGGGCGTGGAAAAATGGCGCACGGCACGGGATGAGCCCACGTCCTGGTCGACGCCATTGCTGATCGAGCACAAAGGAACCCGGCAGATCGTGGTCAACGCGACCAACCGCATTCGGGCCTATGATCCGGATACAGGTCGGGAGATCTGGCAG